>CAYRFN010000023.1:0-35414 GCA_964423495.1 uncultured Desulfobacteraceae bacterium
ACCATGTAGTGTAATTGATTCCAACTTTTGAGACATAAATTCAGAAACGGCGGGGTACCTATAATTATTATAACCACATTAAGATACAGCTCAGTCCAAATATTCATATTTTTTTCTAAGATAAATACCACAACCAGGAGCACAATTGCTACTGTGATTGCTGAAAAGTTCTGTACCTGAGAAGCATTGACTTGCCAGTTGCTATTTTGGAACTCATTTATCTTTTTCTTGCCACTAGTGATTTCGTTCCTCTCAAGAGTTAAACCTGAAAATATATACGTGCCGCGCACAATCGTTTTAACAAGAATCCAGATATATGTTAGTACGAAAGGCACTAGAGTTACACACAACTTCACCATGAATTCAGATTCAGTTATATTTTTCATTAGTTACCCCAAAGTAGGATAATGTCAATGTACCACGTGTGTCAAGCCAAATTCAACCTCATAATGTTGTGGGGCAACTCAGTGGCTGAAATTGAGGGCTGGGGCCAGGAAAGGCGCGAATGCCGAGACGGTGATCGGAGGGCTTGACCTTGCCAGAAGGGCGAAAAATCGAGGAAATTTGGGTAGAGCTATCCCTTGAACCCATCTCTTTCTTTAAAAATCAGCCGGTGTAGATCTCTGGATACTGCGGGTTAACATAGAGATAATTATCAGACACGGGGACCTGGTAATCCATGTAAAATTAGCAGAATTTAAGAACTTCTGCATATATTTTGCAAATCCAAATTCAAGTACTGACAAAAGATGGGTCATTTTTCCTTACACACATAACCAGATTTTCAGTAATTCCTCTTTATTAGAAGTTGGTTTGAGGTCTATGTTTGCAATGGTTGAACCAGCTATATAAGGAATAAAAGTATTTGGCCAACAAAAGCAGAGAATATCGGTACAATAAGGTTATCATCAAGCTCGTCAACAAGCGTTTCTACTACAGTGGCTGTGAACGCCATTGCAGTTGTAGCATATATATTTGTCAATGCTAAAATAGTAAATCCTACTATTAGATTTACTATAAGCTCTGTTACACAACCAACTAATGTCTTGTTTCTGTAGATTAATGACTGACCATATTTTTTACCTACAATTGCTGCTGTCATATCGCCAAAGGTGGTCATTAATAATGCTGCTAAAGCTATTTTAAAATCAAAAACAGCCAAACAGATTATTGTTGCAGATAGAAAAAAAATTGCGCCGCACATTCTGTTTTGCTCCTTTGGCCTTATAAACGTAGAGAAAAAAGGCATTTTCCAGTTTAACTCCAGCCTGAAATATTCCAGGATTATGAAAACCATCAACAAAGCAACCAAGGATAATAGTGCTGCCTGCTTGTTATAAGTTTGTTCCAGGATATAATAGACAATAAGGACTAGAAGTATCATTAGATGAATTATCTTTCTGCCGACTTCGTGTAAAAAAGACCAGGTCATTGTTATTAGGTTAGGTTATAGCTTATTTATAATTTTCTAAAATGCGACTGTCGGGATTCACCCAAGTTGGCATGCGTGCAGATAGCCACTGTAGTGCCGGTCTTTCGAGGGGGCCTAATAGAATGTCGTTGACCCTTTTATGAGATTTTATTTCCGTCAACTGTCATCCCTCCCTTAGTTCATGAAGATTTTACAAAAACTACGTGTTCAGATATAACCTTGAACACTTGTTGTTTTGACCTGTGTTTCCGGAGGCTAACCTATTGTACAAAAAAAGTCTTAATAGGTCTGGCCAGCATGGGTGAAGAGGGGCCATACCGTGCTAAGTAAACTACCCTGCCTTGAAAGGCGAGGTTGTTTACTTATTCAAACCGGACCTTTTATCATTCGTAATGATAAGAACACGATTTTTGAGTGACGGAGTATAGAGAAGTTCTGCTGACTAGAACCTTTCAAACATATTCAGATAATTCTTCAAGTGTTATTTCAAGCTTGAGCTTTAGCCTTAAAAATAAGGGAGGTAATTACTTCAATGAGCAATCCATATACCATACCGAGTACAATAGTCCAGATAAACATACCGATTTTGCTAAACTCAGGATTTTCAGGGGCCATCAGCCCACTGAATGCCAAAGGGATACTGAATATCATTCCCATAAGTAATCCGTGTAAAGACCAATGGACCCATGGAAGCAAACCCATAACAGACGAATCCGAAAAGCACTCCTGACAACGTTGCTACTGTAATTCGTTTCGATTTTTTCATGGTTTTTTCCTTTATAAGGTCAAATTTAACGAACAAAGAATTGGACCCTATCCCCATTGACCACTCGTCACTTTGAGGTGGTTTAATGGCGATGGCCCCTTATATTATATTTCATACATGGAGGTTTTCCCATACAGAATGCGCTCAAGCTCCCGATGGGTAAAGTAAGGGTCATCATTTCTCAAATAAGGGAGTAAAATCTTTTTTTGGCGAAGCAGATTCCTTGAGATTTCCCCAAAGATTTCGTCCGGCTCATAAAGGGCGGCCTTGGTGATTTGCTGGCCAAAGGGATTGATGATCTCACTGCCGCCCCAAAATCGGTATGTTTGCGTCTGGCACAGCTGGGCTGAGTCTTCATCCGCTTTTGTCTGCTCAAGGGGATCATCTAACTGGGCTCGTTTTTCTTGAATACTTTCCTCACCAACACGATTAGCACAGATGTTGTAAATTCCAAAGATGCGGGAGTAAAATGTATTGATGATTCCCCAGGTTTCAATATTACTGAACTCAGTTCCCATGGAACCCTGAGCCGAGTTGTATATTGACACAAAGATTTCTGCCTTCTGGCAGACAGCAAGATAAGGCAGGGAAGGATGCCACAGGTCATTGCAGACAAAAACACCGATATAGAAGTCATGGAGTTTAAAGACTGGCAGGTGCTTTCCACAAGCAAAGTATTTCCGCTCCTCAAAAACCCCATAACTGGGCAGATTGAGTTTACGGTAAGCGAAGGCGATCTCTCCATTCACTGCCACGAGGGCGGAATTGTAAAAATTCATGGACGGAGACTCTTCAATAAAACCCACCACAGCCGCTGTCCCTTTCGTGGCGGATGCCAGTTCTCTGATTTCCTGAGAATCTAACCTGAGGGCCACTTCATGGTATCTTTGTCCAACAAAATAACCTGTTAAAGCAAGTTCCGGAAAAACGATCAGTTGAGCCCCTTTTTCCCGACCCTGATGGATTCTGTCAATAATCTCTTCCAGATTAGCCTTAAGATCTAGCAAGACCGGACTTGTCTGATAAACAGCAACTTTCATTTTTCATTGACTCCCATATTCCATTGTGTCTAATTCTACAATAATAGACATGCATTGCTACAGAATGTCAAGAATAGAAGAGCCCTTTTCTGAAGAAACAGGGCTTATGAATCTCTTCGGCCCGGGCGATACCTTCCTCCGTCACTGTGGCCATATAAACGGGCTTGTGACAGTTCTCAATAATGGTATCCATGACCTTGACTTCCTGCTTTTTTATCAAGACGCCCTTGGCCATAAACCGGACCACATCCGCTTCATCGACAATCTTCGCTATCCTGCTAAGATGACCAAAGGTGGGCTCAACCAGGTCACCGGTCAGATCATCAGACTCTACACGCTAAAAGTCATCCCGTCATAAGCAAACTTGATATTATCATATTTACCCTGAAGTGCCATATAGTCATCATGGCTCCTATTCCAGTACTCTTCGAGATGGATAAAAAGGACCCGTTTGGCCTGAATCCACTTGGCCAGAGCCATGGTCTCCTGGAAGGTATAGAGGGTTGTCCTGGAGATGTGATCCGCAGGATATGTGAAGCCATGCCTGAGTCTGTCTTCAAAGATCCCCGGCTGAATGACCAGGAGATCTGCCTTCTGTACTTCTTCCCTCTCTTTAGGAAAGGGTTTGATGTCGCAAGGGGCATACACCATTCTCTTCCCTTCTTTCTCAAATACGTATATGAAAGAGAGGTGGGAGTCTCTGTCCACTGGAATGGCCGTGATCTGGATCTTCCCCACCTGTATGGTATCCCGAAAAGGGATGCATTGAACAAAACCCTGCCTTTCATAGAAATCGATCAGTGGGCCGTAAACGGACCGAATATCCTTCAGGCTGTCATTCAGCTGCTCGGGCAGTATCAACCGGATGTGTTTGTCCGGGTAGGCCTTCCATGTGCGGAAATCCAGGGTGATCTGTTCCACGACCCGAAACCCCTCTATGTGGTCCGGGTCCAGGTGCGTGAAGATGAGATGATCGATACGTCCTATTCGGGACCGGTTTAGCTGGCAGGCGATTTCTGCCGGTGTATCAATCAGGAGGTTCTCGTCATGGACAAATGCGGAAGGGCCTGTCCTTGCATAGCGGCCCCCTTTTTCCCTTGCCTCTTTACAGACACGACATCGGCAGAGGGGTTTGGGGATGATCATGCATCCCCCTGAACCAAGGATCGTCAGTTCCATGCAACGCTACAATTTAACTCCAGGGAAAGGGGCTATTGGACTCTGGGAGGAGTTTACCCTTTTCATAACGGTCAAAGCGGAAGGGTTCGAGTAAGGCCTGTTGCTCCCCTAAGATCTCTTTGGCCACGAGCTGACCCACTCCGATCATCTTGTAACCATGACTGGAGTCAGCAATGAGATAACAATTCTCCTTCATGACGTCGAAAATGGGAAAATTATCAGGGGCGAAGGCCCCGAGTCCACCGGATGGTTCCTTCTTATAACGGAAATATTTATCCTCATACCTTTTCTGGCAGTGGGCCAGGGCAGAAGTCCACATGTGAGCAAACTCTGGACCCACAACAAAATGCGGTGAATCGATACCATAAGGATCCACCTTCACCTCTTTCTTTTCCACTTTGTGGGGTGTGCTACCTCCCTGTATCCCCTTAAAATTAAAATCGGGCTTGTAATAAATTCCCCACATCTCATCGGTGATTAGCGAGTTATCCTCGCTGGAGTAAAGGGGCGCATCCGTATCCAGATGGATAACCGGTGGCATCCTTCCCCTGTTATCCATCCCATAAGAGGGCTCCACTCCCAGGGTCCCTTCCTGTAGGCACCAGTACGTCCACATCTTGATGGCCTTATGCACTTTCTCGTTCCCCTCTTTGATATCAACCCTATCAGGAAGGCCCAGCATATCCCAGAAATTTTTGGCCCAGGGGCCGGCACCGATGACCACATAATCACAATAGATATTGCCTTTTGGGGTTTCCACACTGCTCACACAGCCATTAATTATAAATCCTTTGGCCTCGACCTCTGTGAGGATTCGAACTCCCTCGGCTTCTGCCTTATCTGCAAGCCGGTATAGCGTCTTGGCATTATGCGCGTAGCCTCCCTTTTTCTCATGGAGTATGGAGGTGGCATTTCCAGCCTTCCAGTCATGAAAGACTCCCTCTTTCATATACTTCAAGCAATCTTTCTCTCCTTCAATGAATTCAGATTCATAGCCGATATTTTTCTGGCGGTCGTAGATTTCCGCCACATCTTTATGCATAGATTCAGGGGATATCTGCATATAGCCGACCGGAAGGTAGCCATATCCTTCGGCATCCTCTTCCCAGATGTCTACGCTGTGGGAAATGAGTTCCTGCATAGCCGGCTGATAATAATTATTGCGTATGATCCCACAGGCAATACCCGAGGCCCCTGCACCTATAGCTGTTTTGTCTATGAGCAGGATATCATTTCCTGAGCCGCGCCTTTTAGACCTAAGCTCCTTTGCAAGGTGGTAAGCGGTGCTCAAGCCATGAATCCCGGCCCCGATAATCAAGTATCTGCAATGTGTGGGTAGTGACATTATTTACCTCCTTCTAACCTTGAGACTGAATTCAGGCCGCCTTACAATCTTTTGGCTCCTTATCTTCTTCCTTGTATTCATGCTTAAGGTCACCGTCCATAGTGCCCCGGACACGCTCTCTCTCTTCGGTAAAGTCAAAACCGGTCCAGATTCCGATCGATCCCAGGATAGAATCCTGGGGGTGGAACTGACGAAAGATCTTGAAGTAATAGGCTGCTTCCCGGCTGTTTATAGTCGCCTTCGGGTTTTCAGCCTTGATCTGTTCGTACTCTTCCTCGGTCATTTCTTTATGGGCCAGTTTCTCTCCGAGGCTCTCACAGCCTGCCCCCTGGGTATACTGGACCTTGTAACGCCAAAGGATCTCATCGGGCAGATAGTCGGTGTCCTCAAAGGCCTTGCGTAAGATCCACTTTTCTATCTTCGCGCCATTGTGTTCTCGGATCTTGAGGTCAGGCGGGATCTTCATAGAGAGATCTACCATAGCCACATCCAGATAAGGAACCCTCAACTCCAGACTGAAAAGCATGCCCATGCGATCGGCCCTCTGAAGATTGATATTGTGCAAGTTACCGATACAGCGTCTCGCTTCCATGTTCAGTTTGTCAAAGGGGAAATGCTTCATATAGTGATAACCCGTAAAGAGCTCATCCGCGCCTTCGCCCGTCAGTACCACTGTCACATAATCGGCGGCCAGCTTGCATGTAAAATAACAGGGGACGGCACAGCGGACCAAAGAAGGGTCATAGCTCTCCAGCTTTCTTATGACAATGGGTAGGGCCTCATTGTATTCCTCCTCAGTAAAGAGGAGCTCATGGTGTGTGGAGCCAATATGCTCGGCAGCAACACGGGCCGCCTTTATATCGTCGCTCACATCCCCATCCTCATCCTGCATCCCCACAACGAACGTGTGAAGATGAGGAATTTCTTCTGCAGCTATGGCCGCAACCAGACTGCTATCCAACCCACCGCTACAGAAGGAGCCCACCGGGACTTCCGGGTCGGCCAACAACCTTTTGTTCACCGCATCAATGAATGTCTTCCGGATTAACCCACAGGTCTCTTCGATATCCGTAAGCAGATGGTCTTCAATCTCCGGGATCTCATAGTAGCGCACGAAACCCTCGTCGGGAGTATAATACTGCCCTGCTGGAAATTCATGGACTTCATCCACGCCCGCGAGGGTCATGGCTCCCAGTTCAGACGTGAAATAGAGATTTCCATTCTGATATCCATAATAGAGTGGCTTGATACCGATCGGGTCCCTCGCCATTATGAAATCATCCCCGTCAAACAGGGCAAAGGCAAACATGCCATCCAGCTCTTTCACGCATTCCGGCCCCTTATCATGGTAGAGATGAAGAATAACCTCGGTGTCCGACGCGGTATTGAACTGGTATTTGGGAACGAGTTTCTCTCTGAGTTTGCGGAAGTTGTAAACCTCGCCGTTGCAGATAATCCCTTGGCTACCCCCATTGGCCAGGATGGGCTGGTGCCCGCGGGCCACATCTACTATGGACAGACGGGTATGGCCAAAAACGCTATTCCCGTTAATGTGGATACCCCTGTCATTGGGGCCCCGATGGGGAAGGGCATCCAGCATACGATTCACGGTTTCCACGTCTCGGACGCCAATACATCCTGCTATGCCACACATAGATGAGTCCCCTTCTTGTTTAAGAGATCTTGCAAACGGCGACGAAAATGAGCCTAAAGAACATCGCTAATTTAGATACCGAGCCATCACTCTTTTTGTTGTTTGTTAACAATGCTATGGGTTAACCCCTCCCTCTGTTGGATTTTAGTCGACAAATATTTTCCCCAAATTGGCCGTTGTCAGCGGGTCTTCCATATACATCCCCAGGCCGGTACGCTTTATGGATTCCATTCCCCGCTCGTCATAAACAGGCATCTCCACCTCTGGTGCATCCTCGGGGGTCACCTCTTCTGCAATACGGATGGCCTTTTCCAGCTTGGCAAAGGAGAAATCAATGAGGTAACGGAGAAAGGCAAAGGGGTGTCGGATCATGTGAAAACCGTATTTCAGACAGAGGGCTTGCCCTATTCTGGCGTCTGCGTACGCCCGTTCCGTGAGGTGCGCCTCATGGGTGGTCGCTGCACTCTGGAACGAGGGAATATCCAAAATGAGGTTAAGATGGGTCATGAGGATGTTCAGCCAGTTATGGCTGATTAAGCCGTAATTTGGGTTATACTCAATACGAGGATCAGCAATCGTGGGGAATCCGGCGTGAATACAGATAACACCCGGAGTGATCAACTGTGCGACACAGATGCCAAACAGGACCTCTGCATGGGTCATGGCAAGTATCCCATTGTAGCAATAGGGTGCACTGATGCCTGCCATGGGCATGGCCGAGACAAAGAGAGGTAATCCTGCCTTAGCTACCTTCACAAAGTGCTCTGAGAAATTTTCGTTGACCTGGAGCGGTGGGCGAGTAAGACAAAACACAATCATGATATTTCTTCGATCCTTATAGATCTCTTTGGCCCTTGCCAGTGAAGGGTCCGAGGTCACTGCAAAATATATGGGCTTTTCGCAATGCTTTTCCATTATATCCATCTGTTGAACTTCATCCTTGAGTTTCACCCCTCTTCCCATCCCGGCTACCACTTCATTGTCTTGAGCAATCTGCGCGATCCGGACCACGTGTTCAGGCGTGGGAGTTAGGCCACCATTTCCGGTTTTGTCGTCGTAAACATACGGGGCAGTACCCCCGATGAAGAAGCTGTTCAGAGGCACAAAGAAGTTATCCACTCCGGGAACAGTCTTCAGGCACCGTTCAACCAATTCGCCCATCACATAAACACGGTCTTCATAAACCGCGGCCAGACCCGCTCCCTCAAAGACTTTAAATGCCTCCTGGATCTGGGGCTGCCTGCAGCCTACGCCAAGGTTTTCCAGTATCCATAAGGCATCCTGGTGGACCCGAAGGAGCATCTCTACGGTGTCATTGCCTAATAAAGATATTGCTTTTTGTTTTTGTTCGTTATTCAAACTACTTACCCAAATTCTCAACGTGCCCAAAAAATCGAGATGATCCAAAGTGCCCAGAGACAGATCTTTTAATAAATGATTTTATTGATTAAACTTCAGTTCAAATTATTTCAACTAAAACTATTATATCTGAATGGATTTATCCTGTCAAGGGATATCATAAATTTTTAGGAGTTGCTCAAGATTTCAATAAATCCAACAGATTTTAAGAAGGGAAGAACGAGTGAGGGAAAATTTAGGGAAGAGATAAAAAGCCTTCAAGCAGCCTAATCCACCTCCAAATCTTGGACGTCTAACATCTGGGTGAGTTTGGCGAGGGCCTGAAGGATCTGTTCTATCTCATTGGGGGGGAGTCTTTTCACTCCATCAATGAGCTTCCGCTGGATAGGGGGCGGGGCATTTTTAGCAAGCGTCTTGCCCGCCTCAGTTAATTCGATGGTAATCACACGACGGTCCAGTGAGACCCTTGACCTCTCTACAAGCCCTTTCTGCTCCAAGCGGTCGATAATGCCGGTGACCGTGCTGGAATTAACCATCATATGCTTTGCGATCTGGGAGGGGGGAAGGGGGCCGTTCTCGTAAAGGGAGAGAAGGCAGTTAACCTGTGCGGCACTCACATTGTATTTTTTGTTTAACTCCTTTGTGTACAACTCACCCGCCTGCATAAGCCTGCGGATCGAATAAATGATTCCTTTGGTTCGGCCCTTCTCATTCTCGGGCGCTATTTTCTGGGTAGTCATTTTGCTGTTTGACGACATAGTGTTTTACCTTTTCACTAAAATTCCGTATGCCGTTTTCCTCGGAAAGGTAAGGTTTCATACCCATTTTGTCAACAAACAATTCCTGCTTAAGAATCCTCTTTCCTTACTCCGAGAGCAAATTGGCAATGGAACTTGCAGAATGAGCCATAAAAATGATATCTAAGATATCTAAGTATTTGTAACATGCAAGAAACCAAAGAACAATAGAATTTCTGGCTCTGATATTCAAAGGTCATGATCCAATTAACCCATGTTTCAAAGTCATTTGATGCAGGCCACTCCTATGCGGTCAAGGATCTCTCTTTCCAGACAGGTGAGGGAGAAACGTTGGTCCTTCTCGGCTCTTCTGGCTGTGGAAAAACCACCACCCTCAAGATGATCAACCGTCTGATTAAACCTACTGAAGGACTCGTCGAGGTAGGTGGAAAAGATGTCATGGATCAAGAGCCTGTGGATCTGCGTCGACGGACAGGGTACGTCTTTCAGGGAATAGGCCTGTTCCCCCATATGACCATTAAACAAAATGTGGAAATTGTGCCCCGCCTCCTCGGCTGGTCTCCCGAAAGGAGGTGGGAGCGGGTGCAGGAGCTTTTGGCCCTTGTTGGCCTCCCCCCAGAGGATTATACGGAGAGGTTTCCAGATGAACTCTCCGGAGGGCAGCAGCAAAGGGTTGGCGTGGCACGTGCCCTTGCAGCGGACCCTGCCTATCTCCTTATGGATGAACCCTTTGGTGCCCTCGATGCCCTGACTCGTGAGGCACTTCAGCAGGAGCTACTATATCTGAAAAAAGACCTCAAAAAGACTATTATCTTTGTTACACACGATATCTTCGAGGCCCTTCTCCTTGGCGATCGCATTCTGATCCTCCATGAAGGCAATCTGCAACAGATCGGAACGAAGAAGGAAATCCTTGGAGCGCCTGCCACTGAATTCGTGCGGGATCTTTTTGCCAGACCCACCAAACAACTTGTCGACTTCAAGGAGACTATTTGATGGGCCCGGAGCCATTCATAAAATATGTCGCCGATCGCCTCCCAGAACTCTGGCTTCGCACGGGCGAGCATCTCATGCTGACGGGTTGCTCAACCACAGTAGCAATGCTCATTGGAGTACCTCTCGGAATCCTTGTCTTCCGAACTGCATGGCTGCGGAGCCCTGCTCTGGGTGCGGTCGGAACGCTTCAGACAATTCCCAGCCTGGCCATGCTGGTATTTTTACTCGCTTTGCTTCAGAAGATTGGCGTCCTTCCTGCCATAATTGCCTTAACACTCTATGCCCTGCTGCCTATTGTCCGCAATACCCTTACAGGCCTTGAAGGGGTGTCTTCTGAAGTAATGGAAGCGGCCAGAGGGATGGGTATGACGGAATACCAGCAGATGAGGATGGTCCGAATACCCTTAGCCGCACCGGTGATCGTGGCGGGCATTCGAACTGCCGCGGTGGTCGGGGTGGGCATAGCCACCCTTTCTGCTTTCATTGGCGCAGGCGGGCTGGGACAGTTTATTAACCGTGGTCTTGCACTGTCCAATACAAAACTCATCCTCCTTGGTGCCATTCCGGCCGCGCTACTCGCCTTGATTGTAGACTTTTCCATTGGCGCCTTCGGGTGGGGGCTTCGGCCTGAAAGGAAGAGAGATAGGAAAGGTTCTGTCAAAGCCTTGACAAGGCCTCTATCACTTATGATGCCTTTCCTTCTGATCATCGTGGGCTTAGTCTCATATTCCACAAGACCTACAGTGGGAAACAGGGATGCCGTCGCACCGACAATCGAAGGTGGTACGGTCAGGATTGGGACCAAGAACTTTACCGAGCAGCTCATCCTTGGGGAGATTATGGCGCAGCTCATCGAGGCAAGGACGGATTTAACTGTACAACGACGTTTCAACCTCGGAGGCACCATGATATGTCATGGCGCCCTTGTAAATGGAGAGATTGACCTTTATGCAGAGTACACAGGAACCGGCCTCACTGCAATCCTCGATCACCCCGTGATATCAGACCCTGAAAAGGCATTGCAATACGTAACAGAAGCTTACCGTGAACGCTTTGATGCGCAATGGCTCAGGCCGTTTGGGTTCAACAACACCTATGCCATCACCGTCCGCAAGGCTGATGCGGAAAGGTATGGCTGGACCCGGATCTCTGACCTCGAAGCGGCCGCCTCCAAGCTCCGGGCAGGTTTTACTTCGGAGTTTGCTGAGAGGCCTGACGGCTATCCGGGCCTCCGGAAAATCTATGGCTTGCGATTCGGGGATGTCCGTGACATGGATCCTGCCCTGATGTACCAGGCCATAGCACAAGGGGAAGTCGATCTCATTTGCGCCTTTGCTACAGATGGCCGTGTTGAGGCTTATGATCTGAAACCGCTCGAGGACGACCGGCACTTCTTTCCCCCCTATTATGCCGTCCCGGTCATCAGAGAAGAGAGGCTGCAAGCTCATCCGAACCTCGGTGATATACTATCACTCCTTGGAGGAGTTCTGGATGATTCTATGATGCAGCGGCTGAACTTTGAGGCAGATGGGAAGAAGCGAAGGCCGGCTGAAGTAGCAAAATCATTTCTAAAGGCCAAAGGCCTCCTGTAGCATATTGTTTCTGTAAGAGACCCATGGCGTCTCATCCGCTTTCCCTTGACATTCGCCCCAAATTGCGTTAAAAATACCAAAATTTAATTTAACAAAATACACTAAATAAGTCGAACATTAACCATCATTTTTAGGAGCCTCCATGAGGACCTTAAATGATCGATGCCAGCCCAAAAACCCCGGTTCTGCTAAGAACACGGGGTTTTGTATTTTTCGGGAGGCATTGATGGACAGGGAAAGGGTCAACAGTAAATTTGGACACCTGGCATGTTCATATGGTTCTATGATCTGAAAATTTAAAGATTCCCGCTTATCACAACTCTTAATACAATGTGGAAAATGATGGAATGACCGAAAAAGCATCATATTTCAAATATTGGGGCAAGGCCGACAGGAATGACCCGACCAAATACCATCTTTTACCCTATCATTGCCTGGATGTGGCGGCTTGTGCACAAATGCTGCTTTTGAAACGATCTGATTTATTGGAAAAACTGACACGCCTTTCGGGTTTTGCGGAAAACCAAATTATTAACTGGCTCACCTTCCTGTATGCGATCCATGATGTCGGCAAATTCGGCGACGGTTTTCAAGGCCAACAACCAGAGCTTCAAAAACTCCTTCAAGATAGAACATCAAATATTTCTCAAACAGTCAGACATGATACAGTCGGTTATGAACTTTTAAGAACGCATTTATCCGGCTGGCTGGGGAGAAGTGATTTGAATCAACGGGGAGGCTCTCACATTAGGTTATGGGTTTCTGCTGTTGCCGGACATCATGGCCGACCGCCTCGAAACGATGCAAATAGCGCATTGTTACTTCGTGACCATTTCCCATCTGCGGTTTTGGAAGCCGTCAGAACATTTGTTTCCGAAATAGCGACCCTGTTGCTTCCTGATGGCTGCCCTATACCTCAAAGCGGGCAAGGCCTTAATGAAAAGTATAAACAGGTTTCCTGGCTTGTTGCGGGACTTGCTGTGGCAGCGGATTGGCTTGGCTCAAATACTCTGTGGTTTCCTTTTGTTTCTGCACAAATGAATCCTGCAAATTACTGGCATACTACCGCTTTGCCGCAAACGAAAAAAGCAGTCATTGAAAGCGGGCTATCGGGCGCTCAACCAGCAGCTTTTCAGGGTATCACCGATTTATTTGACTATATTGATCAGCCGACACACTTGCAAGCGTGGGCGGCTACAGCGCCTCTTACTGAAAAGCCGCAACTATTTATTTTGGAAGAACTAACCGGCAGCGGAAAAACCGAAGCAGCACTTGCATTAGCTGCCCGTCTTATGCAAGCAGGGCAGGGTAACGGCGTATATATTGCTCTTCCGACAATGGCGACAGCAGATGGAATGTTTAACCGGCTAAGAACGAAAAAACGTTATATGCGGATTTTTGCCGATGACAATGCATCACTTGTTCTTGCCCATTCTGCGGCTCGTTTGAAGCTTGCACTTGAAGAAGCAAACCGCAGGGATTCTACCTATGGTGCCAGTGAAACAGAAACGGCATCACGCCAATGCACTGCCTGGTTATCGGATAACCGTAAAAAGGCATTGCTTGCAGATTTTGGCGTCGGAACGATTGATCAGGCGCTTCTTGCAATTTTATCCGCAAAGCATCAATCATTGCGCCTTCTTGGCCTTTCTTCAAAGATCCTAATTATTGATGAAGTACATGCATGTGATGCCTATATGGGAGAGCTTTTGAAAATTCTATTGTACTTCCATGCCGCAATGGGCGGCTCAACGATATTACTCTCCGCAACTCTGCCGAAAAGCCAAAGAGAAGGTTATATTTCTGCATTTGCATCTGGAATGGACTGCTCTTTACCAATTCCATATGAAACAGCATATCCTCTTGCGAGTCATTTTTCAGCTAATGGATTAATAGAGCAACCAATTCATGCTCGAAGTGAAGTATCTCGGTCTGTTAGGGTTAAGCCTCTTTCTGATGAAACATCAGCTCATGAATATATTAAAAAAGCAGTAAATTATGGCCGGTGTGTTGTCTGGATTCGCAATACGGTAATTGATGCCGTAACCGCATGGCGAAAGTGGCAAAAGGATCTGCCAGATAACGACGCTGTTCTTTTTCATGCACGCTTTGCATTGGTTGATCGACTACGCATCGGAAAAAACATTGAAAATGATTTTGGCGATAAAAGTGGGAATGCCTCAAGAAAAGGCAGAGTTGTTTTTGCCACCCAGGTTGTTGAGCAGTCTCTTGATGTTGATTTTGACGATATGATTACAGACCTTGCCCCAATTGATCTTATCATACAGCGAGCCGGTCGGTTGCAACGACATACCCGAGATACTTATGGAAATCGTGTTAAAGGTAAAGATGAAAGAGGTGGTGTTTGCCTGGCAGTGCTCATGCCGGAACCTGTAAAAAATGCTAAATCAAACTGGTATTCGCAACTTTTTCCTAAAGCAAAGAAAATCTATCCAGATCATGGAAAACTCTGGCTAACAGCATACTGGTTAGATGAAAACAAGGGTTTTCAACTGCCGGAACAGGCCCGAGACATGATCGAATCTGTATATGATGGTATGGCAGAGTCTATTATTCCAGAAGGTCTTTCCAAGGCGGTACTGAACGCAGATGGCGCCCGTCTGGGCGAGCAAGCTATGGCGGATTTCAATTCATTAAATTTTGATGCAGGCTACGACCCTACCGGTATTAACTGGAAAGATGATGATAATGCCCCTACACGTTTAGGTGAAAAGACAGTGCGGGTAAGATTGGCTAAAGTCACAGAAAAAGGTTTACGCCCCTGGGCAGAAACGAAGACAGGCATGGAATGGGCTCTGTCCGAATTAACCGTACCATTTCGCATGATTAAGGGTGAAAATCAACGCTGGCAGGCCGAGATTGAGGCCGTCAGAAAAACCATGAAAGATGAAGGAAAATATGTCGTTATTATTCCACTGGAAGAAATTAGCGCAGGTCGCTGGAGGGGGTACGCAACCGACTTAAAAGACGAAGAGATACAGGTTTTTTATTCTCCTGTTGTTGGCCTACATATACCAAAGGAGGGTGATGATGAATTTAATCAATGACCAATGGATTCCCATACGCCGCGCAGACGATTCAACGGGTAAAATAGCACCGTGGGAAATTACTGAGAATGTTCATGATGATAAGAAAAAAATTATTGCCGTAGCCCCTCTCCACGCCCTGACTTTGACGGTGCACTGACGCAGTTTCTGATTGGTCTCCTACAAACATCCTGCACTCCTGAAACAGAGGATGCTTGGTGGAATTGGCAAGAGAACCCACCAATTCCAGATGTCTTAACATCATGCTTTGCATCCTATGAAAAAGCTTTTCATCTTTATGAGAATGAAACAGCAACTGTAAAAAGCCCTAATTTTAAAATGTTTCTGCAAGAGATGCTGATAGGCGACAAAAAAGCAAAATCACACCCAGTTTCATATTTGCTCATTGAAGCATCAACGGATAATGCATTGAGAACCAATACCGATCATTTTCAAAAACGTCCAAAAGTGAAAGAATTTATGTGTAAAGACTGTGCTGCTGCAGCTTTATACACATTGCAGACTTTTGCACCAAGTGGAGGTGGCGGTGGAAAAGGAAAAGCTACCAGCCTACGAGGTGGCGGCCCATTGTCAACAATTGTCCTTGGCAATAATCTTTGGGAAACCGTTTGGTTGAATGTTATTGCTGGTAGCGACTTTAGCACGCGGCAATGTAATGAAAAAACCTTTCCATGGTTGGACATAGAGGAGTTTATTAGTGGAACAATTCAAGTCAAAACAATCCACTCAAAAAAAATGAATCCGGAGCATGTGTTTTGGGGAATGCCTCGTCGGATACAACTGGACTTTTCTACTTTTGACAATCCGAAAACTTGTTCAATCTGTGGTTCTCAGAATAATTTCATGTGTCAGGGATTTTTTGATTTGACCGGCGGATTAACCTATCAGGATAAACAAGACAGCACAAAAAAATCATCTTGGATCAGTCCTTTACATACTTTATCTCCGTATAGCTTAGGTGAGGATAATATCCCCTCAGCCGTTCATCAGCATGGTAGAATTGCTTATCGTTATTGGCTTGGGTTTATGGAGAACGTTACGGAAGGGAACACTCAACGCAAACCCGCAAGAGTTGTAGAACAATTCCGTAATATTGTTGGAAAAGATGGTAAACTATGGGCCTTTGGTTTTGACATGGATAATGCAAAAGCGAGGTGCTGGTATGATTCAAGAATGCCAATCCTAATAATTGCAGCAGAGCAGAAAGAGATTTTTCGTGGCTATGCCGAACAACTAATTCAATCAGCAAATTGGTTTGCAGGCACACTTAGCAAGAAAATAAAGAAAGCATTGCTTGGCGAGACTGAAACTAAGGGCACTTTTACTTTTATTAAATCTTTGTTTTGGCGTCAGACAGAGAATATTTTTTATGAAACATTGCAACAACTTCGTGATTCTTTGTTAATTAATCAACCTGCGCTTGAAATAAAATTGCGTTGGTGCACTAAATTATCCCAAGCGGTACTTGCAATATTTGATGAAAACTCCCAAACGGGTGATTTTGATGCTGTTGATCCGGGTCGCATCGCAAATGCCCGTAATGAACTTTGCAGTATTTTATACGGAAAGAAAGTGAAAGAGATTTTAGGCTTACCAATAGGAAAAACTAAAAGGAAAAAACGATAATCCTTGAATAGGAGGTGTGTATGAGCCAAAAAGAAAAGATACTTTATCCGTTTCCGCAATGGAAACCTGATGATCCTACGTTTACGATCCTCAGAAACTGGTGGCAGGAACTTAAAAGCAATAAAGGGGAAAAGGCTGCTTTAAAACGGGCAGATTCATTGACCGAGGTAATTTTTTGCCCCGCTTACCATCGGCTTTTAAGAACATTAAGAAACGCGGGTTATTCCGTGTCGGAATCACGTTATTCTAAACTTGCCGCCATTGCTGGTTTGGCTGCCCGAATAAAAGAAGACATTCCTGGTGCATTTGGCTCGCAGATGGGCACACTCAAGCAGGGAGACAAACCTACGATTTCAGAATTACGCATGCGCCGTTTGCTCGCTTGTGATGACCTTGAAGAGCTTTATATGCTTTTACGCCGTTTATTGGGAATCCTTGGCGGCAATGCGAGCCTTGCCGGTGTTGCTGTTACTGTTTGGCATTGGGAACCTTTAGCAGAGAAGCGGCAGCATGATTCACGAAGACAAATGGCATACGATTATTATGCCGCGGCATCCATCTAACATTATAACAGTTCATATAAGGAGGTTACGATGACTACTTTTTTGCAACTGCATTTTTTAACCAGTTACCCGCCCGCATGTCTTAACCGTGATGATCTTAACCGCCCCAAGACGGGTATCATGGGTGGTGTACCACGCCTTCGGATAGCGTCGCAGAGCCTCAAGCGGGCTTGGCGAACATCTGAAGTTTTTAAATCCGCACTGAGTGGGCACATAGGAACCCGAACTAAACGCATGGGGATTGAAGTTTATAATAAATTACAGAAAGGTGGCGTCGGTGAAGAGGATGCAAGAGCCTGGTCAAAGAAAATTGCCGTGGTGTTCGGTAAATTAAAGTCTACAAGTAAAGATAATCCACTTAATGATCTTGAGATTGAGCAGCTTGCCCACTTCAGCCCTGAAGAAAAATCGGCGATTTATGCATTGACAGAAATACTTACGAGAGAACACAGAGAACCCGCGGAGGAAGAACTTGTTTTGCTGCGTGAAAAGCATAAAGCCGTTGATATCGCGCTGTGGGGCCGCATGCTTGCCTCTGCTCCTCTTTTTTCAAAAGAGGCAGCCTGTGAGGTCGGGCATGCCATTACTGTTCATAAAGTCGCTGTGGAGGACGACTATTTTACGGCTGTAGATGACTTGAACAAGCGTGAGGAAGATGCCGGTTCTGCCCATATTGGTGAACAAGGTTTTGCTGCTGGACTCTTTTATATTTATGTCTGCATAAACCGCGATCTTCTAATCGAAAACCTTGATGGAGACAGTGCCCTTGCAAATAATACTATAAAGGCTTTAGTTGAATCCGCCGCTACCGTTGCGCCCACAGGCAAGCAGAAAAGTTTTGCCAGCCGGGCCTGGGCATCTTACATCCTTGCCGAAAAAGGATCAAGGCAGCCTCGATCATTATCAGTTGCATTTTTCCTGTAAAGACGGGCAATATGCTTCAAGATGCAATTGAAAAACTTGAAGATACTCGCAGGCGACTTGATGGCGTATATTTTGGATGGCAAGCAGAAAATTCTTCTTCGGCAGGAAATGAAAAACAAGACGTCAAGAAGCCAAAAAAGGCTGACAGTCTGCCAAGTGAATGTTTAAATGAATTAACAGAGGAAGGTAATCTCAATACCTTGATTCAATTTCTTTTAAGCTAAGGAGGTGGCTATGCGAGATTATCTTGTCTTTCAACTCTATGGTCCTTTTGTATCCTGGGGTGACATAGCAGTGGGCGAAGAAAGGCCATCTGCCCTCGTCCCAACCAAATCGGCCATTTTAGGGATTTTGGCTGCTGCTAAAGGCATCAAACGGCCGGATACGGTCCGAGATACCGAAGAGCGGAATGTGTGCGAAAAACAGCACGTGCAGATTTCTCAAGGGTATGGGCTTGCAGTTAAAACAGTTGCTGCAGGCGTGCCACTTTTTGACTATCACACTGTTCAGGTTCCGTCATCCGGCACAGGTAAAAAGAAAAAAATATTTTATACCCGGCAGGATGAACTTTGTTGGGACAATAAATCTTTGCTGAACACAATTCTCTCCCGCCGCGAATATCGGCAGGATGCCTATTACACCGTTGCAATATGGGCTCGTCCCGAAGCGCCATTCCCTTTAAATGAATTTTGCCGGAAGCTTTTGGAGCCTGAGTATATGCTTTACTTAGGGCGCAAGGCATGCCCTCCGGCCTTGCCGCTGAATCCGAAAATTGTGCCAGCATCAAGCATCGAAGAAGTTTTAGATCAAGAAGCATTGTCTGACGAAATTAAAGACAGCTTTGTCCGATTATGGCAGGACCGCTCCATAATAACGTGGGATATGGATGCTGAAACACAAATGCAGCCTATGCAGACCGTTGAGCGCAGAGACGGAATATTGTCACGCCTTCGATGGCAATTTTCAGTACGCAGTGAGCATCAAAAAGTTGTCAAAAAGGGGGAAAGTTATGCCGAATGAAAATTACTTCCTGTACAAAATAACTCCAAAGCCTGACCTGAGCTATAGACAGATACTGAAAATTGGTGATCTTGACCCTTATGGACAGCATCAGGCAGTATGGAAACTCTTTGACTTGCCGAGGCAGGAGAAAAAAGAAAAAGCTGATTTTTTGTTCCGTTTTGAGACTGATAAACAAAATAAGTTACCTCTATTTTATGTGCTTTCGTGTAAGCAGCCTCCCCGTGGTCGAGAAGATATTTGGGATATTGAATTCAAAAAATATAATCCTGATATTAGAGAAGGAGACCATCTGGCATTCAACGTACGTGTAAACCCGGTAATCACAAAAAAACCTTCTGAACCTGACCCAAATCCTAAGAAACGAAAACGTCACGATGTTGTGATGGAAGCGAAAAACCGTCTTAAAAATGAAGGCATTCCAAAAGAACACTGGCCGCATCTTAATGAAATAATTCACAATGCTGGCATTGAGTGGCTTAAATTACGCGCTGAAAAAAATGGCTTTATATTTTCCGATGGAGAAGACGGCAAAGAAATCCGAGTTGAAGGCTATCAAGTGCATCGCTTTTTTAGAAAGGGTAAAAAAACAAGTTATAGTTCACTTGATTTTACAGGTACCCTTTTAGTTATAAACCCAAATTTATTTAAAGATATTCTTTTTGATGGGCTTGGCCCTGCCAAAGCATTCGGCTGTGGGCTTATGCTGGTGCGGAGGGTCTAATTCCGTCAATCGTTTCAAATGCTTTTGTCAAAACTTTTACGGCATAGGAAAATGACAATGACCGAGGAAGAACTGGCGGCTGAAATCGTCAGAGAGCGTAAAAGTATCGAGATGGAAAAGCGTTTATCAGAAGAGGCTTTTGAGATATGAATCAACCCCCTATAACCCCTCTCAAACCTATACCCATTAAGGATCGTGTCTCAATGATATTTGTCTATTATGGCCGGATTGATGTAAAGGACGGCGCCTTTGTGGTAGTGGATGAGGTCAACGGAGAGCGAAAGCACATACCGGTAGGGTCGGTGGCTTGCATTATGTTGGAGCCAGGCACGCGCATCAGCCACGCGGCGGTCAAGCTTGCAGCGATTACCGGCACACTGCTTATCTGGGTGGGCGAAGCGGGCGTTCGGCTTTATTCTTCAGGACAGCCTGGCGGAGCAAGATCGGATAAGCTATTATACCAAGCAAAATTGGCATTGGATGATAATCTCCGCCTTAAGGTGGTACGAAAAATGTTCGAGATGCGTTTTGGTGAAAAACCTCCTGAACGCCGAAGCGTGGACCAATTAAGAGGTATTGAGGGTATAAGGGTTAAGAAACTCTATGAATTGATGGCCAGACAGTATGGTGTAAAATGGCGGGGCAGGCGTTATGATCCAAGGGACTGGTCGGCTGGTGATATTGCTAATAAATGTATAAGTTCCGCAACTTCCTGTATCTATGGTGTAACCGAAGCCGCAATTTTAGCAGCCGGCTATGCGCCTGCGGTTGGGTTTTTGCACAGCGGAAAACCGCTCTCTTTTGTTTATGACATTGCGGATATATTCAAATTCGAAAGCGTTGTTCCGGTGGCCTTTCGGATCGCCGCTAAAAATCCGGCCCAGCCGGACCGTGAAGTGCGCATCGCTTGTCGTGATATTTTTCGGGAAACAAGGCTACTTAAAAAGATCATCCCCTCGATTGAAGAAATTCTGGCTGCGGGCGGTATTGAACCGCCACCTCCCCCGAAAGATGCTCAGCCGCCTGCTATCCCGGAGCCTGAAAAGCTGGGTGATACAGGACATAGGAGTAAATGACATGAGTATGCTGGTTGTTGTAACTGAAAATGTTCCTCCAAGGCTGCGCGGCAGGCTGGCAGTATGGCTTTTGGAGATACGCGCTGGTGTCTATTTAGGTGATGTTTCTAGACGCGTCCGGGAGATGATTTGGGAGCAGATAACCATGCTGGCCGAAACCGGAAACGTGGCCATGGCGTGGGCCACCAATACCGAATCCGGCTTCGATTTTCAAACCTTCGGTGCAAACCGTCGAGTTCCTATTGATTATGATGGACTCCGGCTTGTTTCTTTCCTGCCGATAGAACAGGATATAATCGATGGGGAAAATGCTCTTTGACAACTTAATATTGAATAGCAATAGAACGAAAATTGTTGGTGGAAAATTAACTTCCGGAATTTCTTTTTAATTTCAGAGGATTCCAGGAAGTGAGTTCCCCACATGCGTGGGGATGAACCGTAGATGTTCATGGCCTATTCCTCCTTACAAATGAGTTCCCCACATGCGTGGGGATGAACCGGTCTTTCTGGCTAAGACGCCGGTCAAGGTCCCGAGTTCCCCACATGCGTGGGGATGAACCGCCATGAGAAGCATAAGGGCAACACACAATTTAGAGTTCCCCACATGCGTGGGGATGAACCGCAGTGGCGGCCTGATTTGGTGATCCTGGACGAGAGTTCCCCACATGCGTGGGGATGAACCGGTATCGTTGTCATCGATGTGCTGCTGGAGGATGAGTTCCCCACATGCGTGGGGATGAACCGGTTATCGTTTTAGCGACCCGTAAAATGGAAGGGAGTTCCCCACATGCGTGGGGATGAACCGGTTCCATTCTGAGCCGTCAAAGACAGCTTGTTGAGTTCCCCACATGCGTGGGGATGAACCGGCCTTCTCATACTCATAAGCCACCTTGGACATGAGTTCCCCACATGCGTGGGGATGAACCATTTTAACCTTATATTTAGTCGAATCAATTAGTGAGTTCCCCACATGCGTGGGGATGAACCGGCGGCCAATGCGACTCCCGCATTCGTGATTGTGAGTTCCCCACATGCGTGGGGATGAACCGCGAGGGTAAAAAGGGCTAGGCGTCTACATATATCTTCCATTGGTCGTTTATATGAATGCCCATTTGGCCTTCTCGATCACCTTTAAGAGATTCTAATCTACTACCTGGTGGTACTCGTAAGTCATTTGAATTTCTTGCTCGATTTAACATCCTTAATTTCCTTAATAAGCTACGTTGGATAGAATGTGGAAATTTCTTAGAATAATTTCGTGAAAATATTTTCTCGGGTTCTTTACATTTGAATGACCTAATCATGTTTCAATATTTAGACTTTATCGTTAAATGTCAAAAACGATTTTTCTTTTTTAAACGCCAAGCTCACAGGTAGCGATAGCGATCCGGTGCAGCATTAAATAAATCTTTCTACCCCTACGGGGCGATCTTATTCGGCAAGAAGCACAATTTGTCTCTCTATTCTATTAATACCTATTCTCAATTTCTCACCTTTGATATTACTTCTTTTCCTTACGGGCAGCCAGTTGGACGAAGATGCCGCCGAAGCAAAGAGCGGCGAAAATGATATAGGCCACTCGCATACTTGTTAGGAACTCCGGATAGTATTGCGGCGTCACCTCGGCATCGCCGATATAGAGGGAAAACAGGATCATGGTGATGCCCATGCTAAGTATCATGCCGGCGGACCGCATGGTGGCTATCATACCCGAAGCCACCCCCAGCTGTCGGTTGTCCACCGAGCTCATGCTCATGTTGGCGTTGGGCGACGAGAACAGGCCGCCGCCGATACCGAAGATGGCCAGGCTGGCAATGACGTACCATAACGCGGAGCCCTCACCCAAAAACGTTAGCATCACTAGCCCGGCACTATTCACCGCCAGCCCGGCGGTAGCGACATATCGCGAGGTGAAGGTATATGCCAGCTTGCCGGATATCAGGGCGAAGAAGGTCATGAAGGCCGGCTGCGCCACCAGTAGCATGCCGGTGGCCTGCGGTGGGAATCCCTGGATATACTGTAGATACAAGCTCATCAGGAAGGTAGAGGCAAAAGCGCCGCAGTAGTTTATAAGTACCGCCAGGTTGGAGAGCAAAAAGACAAGATTGCTGCGGAAGACGTGGATGTCTAAGACGGGGTCTTTTACTTTGCCTTCCAGCCGGGTGAAAAGCAGTATCCCCAACAGGCCGGCGGCAAAGATTATAATCCCCGGCCTGGATGGCAATTTGGAGAAGCCATACATGGTGGCCGATATCGCCAGTGCGAAGATGATTGAGCCTCTGTAGTCAAAGCCTTCCCCCTTGGCATCCGCCCATTCCCCTTTTAATTTCCAGAACACCAGGGTGGTGGACACCAAGCCAATAGCGCTGCTGAAATAGAAGATGCTGCGCCAGCCCAGGTGCCCTGTCAGCACCCCCCCAATAATCGGCCCCAGGGAAATGCCCAAGTATATAGCCGCCATATTGGCGGCGATGGCCTGCCCCCTCTCCTCCGGGGGGAACACGGAAGTCAGAATCGCCAGCCCAGTGGTGATAATCATAGAACCTCCCACGCCTGCCAGGCCACGGGACAGAATCATCACCACGGCCGAGTTTGCCAGGCCACCCATGAGAGTAGTCAATGTAAATACGATTGTCCCGATAAGATAAATCTTCTTCCGTCCGAAAATATCGGCGATCTTCCCCAGGGGCACCTGGAAGGCCACCGTTGTCAGGATATGTGCCGTGACCACCCAGCCCAGGAGAACAGCTCTCATGGCAAGTTCCCGGCCAACCATTGGCAGCGCCACGTTTATCATCGACATATTACTCGCAGAGATAAAGGAGGACAATAGCATTATAATAAGGACAGCCCTCTTGTTCACATCAACGTTCATGTATTCCTCCGTCCAAGCCGCGTCTTGTATCTAAACATCGCGGGTCAATCAGCAAAAGCAACGTAAGCCCAAAACGATCCAAAGGATACATCGGGCCATAATTTCTGTTAACTAAATCAATCATTCTCTCTTGAATTATTCGGATTGATTTTATGAATATTGGTTTTTAAGAATAATTCGTCTATTGCCGGCAAATAAAGACAATATCTTCCTACGATTATTATCACATGAGGCTGGGAATAAGAAGTGCAATTTCAGGAAAGATAGTCATTAAGGGAAAATCCGCCTCATCATGTGGTGGCTGTTCCTTTTTGGTCGGGATTAGATCGATGGGAATAAGGCATTCAGAAGACGTGAGGGCATTGCCTTATACCCTCTCCAGAACCACGGCCACACCCATACCGCCTCCGCCACATATGGCGATCAACCCATAACGCAGATTGCGCCTCCGCATTTCGTGGGTCAACGTGGTTACAATCCTGGCCCCGGTGGCTCCGAGCGGGTGACCGAGAGAAACGCAGGAGCCGTTGACGTTTATTCTGTCGTAATCTTTTTCTGTCAAACCAAGCTCCCGGAAATTGGCGAGTGCCTGTGCGGCAAATGCTTCATGTATTTCGATAAGGTCCATGTCCTTGAGGGACAGCCCTGTCTTCTGCAGTACCTTATTCACTGCGCTTGTTGCTGCTCTCCATGCGTATCGTGGATCTGAGCCGCTGAAAGCAAAGCCTCTGAGGTAGCTGAGCGGTTTCAGCTGGCGTTCCTTGGTTCTCTCCTCCGACATGATGACACAGGCTGAGGCGCCGTCGTTCTCACCACAAGAGTTACCCGCTGTACATACACCGCCCATCACTGGTTTGAGCTTTGCCAGTATCTCGACGTTTGTATCAGACCGAGGGCGTTCGTCCTGACTGAACAATAAGGGCTCGCCCTTACGCTGGGGTACCGGTACCGGGATTATCTCCTCTTTGAACCTGCCTGACTCGATGGCAGCCAATGCCCGCTGATTGCTAAGTAAGGCCCATTTGTCTACTTCTTCGCGGGTAAGCCCGTGTTCTGCTGCTGCGGCCTCCGCCCAGGCCATCATGCTCGGGATAATGCCGAATCTCTTCTCCGGCTGTGACATGACCCTCCCGCGCAATATCCTATCGTATAGGGGCATTCCCCACGTTGCGAGGCTTCCGTGTCCCTTCGGCATGTCTCCGGTTCCACCCAGTCCCCACCTGATATCACCTTTGAGATAGAACTCGGCAGTGCTCATGCTCTCAACACCGCCCGCAACAGCAATAGCAGCGTTCCCCGTTTCAATTGTCATTGAGGCCAGACAGATGGCATCAAGACCGCTGGGACATCTCCGGTCGTTAGAAAGACCCACGATCTCAACGGGCCAACCGGCGCTAAGTAAAGACATACGGGCGATGTTCACATACTCGCCATTTTGATAGTTTTGTCCCATGACAACAATATCGACGGACTCCGGTTTAAGGTCAGCCCGTCTGGCCGCCTCGTTCAGAACGATTGCGGCGAGATCATAGGCCGGAACAGTCCGTAAGCTTCCTCCAAAATTCCCGATAGGTGTTCGTACAGCACTAACGATAGCGACTCTCATTTTTTCTCCTCTCTTATCTTAGGCTTTTGTCTGATCATCGTTCATTCTTGTTTAGGCCAATGGATCGTGTAACAGGCTGGCTTTGAAGCGAACAGCGTAAAAACCAGTCCTCGTTAACCCGGAGGTTGTGTGTAGCTTTTGATCTATTGACTTAATTTTGAACTGACAACTCTATTAAGACTGATTCCTGATTCAGCCGCCCGGATAGCAAGATTGCGATGAACATCTGGTGGAACTCTAACCATAAATTTACCGCTATACTGCCGACAAGCAATAGGCTCTGGTACAATCTCATCGCTGGGTTCCATATCCGCGACAGTTTCAGCTACTAATTTTCGGATTCCTTTTAAAGCCGCCTCTGGAGTAGCAGATAACCAGCTCAGGCTTGGGAATTCTGCACACAAACCCACATATTCGTTATCATCTTCCGACCATGTTACCCTGTATGTATATCTATCATTTTGTAATGCCATGATTTACCTCCATCGCCGCAGTATACGGTCGGCTGCAGCGAAAGTTGGGCAGCCTAATCCGCATCGCCTAAGTGATTTCGAATGAACTTATGTATGGCCGCGACGACCTGTTCTTTGAACTGCGATGGGCTCTGTGCTACCCACACTGTGAAATTGTACAATTCCTGGGTATCAGCCTTCAGCCATTTGTCGTTACCAAACAAGAACGTGAGCAAGGTGGTTATGGCAATTCTCTTGTTACCATTCTGAAAAGGATGGTTTTTGATCATAAGGTAGAAGAGGATACTAGCCTTACCGATCATCGTTGGATACAAGGCCTTGCCTGAGAATCTCTGAAACGGGGTCAACATACAGCTTTCAAGCATATTTGGAAACCGGGTAGTGAAGTCCGGTATTGGCTCGTCGAAAGAAAGATGCTCCTTTGCGAGGCGGAAAGCAAGGTATTCTACGTCCGCTATGGTTATAATTCTCACTATTCCTTGCCCAACTGCTTCAGGACTTCTCCATATTCCCGGACTGTTTTGCGAACAGCCGCATCTATCCGTTTCTTTCCCTCTCTCGTTACCCCCTTGCCAAGGATGTTTGCGATAGTCCGGTCCGTAATAATGTAGGTCCTGCCTATCTTTGTGGCAGGGATCTGTCCTTTTTTGACCCGATTGTAGATTGCGATGCGGCTGACCCCTAGAAGCTTTGCCAGTTCAGGAATAGTGAGGTATCTTTCTTCGGTCATGGTTCTTACCTGCAATGATGATGTTAACCCAGCACTTATAAGTTAACATAAGTTAATATAGCATGCAAGGATTAACATAAGTTAAGATGGTCTATAAAGGTTAACACAAGAAAGTGACAGGTTTAGGCTCTTTATTGCGGAACACCTTGAACGAGATTTCGCCGGCTGCCTTGCGCTGTTCGATGCTCGCGTCATACCCTTCCTTCCACTGGTCGTAATTCTTGACCTTAAATCCAACATGCAAATGTGTGACCATCAGACGTACCTCATCTTAATTTTCTATCCATTTAAATTCGTGAAAACGTCCCCCTTAACAGGCAAGCGGCTGGAGCCGGCTGACTATGCCATGGCACGATCCAATTTGAGTAACGTTAAGCTTTTGAAACCGAACGTTATAGCTTGTCCGAGTTCAAGGCATTGTTGGGAGTTGATTTGGTACAGTCCAGGTACATAGGTGAAATTATAGTCTAAGTACATGGGTAACACAAGTCCTGGTAATATGGGCATAGAAAGGAGGTGCTCATATGCCTTGGAGGAGTGTATCACCCATGGAAGAGAAGATTCGATTTATAGGCGATTATCTAAATGGTGTCTTTAGCTTCATAGAATTATGGAAGGGGACGTTCCCCTTTACACTTAAGTTCTGCATCCGCTGGATTGAGTAGTCAGGCCAAATATTCGATTTGTCCAATGTCAAGGGCTGACACCCTTACCCCTCCTTGAAGATTTTCTCGCTTACTTTTTGTTTCTGCTCACTTAAGCGCCTGCTCAGCTATTTGACAGCAAGTCTTAAACTCAAATCTCTTAAAAGACAAAATGCACTCTTCTATGAAATTCCCCTCCTTCTCGCCTCTCGGTTCAGGAAAGCGTTGAAAAAGTTCCTGTATCATCAAAGCAGCTTTCAATGCATCCGAACTCTTTTCAGGGGTGGTAATGAGAACGCCCTGGGTTCCTTTATCAGACCAAAGGGGGATTATGGCCACGTTATGCTCTTTATCAATAAAGGCATTTCTGTTGCTCCGATCCAGTCTGAATGTGGCATGTGAGAAATATGGGGAATCCAGATCGGCATCCATGACCTTCACCGTGCCGGAACCTTCCATAACATCCGGACTGACCTTTAGCACAAGTATACCGCTGTCCGGCAGGAGTTGGTCATATCCGATGGGTTGGCGGTTTTCCACCAGGTAATAATGGCTCCAGCCACCGCTCCATCTCCGTTTTAAGGGTATTTTAACGGCCAGAGTTTCGCCTTTTTTTGAAAGCGGGGATAGAAAAGCGCATTGGGTGCTGCCAGGATTTACCAGGAGTACCTGGTCCGGGGATATCCAACCCAATCTAATTTTTGTGAAGGAGGAGATACCTTGTGGGGGCTTTGTTTTTTCTATGAAATGTTGAGACATAATGTCCCACGGTCCCATATATATGGTATGATACCTGAAGCTGGGAAGCCTGGAAGCGTCAGACTGACGCTCGAAGTCATACAGTCACGGAACAAGCCGTTTATTCTTGTGTACCCCTCCTAGGGCGTGGAAAAAATCGTGGGCAAACATACCCAAATGGGCATTTTCTGCCGCCACACAGGCGCCATGCCGGAATGTCTGGCCCCCCTTTGATTCCATCGGCACGTACCTGATGTTTCTTCTTACACCTGAAAGCATGCCCGGATTGGCACAATAACAGATCATTCCGTAGCCCTTTCCCGGGGTTGTAAAGGCTCCGGGTATGACAATTATATGCTGGTATTGGGAGAAATCCACCTCTTTCTCAATAGCCGTCATAGAGTCCTCAATGAGCTTTTTAACCCTTGTCCTATCAACTTTAAAATTATAAGGGCTTATCTTATATCTGCCAATCGGGTCGGGAAGCCTTATCCACCCTCTAAAATCGGCCTTCACCCATGTCAAACCATACGATTGCTCTTTTACATATCTATTAAGGCCTTGGACAACTTTTCTTCGAATTCGTTTTAGAGGAAAACTCGGCTCTACATCAGGAAACCTAACCGCTAAAATAAGCACGTGCTGTTCCCCTCTGGCCTGCTGAGACTGTAGTCCCAGAATCGGGTCTTCCTTGGCTGGCATTGTTCCGGGAATTGAGGAAAGTTCCTCCTGATTCCTTTTAGCTTGCACCTCCTGGCATCCCAATATGAGTATAAAGAAAAATACGAAAAGAGAGCACGTTAATCGGTTAATCATTTTTCCCATTGTCCACTCCTTTCCCCCGGGATCTTTGTTATATTTAGAAATAGTGATAAACAGCGCGACTTTTCCAAATTGATTAGGGCATTGATTCGAATGAAAGTAGAGGTTTTTGAATTCAACTCTTTTACAAACGCAAACGAATACTGATGCCTGGCTATCTTATCTCATCTGCCCTATAAGGAACCATAGTGAGTATATGATTACCCAAATAGCAATAATGAGCATCGTGGAAAAGAAAAATGCTGCGACTCTCAAGTCCTTTGTTATATAGAGTTGCTCGCCCATCATTTTCTCAATTCCTTTAAAATATTCCACATAGGAACTTTTTTCATATATTCTTTGTATGCATCTCCAAATTTCCTTATATTATATTCGCTCTCTTTTCTAGCTGACATCCAGAAGCAAAACAGTGATACTAAGCCCAAAATCACCGCAAGGGTAGACTGAAAAACTAAAGCCAAAGCAATGGACCAGATTGCCACCCCCAAAGTCATAGGCTGACGGCAAAAATTATATATACCACTGCCAATAAAAGTAGTGGTAGCAGTAAAATCAGAGCCTTTTGGTTTACCTTTGGGCTTCAGTTCGATCATCGAACCAAAAACCAAAATAGCTGAAGGTATATATAGAATCCAGCCGATAACCGCTAACCAAAAGATTTCAAAATGCGTCCAAGCTCCATGTATGCCAATGGTTAGTTCAAGTGCCAACAAACTA
Organism: uncultured Desulfobacteraceae bacterium; assembly: GCA_964423495.1. Taxonomy (GTDB): domain Bacteria; phylum Desulfobacterota; class DSM-4660; order Desulfatiglandales; family Desulfatiglandaceae; genus CAYRFN01. The sequence goes on from CAYRFN010000023.1 coordinate 29,728, forward strand.
AAAAAGATACCTAAACCTTATGCATATAGATTTCACTGGCTATATGTTCCCGGATTGCTTGGATTAACCATATTCCATTAACAATCCAGATGATAGCGCAAATACTGATACAAAGGTATATACCTACCATCTTGTTATCTCCTTTTCATATTTTTATATTGATCAATTTCATATAACTTGATTTATACGAATATCGCTTTCTTATGTGCCTAACTGTTCGTTCAGCTGCCTGGCGGGTATGGGTACAGACATTGATAACAAAACCGGTATCAATTCGAACACCGGACTCTGAGTGCCGCTGGTCGCTAGCCAGGTCATGCTGGAACAAAATGTTAGAAATGCAACTATTTAATTTTCATTCATTGAATAATAAATATTCTTACACAAAACCATATCGCTTCCGCAAGGTTATGGACAGTTCACATAATAAATCCAGTATTCGCTCAGCTAATGGTACTGTAAGCACACCTCCGGCACCGCAGCTTGGAGTGATAAGGGCTCGTTGCAAAAGTTGGTCCCGGTCGAAGCCCTTGCTTACTAAAGATTCTACACCTTCCTCAAAACGAGCTATTAGCGAAGGAATCGTTTCGGATGCTGCGGCTTCTCTGTCAAGCGTCGGCACGATACCCCAGCCCAGACAACCACCTCGATCAAAGAATTTTCTAAGTTCGGTAGGATAAAGGGTGATTCCTTGCATATGATCGTAAGCATCGAAGTCAAGGATATCAAGATCAGTCTCCATTAGCAGCGACCAGTCGGTATTCTCCTCGCAGTGGATACCGGTTAGACCCCCACGGCTATGGACAGCTGCTACCACCTCATTTATGTCTTTTATTACATCTTCTCGACTTATTGTGATAAAGATCTGTTTCCCAAATCCAAGTAACGACGGTTCATCGAGAAAAATCATAACCGGAAGACCGAATTCGCTTAGATGTGCAATCTGCCAAAGTGCTTTTAAAACTATCGTTTTAACGACCACATCACGGAGTTGATCGTCGTAGTATGAACAACGGCCATTCTGGTCCACCATGTTAGTGCCGAGGGTAAATGGCCCAGTAACCTGCCCCTTAAGCATAATCGTTCTGCCCAAGGTAATTTGTTTAGGTAGACGAGCCACAAATTCGGAAAAACCAGCTGCGTATTGTAATGAAAGGCGAAAATTTTCAAGCGCATCAGAATTTTCATCCTCGATTACGGCCAAATAGCGCTCGTAGAAATAGGATAATTGCTCTGAAAAGTCATTGATCGAAGTAGAAAAGTAAGTGCGATCTCCATCTTGAACAAGAGCCGGCATTCCTTCAGTAAACTGCATCATCATATTCTCATATCGATTACGTTTAGGAAACTGCGCCCAGGATGCAATCTCAGGTGTGCGCTTAAATATCAAAGCAGTGCCACGCGCCACATCGGTATGCGGTAAGCTTCCAACCGTGGTAGCAAGACAGAAAGGTTCGAAAACCGGCTGTGACACTTTTGTATATTGCATTTTCACCTTATGAGGCAGACATTGGGATGTCCTTTAGTTGTTCAACCAATTGAAATATTGAGGTACATCCTTTTCCGCTGTGTCATCTTTTCAATCTTGCAACCTAACGCCGAGCTTCAGCGGATCGGCTGTGATACATACTTGGGAAAAAATCAGCCAGAATGTTAAGTCCCATCTTCAACTGCAGTACTGGCTGGCCGAGTCAGACTGTAAGCAATTGTTAGCAATTTGTATATATACAATAATTAGCTGAATCTTTTTCTATGTCTGTCTCCACACAGGACTTCGTTTCGTCAGAAATGCGCTTATCCCTTCCTTGGCATCTTCCGTAGAGCACAGACGAGCAAGGGCTTCATTCATATACTCGAAGGCTTTGTAATAATCTAGATCCGCTGCCGCATAGAAGGCCTTTTTGGCAATCTGTAGTGCCAGAGGGCTCTTCTGCGCCAGAATCGCAGCCCAGTTACGGGTTTCCTTGTCTAAATCGGCTTCAGGTATGACTTGGTTGATAAGCCCCATATTTAATGCTTCTTTGGCAGTGATCAAATTCCCGTAAAATAACAGTTCGAGGGCTCTCTTTCTCCCCACGGACCGGGTGACGGGGATCACCGGCCCAATGCAGTTGAGTCCCACGTTGATGGCGGTCAGACCCAAACGTGCGTTTTCACCAGCGGTTGCGAGGTCGGCAGCCGCCACCAGACCGGCTCCGTTTGCCGCTGCAACTCCATGTACCTGAGCAATAACAGGCTTTTTCATACGGCTAATGGTAAGTAGCGGGTTTTCCATGCACTCTATCCAATCCCGATACTCCATAACACTTTTATTTGAGAAATCGCTTATATCGATACCGGCGCAAAATGCCTTGCCTCCTCCTTTCAGGATAATGACACGCGCCTGGTTTTCTGAATCGAGTTCCTGAAGGGCCTGATTGAGTTCGTTTGCAAGAGGAATATTGAACGTGTTGAGGCTACTTGGACGATTAAGCGTTATTTCAGCGACAAAGTCATCTCCGATTTCAACGATAATGTTCTCGTAACTCATGGCATAGCTCCTTTTTTTTATTTCATTTCAATATTCGTATAACAGGCTGCTAAGTGGCTGGGAAAAACCGCCAGGTTTTTCCCAGTCCATCTTCAGCAGTAAGGTCATAACCTCAGTCCATATTATCCAGTTTGCACTTGAATTGCATGTACCTCATCATTGAGCCGGTCTTCAAGCAAATCTTCAGTCACTTCAAGATCATAACGTGTCTGGAGATTTAGCCAAAACTGAGGTGACATTCCAAAAAACCGTCCCAAACGAAGTGCAGTATCTGCTGTAATGGACCTTTTCCCATGCACAATTTCATTAATACGCCTGGGGGGTACACTGATATTCTTTGCCAGTCGGTACTGGCTGATTTCCATAGGCTTTAAAAATTCCTCCATAAGAATTTCGCCTGGATGGATAGGAAGAAGCTTTTTGTTTTTCATACGATTCTCCTAATGATAATCTGTAATTTCAACATCATACGCATCGCCAGCGCTCCATTTAAAACAAATCCGCCATTGGTCGTTGATGCGTATGCTATGTTGGCCTTTCCGGTCACCTTTCAAAGCCTCCAATTGATTGCCTGGTGGAATTCGCAGATCATTCAATTCCGGCACAGCATCAAGAATTACCAGCCTCTTGCGTGCAACACGCTGAATATTTTGTTGCAATTTGTCTGAAAATTGCCTGTCGAATATTTTTTCTGTCTCTTTGTCCCGAAAGGATTTAATCATGGAAAGATGATAACGCAATGCGCTAATAACGTCAAGCGTTAAATTTAAAAAAAATGGAGTGATTTTTTATTGGGTTATAACGTCGGTTGAATCATTTCTCATAGGCGACCCCACTTCAACTTTTATGGAAAATGATAATGATTTTGTTTAATCAGCCATTTATCCCCTTTAAAAGTAAAAATGTGAGGTACGTGCCCCATTACGTCCCGTACCCATGCCGAGTCTGTCTCTTGTACACCCACGGGACGTCTCTTCCTTTGAACACGGTCAGAGTACACATGACTTCTCGCATTCTGTTACTTGTCATTGGCCTCACCCTCCTCCGCTTTTCGTTCCTGCCGAACGCTACGCGGCTCAGCGGCGCAAAGTGACCGTATGCAGCCGCTGGTTAGCCACCCCAGGATTCCATCAACTTTTCAAAGGTCAACTGCCCGCTCCTAAGCACCCCTGCGTATCCGCCACCTGGATTTCCCCATGCACCCGCCAAATATAATCCTTTGATAGGGGTTTGGTTACTTAGCCTTGTCATGTAAGCATTTTCCATGGACTGCTCAAAACCATATATGGCCCCTTCAGTATTGCCGGTATAACGCCAATTTGTAAGAGGAGTAGCCGTCTCCTTGACTTCGATCAGGGATGAGAGACCTGGAACAACGATTTTTTCAGCTCGGCGGATCAGAATATCTGCCCATCGATTCTTTTCTTCATAATAGGCTGTCTTATTACCCGAAGTGTAATCATGTTCATACTTTCGCCAAGGTTCATAGCCGCACAGAAAAAGAAGCATCAGGGTGGAGGTCCCTGGGTTTGAATAGCCATCAAAAGCGTTGTCGTAGATGGTCACACTGAATGAGCCATGCTCAATATCGCCTTTCAAGCAGGATTGATAATCAGCTTCAGCACCGTGACCTGATGAGACATGGGTGCTGTACCCTTTTATTTTGCCTCTTAACTCAGTGTTCAAGCCAAGCCATACGATAAAGGTGGAAAGACTCGGCCGATAATTTTCAAGACGCTTTAAATACTCAGCCGGCAAAGCTTTTGGGGGTAGCAGCTTCTTAAACGTTGTTATGGCACTTGCATTACTTACCACAGCCTTGGCCGCTAAAACATTTCCTTCTGAAAGCAAAACTCCATCGACAACACCATTCTTGATCATAATCTTTTCTAGAGAAGTTTCGTAAATGATCTGCCCTCCTGACTTTTCAATTACTTCGGCGAGTTCGTAACTTAAATCCTGGGAGCGTTGTTTGATATAGTAAGATCCGTTTTTAAGGTGCCCTCCCGTAGCATTGGCATAGTAAAACCCGGAAAGTTTGGATGGAGGCAAACCGTAATAGCCCCAGAGAGCAGCTAAGGTATCTTGAAGCCTAGGGTCACTGACATAATCATTTATTAGATCGGCCAGGGTTTTGTTTCGTATGTTCCACATCTTGTGGTACTGAATCGGGAAGATGGGCTTGAAGAATTTCCCTTTTTTCTTATGTAATCTGTCAACCTATTCGGCGAGAGCGAGCATTTGTTGAACAAAGCGCCGAATTCCATCCTTTTCAGCAGGAAAATCTTTAGTCAAAAGACGAATATATGCCTCTGGATCTTTCTGGGGAACAGAGATATCCATATCTGGGGTTCTCAAACGATAGACCTCTGGGAGTTCAACCAATTGTAGCCTCCTAAGTACTCCAAGATCTTCCAGGATACGTGCCGTTGAATTATTGTTGACTGAGGTTCCATGGAGGGAAACCTCGAAGGTAAATTTGCCAGCTGCCCTATCAAACGAGGTCGCATACCCACCCGGCTTATTGTGCTGTTCGATGATGGTGACGGGTACACCTTGCTTGGCCAGATAGGCGCCACAACACAATCCTCCAAGGCCGGCTCCGATGATTAGCGTTGGATAATTGCTTCTAGGTCCCATCTTGGCAGCATAGGCTGAAATCTTTTTCCAATCCAATGCAAGAGATGCAGCGGTCATTGCAGATATGGTAAGGAAGGCTCGTCTGGAGATAATTTTGTCAAACATCTTTCATCTCTTTTCTAATTACGTGGCTAACGGAAAGCTGTGAATTGGGGTCCAGGCTAACTTATTGAATATTATAGCTTTACGTTCCAAAAATAGTTTTAGGCCCAATGTCGCCCTTTTTGACCCCAAAATGGGCACCATAAGTAATAGAGGGCTCTCGAAGTTGATAGGATTCTCGTGCTCAGATGCTTTTTCTTCCTAAGGCCAGTACTCCCAGTATTGATTTTACCCTAACACAAAGAAGCCCTGTTCCTTTACTATATGTGAATATTGCTCTTTTTGCCCCTAAAAAGTTCGACATAGGGCCTAAATAAGGGTGTTTTAATGGCCTTTCTTTAATAGTTCTAAATAGTTGGCGTGGCCCGATAAAATGAGAAAGATGGTCTCCTTTGAGGGGAAACCTCAATTGTGT
>CAYRFN010000024.1:0-34838 GCA_964423495.1 uncultured Desulfobacteraceae bacterium
AAATCAACGATTCATCCTTTTGGGCAAGAATAAAACAATTTATCCCATACATTGGGTTGGAAATAAACTTTTAGTTATTTATCCGGATAAAGACAAAAAATTTCGCTTTACCTGGCATAAATCCATAGGAGATTAAACGTCAAAATAGGCCAATTTTTTGGTATTGTTCAAAAGGTTTTGCACCAGGAAGGACATGAGGCTCTCTTTTAAGAACCGAAAAATTTGTTGCTGGATAGTTGAGTTACCTGGTATCTGAGGCGGGCGGGGGATGTAAACACTATTGAACGTTATTAATTTTTTACAAAAAGGAGAGAAAAAATGAGAAAAAAGGCAACCGTTATAGGAGCCGGTAATGTTGGAGCCACCGTTGCCATGCGCCTTGCAGAAAAAGAGCTGGCTGATGTTGTGTTGGTTGATATCCTTGAAGGTGTGCCAGCCGGAAAGGCCCTTGATTTGTCAGAGGCAGCGCCGATCGAGAAGCACGACGCAAAAATAACAGGGGTTTCAGGCGATTATAACGATGCAAAAGACTCAGATATTGTCATTATCACGGCCGGCATTCCCAGAAAGCCGGGCATGAGTCGGGATGATCTTCTTTCCACCAATATGGGTATCATGCGTTCTGTTACAAAAGATGTGGCAGACATTGCCCCTGATTCAATCCTGATCATTGTAAGTAACCCCTTAGATGCCATGTGCCATGTGGCATATGATTCAAGCGGGTTCCCCAAAAACAGGGTAATCGGGATGGCAGGCGTTCTGGATTCGGCCCGCTTTCGCACCTTTATCTCTATGGAGCTTAATGTGTCTGTTGAAAACACACATGCTTTTGTGCTTGGAGGCCATGGTGATACAATGGTTCCTCTTCCCCGGTACTCCACCGTTTCCGGTATCCCCATTACAGAATTGATATCACCTGAAAGGATAGAGGCGCTCGTGGAAAGGACAAGAAAGGGCGGTGCAGAGATCGTGGCCCTCCTCAAGACGGGAAGCGCCTATTATGCACCGGCTTCTGCCGCCGTTGAGATGGCCGAGGCAATTTTGAAAGACAAGAAAAAGATTCTCCCCTGTGCCGCTTACTTAGAAGGAGAGTACGGAATCAACAATCTGTTTATTGGCGTACCAGTGAAACTTGGGGAGAATGGTGTCGAAGAAATTATTGAGATTAAGCTAACAAATGAAGAGCAAGAGGCCCTTTACTATTCTGCCGATGCAGTGAGGAAATTAGTAGATGATATGAAGCGGCTTAGTTAAATTCCCAAAATGAGACCTTTACAAAACGCCCTCTTTTGTCCATTTTAAAGGTCTCAAACCGGGGAGACCGACATGGATAACACAGCTATTATGAGCCTTCTTGAGGAACTGGCTAATACACTCGGAATACAAATCCGCTACGAGCACCTCGAGGGAGAGTCGACTTTTTCATCAGGGGGGCTATGCCGGATAATGAATAAAGATATTATCATTGTCAATTCAATGGCCACAACAAAGGAAAAAGTCCAGACGCTGGCCAAAGCTCTGAGGCGCTTTGATCTCAGCCAGATCTATCTCAAACCTGCCCTCCGGGATTTTTTAGAAAATATTACGGAAAAGGAGAAACCGATTCTTAAAACATGAATGTATTCTTCCCCTTCTTTCTAATCTTTTTCCTGTGTCGGTAACCAGTCCGTTTGAATAACTCCAGGTACTTTGCCACACAAAATTTCATATTTTTCCTCTCGCAGATCTCTTGGATTCCCCTGATATTGTGGTAAAAGTCAAGATGGTTATAAATATTTCCCGATATCTTGTGCAGGCTGTGAGAACGGACCAGACTTTCATCAACCTCAAAACCGGCTGCTTTCATCACTCTGGGACCCGCAAAGATTACCAGAGCATCCGGTTCGGCAATAATAACATCCCCAAGGGCCGCATAGCTCGCAATCGCACCGCCAGTTGAGGGATCAGTCAATATGGATATGTACGGAAGGCCGTGCCTTTTTAGGCGATTGACAGATTCTATGGTCTTAACCATCTGCATGAGGGCCGAAATCCCCTCATAAACTCTTGCGCCGCCAGAACAGCAGAGACTGATAAAAGGCAGATTTTCTTGGATGGCAAAGTCCACGGCTCTTCTGAACTTTTCGCCGAACACGACCCCCATAGAACCTCCACAATAATAAAATTCACTTATTGCCATGACCACTTGAAAGTTGTGTATCTGGGCACTGCCGACCACAAGTGACTCTTTGAAATGCGAACGCCCTTCCTGTTTTTTCAAAAAACTGCGATAATAATCAGTGATTATATTTTCTTCTAAGAGCTGTTCTACGGTCAAATTCCTATAGAGTTCATGAAAACCACCTGTATCCACAAGGCAATCGATCCATCCAGTTGCCCCTAATGTGTAAGAATATCCACATTCAGGACACATGTTGAAATTGTCGAGAAGTGACTTGAGAGGGATCAGCTTACCGCACCCTTTCATTCCCGTTTCGGCGCCACATTGAACAAATTCCTCGTTAGCATCCTTATGCTCGATATCTCCGTAGTCATCGCCCACCTCAATCATGCTTGAATAGTTGACGATCTTTATGTCCGGCGGAGGTTTTCGAAAGGCCTTTTTAATCGGTTTTTCGATATATCGTTTTATGTCGTAAAGCTTCCCAGTCCCTTTGTAAACGCCATATTTCTTGGCTCTGACCTCACGTTCCTTAATTAATTTTTTTATACGTAAATGAGAAAGATCTTTGATAGCCCTGGTCAGGAATTGCTGAATATTCTCGGCCATTTCATGGCAATCGGCAACGTCCTGAGATGATGGCACAATTCGATCAATAACCCCCAGATTCTTGAGCTCTCTTGCTGAAGGCTTCAAAATAGCCAGGGCATCATTGATTCTGCTCGGATCTCGAAACACAATGGAAGCCATGCTTTCAGGGGGTGCCGTGGCATAAAGAGCATCATCTACCTGGCCCCTGATGTCTGTGACCTGAATAGCCAGTGCTCCACCGCTACCTCCTTCGCCAAGAATGAGGGAAATAGTCCTGACTGGAATTGTTAGAAACTCCCGTATCAAATATGCAATGAAAAATGCCTGGAAACGCTGGGCCGAGTCCATGGAGATATCTGCCCCATAGGTATCGATTATGCAAAAAATGAATGTATTTTCTGGGTCTGATAACCGTGCCCTTTTTAGTACGCTCAAGATGTATGAATGATCATCTGAAGTCAGCATCCCATAATTCAACTTCTCGAGATCCTCATTTGTCTTCAAATCCTCTGGCTTAGGTTTCTGTTGTGCGATCACGAAAAGCTTTTTGTCGGAAAATTCACTATACCCTGTAATAAGTGACTCTCCTGGGCTTCTGAAAGGCACAAAACTTGGGAAAAGTATATCAATAATATCCGATGCCCTACACCTATATGGGTGCCTGGTTCTTTTTTTAAAAATGTCAATGAGATCTGTTTTGGCCATCATTGCCACCTTTTAAAAAAATATCTTAACAAAAAAACTTTAACATGCCTTCAATCAATTATCAAGGATATGTCAGATCACTTTTGCCCCTCCATGCCTTTATCTTCCATTTCAGGCAGGGGGATACCCTCCTTCGAAAGGTCTTCTGCGATCTTAGATATCTCTTTAAATATATACACCGGGCTGAGGAACAGACGCCTAATAAAACTGATCATACTGTTTCCTAAATTTTTTAAAGGGACATAACTTACCTTGGGCTTAAATAATGGACCTTTCACCTTGAAGTAATACACAAGAATAGATTTTTCCTTTCCAGTCAATATATAGCCGATAACAGGAATCTTGCTGACCAGCAGATCTATGGTTCCAAGGGGCTCAGTGCCCACGTCAAAGTCCACCTCTAAATTGTTTAGATCCACACGCCCTGTTGCAGCTGCATTGAATACCGGGCTTTCCATTATGAGATTATCAGTTTCAAGAACCCCATTATTACCGGAAATATAACCTTTGATGCTTTCATAATAAAACCCTTTTTTAGAAAGGTCGGGCGGCCTTTTTTGAAAAATCCTCTGGAGACTCAAAAAGTCCAGGATCTCGAATATTACATTGGACTCCCTTATCTTTCCCTTCTCCAAAAGGAGGTTGGCATTCACAGTCAAGCTTGAGATCAGTTCCTCTTTTGTCCTGCCTTTTGCAAAAAATAGCCCTTCCAGGGTTAACAAACCATCCAGATACTCCCTTTCAGGTTTAAAAAGATGAAGGAGTTCCTTCACTGGTTGCTTACTCATATTGATATAGGCAGAGTAAAGATTTTCAGGCTCTTTGCCGCTTTTTACATGACCTCTCACACGCAAAACTCCATGCTCCAGCTGAACCTTGAAATGCTCGATATAAAAATTCCCTGAACGAAAAACACATTCAGCCTTCAAAGGCCCATATTTCAGAGTCTTCCACCGACCCTTGAGGACATTCAGTTTCATTTTTATATCCGATTGCATCAAGAAACGGCTTTTATCAGTTTTTCTGCTCTTGAAGCCGGAACCGACTCCACTGTCTGTTAGATCTGTGAAATACAAGTAATCTGAATCAAGCGTAAGTTCTCCTTTCAAACCATCCCAGCCCTGTAAATATCCTTTGATACTAATGGGGCTCTCGCCCACTTGCATTTTCATGAAATGTATAAAGACCTCTTTCCCAGAAAGCCCTACCTTAAAATGACAATCATTAATTTGAGGACCTATTTCGTTCAAAGAAAAAGAAAGGCCCTGGGCCTCCATATTCCCAGTTATAGATGTCTTCAAAGGATTCACGAGAGAGGTCCTTACATCGGCCTGACACCTAAAGGTGCCTTTTGCATGGATATGCCCTTTATTGAATCGAATTCCCAAATCTTTTAACAACAACCTTTCGGTCGACACCCTAAAATCAAGAGTATCCTTTTTTTCCAAGTCATATGAACCGTTCAGATCAAGAGTAGATTCTCCTAAACTACATTTAAGTCTCTTAATATAGACTTTCTTCCTTGGCTGGAACTCAACACTGAAAAAGATCTTATCCTCTTTCCCAACTGGATCTATTGAGAATTCTCTTGTCTCCATGTTCATTCCATGCAAATTAATCTCCCCTTGGGATGACCAGAGACTATTCTTCTTTGACAAGGAGAATCGACAGCTTACAAGGTTGTTGAATTTAAAAGGCAACTTATGACCTTTCCAAAGATGGTCCTTAATCTCATTAAAATCCACCCTGGTCACAACATCGGCCTTACCGGACTTCCATGAATTTTCAACATAACCTGAAACTTGAAATTCGGACTTCCCCCACAAACCTGTGCCCCGGAACCGACTCTGCCTTTCTATATCAATCTCCAATTGGGCATCATCTAATACCAAAGGGAATTGCAGCTTGTTGTAAGTAAACTTGCAGCCCTTAAACAGAAAGCCTCCATTTAATATGCGCGGACGGTCCCAGCCACTTTCATAACCTACCTGGATATGGCCCTCAAGGTTCCCAGAAGGGGATTCAAATTCATTAAGACGCTTCCGCACATTAATAGGGATCAGATCCACGTTCCTTTGTTGTGAAAGGTCTTGAAGATCAAACGATCCATCCACCGAAACAAGATACACCGGTTTATTACTTATAAGGCTGCTAATATCCAGTTGTGCATCCTTAAGGGTTGATTTGCCAAAATTGGCTTTGACACCCGAAACAAGGAGGCCCCCATTTTCAATGTTTAATTTTCCTGAGACCTCCTTAAAAGGCACGTCGCCTCCATCTTTTAAGACCACCTCCATGCCGTTCCACGCTAATCGCATTGAAAATACTTCAGCATTGTTTGGCAGACCCAAGTTCCGGATCTGTGTCAAAGTTCCGTTAAGCGAAAAAAGCTCCATGCCAACATCCCCATTTCTTAGAATGGGAAACAATCGGTTTTCAATCCACATAGGCAAAAGCGGGGTTGGAAAAATTCTCTTGAATGTAACGAGGGGCATAGGAGGACTCTCAACCCTTAAAGCCAAGTGCGGATTTGAGTTATCTTTAAGATCGAGCTTTGAACTTGCCGCTAACAAAAAATCAGTGGAGTTTATCTTTAAAGATTCGATCTGTAAGATCTCTTCCGAATAAACAGAGCTAAAATCGACTTCAAGGAGATCAAAGGAATAACCTTTTCTCTTCTCTTGTCTGACAAGTAAGAAGCGAAGGCCCTTTGCAATTATATTCCCATCAGCCGACATAGCCCCCCCAAGCTTACCTTTGACATTTATGTTTACATCTGCACTCCCCGCCTCTACTGACAAAGGATCACGCAATGCTATCCAAGTTAACGGGACCTTGCCGGCCTTAAGGTTTATGTCAATAATGGGCTGGCTTTGTTGCTTCACATCCTGGGTAATAGTTCCTCGTAATGTGAATGCAACTCTTTCACTTTTATATGCTACCTTTCCCCTCAAATTTCCCAGCACCCTTATAGGGGCTTTGCTCTTTTGAGATACATTAAGATAGAGGTCTTCCAGTTCAAAGGGGAAGTTTTTAATATAGATATGGGCATCTTCCAAGTTGACGGTACCAAACCCTTCCAATAAAGGCATAAGTGTCTCTTTAAGGCCGGAGATCTCATCGGGCTTTGAAGATTTCAAGCCCTTTTTTATGGCCAGTTCAATTTTTGGTTGAGACAGAAAAATTTTGGAAGGAACAACCCTCCCCCTTATAAGCTCTCTTACATCAAGTCTGATTCTTACATGTGAAGCCACAATGCTTTCAGGCCATATCCGTGATCTTGCCTCCACATCATAGGCATTAATCCCGATTCCACGCCAAAATACGACTTCCACTTTATCCGCATGAAGATCATATCCTGTAGCTTCAGATATATGGCCTATCAGATAGCGCTGAACAGACGGTTTTTGAATAAGGAAGTTAACGAGGAGAACAAATACCACAAAGAGAAGAAACACAAAGAGTGTTGTAAAAAGAATGGATTTTAGCTTTTTGGGTAACATAATCTGAAATAATCTTGGAGGATCTTTCCGTGATCAAATGCCAGAGAGCCAGGAAGGGAATCACGATAAAAAATGCCAATATCTTTGGCATCATCAGCGGCCTTTGGTGCTCCTGTTGCCTTGGCAACAAAGACTACCGAAATGGTATGATGTCTGGGGTCCCTTGCTGGATCTGAATATGTGCCCAATTGGTATAGAAGCTCTACGTTCAAAGATGTTTCCTCTTTTGCTTCTCTAAGGGCAGCCGATTCAAGACTTTCACCATAATCAATGAAACCTCCTGGAAGGGCCCATCCAAAAGGGAAGTTTTTTCTATTTATTAGCACAATTCCACCCTCTTCAATCTTAGACCGACTCAAACCTGGAGAACCTCCGTTTCGTAGACCAGACCCATTTGACCTCAGGGACACCTGGATAATAATATCAACCGTCGGAAAAGGATTACGATATTTCTCCAATATTTTGCCACAGTTAGGGCATAAGAGTTGATTCATAACGTGATTCGTCCTCACCTATTGTAGTACATTAATAGTAATCACTACATTAGTAGAATTTGACATTATCAAAGGTTTAATTTTTTGTCAAAACGGCTATTCATGGTCCACATGGCCCTGATTACTATACCTGCCGGAGCAATAATAATCTCAGAAAAGGGGACATCCAAAATCTCATATTAAGAAAAAAACCCCTTTCCTTTTTTTAATTTATCCTTTTTGACTAAAATTTTAACAAAAGGATGTCTATTGCATCAAACAAAGCAATATATGCCTTGTATTTACAAAAAGTGCCAGAATGCGCCGAGCTTAAGAAACCTGCTGCTTTCAATGAAGGATCATTATACCCGCACTCGGTATCTTTATGCCTAACACGGATCTTTTTCTCATGCCAACCGTTCTCTGTCATGTTGCATGCCTTCAAATGTATTAACTGTTAATCACTCTTAGACTTCTGGCTTATTATCAAAAATGATTCTTCTCCAATTTAGTTGAACAAAAGCCTGCCTGCCGCAGGCAGGGGTTCGAGGATTTAAGGGATCAAGGGTTAAAGCGTTTGTTCTCCAACGACTTTATTAGCGCCTTGAGCATCCTTTCAACTTCTGCTGTATCATCTTTGAGAACCTTTAAGGTTTCTTGATCTACATAATCTAAGTCACCCGAAAGCTGGAATCCTTGACCCCTCGATCCCTTGAATCCTTTGGAAATCACCAACTCTTTTGGAGATGACCCAAAGATTTTAGTATTATATGAAAATTAACATAGAAAGCACTAAATTGTGTTCCACAGTCTTGTCAAGAATAATATCAAACAATTCCATAATAATAAAATCAAGGGAAATAGCCAGGGTCTGAGCTGTTTTGTTATATTTTTATGTTGTTTGACAGTAATATAATAATGTGATTCAATTTACTTGTAATAAATGAAGAAGTGGAAGTTTAAGGAGCCTAATTCTGGGCAGACGAAATCATCAAATGAAGGTTGATAGCCTGAGCCGCCTCCTGGCCTATATTCTCGGCCACAGACCGGATGAATTCGGGCTTGTTCCTGATAGTGATGGATTTGTAACCTATAAAGAATTGCTCCAGGCCATTCATGAAGAGCCTAACTACCGTTACGTAAGACAATCCCATATCAATGAAGTACTCTTAGGGAAGGATAGACTCCTTTTCCAATCCGAGGATAAAAGGATAAGGGCCTTAGAAAGACGGTGGATTGTGGACTTCGAGAATCCATCACGATCTATACCCAAAGTCCTCTTTATGGCCGTGAGGACAAGGGCTCATCCAGTGGTGATGGAAAAAGGATTGAAATATGCCGAAGGTAGGTATTCGATCTTATCATCCAATAAAGATATGGCCTTGCGAATCGGAAGACGGCGTGATCATAAACCAGTTTTGTTGGAGATATCGGCGGAAGCAGCAGAGAAGGAAGGCTCTTTGTTCTTTCCTTTTGGCAATCTCTTCTTAACTCCTTGGATTCCGGTTAAGTTTGTCGCTGGCCCACCTGTTTCTAAAGAGGTTATGGGCCGCCAGATTGATGCAAAAGCAAAAAGGGAAAAGCCTATGCCAAAACCTCTTGACTTTGCACCCGGCACCTTTTCCCTGGATATTTCCAGAGACCCTGATCCTTATCGAAGGGCCAAGGGGAAAAAGCAAAAGGGATGGAAAGAGGCGGCCCGAAAAATTAGAAGAGAAAAATGACCGATTATGAAGCAGAACCAATCACCTTATTTTTCTCTAACCTCTCTATGCAAACTGGAATAAGCTGGCCTTTTTGGTCTTCCGAGGACATAAAAAGGACTTGGAGATAATTATCGCTGACACCCTTCATCATCTCCTCTTCTTTCGAATGCCATCCCTCTACAAGCACCTCCAATTCCTTTTTTAAGCAGCCACGATAAAACGCGGTCCGCTTTCTATTGCCAAGACCTCTTAGTTCTGCAGCCCTCCTCTTAATGACCCGTGGATTGATTTGGCCATCAAAGGCAGAAGCAGAGGTTCCCGGTCGAGGTGAAAAGGGAAAGACATGGAGATAGGATATAGGTAGATCTTCGATGAGGGAAAACATGTTTTTGTGTGTATTCACATCTTCTCCCGGAAATCCGGACATGATGTCTGCACCTATGGCTGCAAACGGAATCCTTAAATGAATGGCTTCAATGAGCTTAGTAAAATCTCGCACAGTATAGTTTCGATTCATCCTTTTCAGGATCTCGTCATTACCATTCTGAATGGGGATATGAAAATGCCTGCAGAGCCATTTCTCACTTGCCACCATTTCTATGAGTTCCTCATCTATCTCATCAGGTTCAATTGAGCTCAACCTAATCCTGATTGGGTATTTTTCCATTCCGATGGTGTGAAGCAGGCGTTTAAGATTCATTTCCTCTTTAAGATCAGCCCCATACTTACCAAGATGTATACCTGTTAGAACAACCTCTTTATAACCCTCGTTTGATAGAGTCTCCAACATGTAAAGAACCTTTTCAAGGGCCAGGCTTCGATAATGCCCTCTTGCAAAAGGTACAATACAATAGCTACAAGAGGACTGGCATCCATCTTGGATTTTCAAATAGGCCCTACACCGATCTGGAAAACGCCTTATCTGAAGGAACTCAAACGGCATCCCTGGATTAAACTCCTTTAAAACGACTGACTTTTGTCCAGATCTTATTGCATCCATCAGGAGTTCAGGAACTTGTCCCTTTAACATGTTACCTGCTATCAATCTAATACCTTGGATCCCGGAAAGTTCGTTCGGATAAACTTGTGCGTAACACCCAATGGCAGCAACCATCCCGTCCAGATTATCACGAATTGCCTTTCGAATTTCCTGTCTTGATTGGTGAGCGGCCTTCTGTGTAACAATACATGTATTAATAATAGCCGCATCAGCCTTTTCACCATCGACAGCATAATGCCATCCGCCATGAACCAGTGCCTCCTTCAGATAAGCGGATTCATATTGGTTTACTTTGCATCCAAGTGTTATGATTTTGAAAGAGATTCCTGTCTCAGTCATTAGCCTTCAGGCCCTCCTGATTGACCTCTTCTGGATATCCATCTTGGAGGCATTCTTTGATGTCTTCAAGGATGTCAAAGTGAGGCACGAAAGGAATTACGGTAAGGCAGTCAGAAACCCTTCTTCGCTATAAATAACAAATGAAATCTTGGTAGGTGGGAAATAATGGCGGGTAGAATTTTAACCAATCAGTGTAACTTCTCTACTCTCTCTATGAATTCACTAACCAAGCGATCCTGATCGCTATCTTTGAACTCTTTTACAATAATCTCCTGGGCTTTTTGGGCGGCAACTTCCACCACTTCCTGTCTCAACCTGTCTTTCGCTGTTTGAATCTCGCGCTCAATGGTCACATCAGCCTGAGCCAAAATCTGCTTTGCCCTTTCTTTTGCCTCAGCAATGATTTTCTCTTTTTCCGCTTCTCCCTCTGCCTTAAATTGAGTAATAACTTCCTTCCTCTTTACCTCAAATTCCTCAAGCTTTTTTTCAAGCTCCCTTAAACGGCTTTCGGCCGCGACTTTTTCGTTATTCAGGTCAGCTAATCTTCTCCTGATCACTTCCCTTCTGTCTGAAAGAAAATTTTTTATTGCGGTTTTTCTTATGACCACAAAAAGTATGATAACCAGCAGGGCAAAATTTATGCCACGGTAAAGCAAGTCTAACATTTTTCCACTATCATCGTTTTCGCTGCCTCCTCCTCCAGATGCGAAACCCAAGCCACAAAAGGCAATCAGACTAATTAGAGCACCCCCTGCTATTAGTGCAAATATTATCTTTCTGCGATTAAGTGATATCATTAGATACTCCTGCTCAATATCTTTTCCGCCAGTTCCCTGGAAAACCCAGAAATTTGACCTTCGAGATCCTTCCGGGCGTCCGCTATTTTCACTTCCACTTCGTCTTTTGCTTTGCCAATTTTCGCTTCTACCAGT
This sequence comes from uncultured Desulfobacteraceae bacterium, assembly GCA_964423495.1. GTDB lineage: Bacteria > Desulfobacterota > DSM-4660 > Desulfatiglandales > Desulfatiglandaceae > CAYRFN01. Next base: position 11,411 of record CAYRFN010000024.1, read on the forward strand.
GAATTGGCCTCCACTAACGCCTTCTTACCTTCGTCCTGCCCATGGATTTTCAGCCTTTCTTTTTCTATAAAGCCATCTTTTCGGGCCTGAATCATGTTCTCTTCAATGTCTTTATCGTTCTTATCAGACCGATTCTGATAATCTTCTATCATTTCTTGCAAGGATTTTGTTTTCTCATATCTCTGAGACAAAATTCTGCGAATTGGTCTATATAGAATAATATTCATTAATAACAGGAGCAGAAGAAAATTGGCAATTTGAATTAAAAAGGTATAATTAATTTCTATCATAGCAAATGGATCCTTTTATATTTTGAATTAAGAATTGGATATTTGATAAGGGGCCTACATCAAAACGGCTGTTGATTAACATTTTAAATTTCTTTTTACAAGAAAAATATCAACACCCATAGGAAGCTTCAATAAGATGTGTCAGATCTTGTTCTTTTTGTAAAGCAAAACCAAATTGACAGGTATTATTGAAGAGGAGATAATGTATGTTTACCGTGAGGAGGTGGAAAATGTGTCTTTTTTCCCTATTATAGGCATTACCATGGGCGATCCGGCAGGTATTGGGCCGGAGATCATTCTCAAGGCCTTAGCTGACAAAAGCATATATGGTTTTTGCCGGCCTGTAGTCTTTGGAGACCCTGAGATACTCTCATCAATTATCTTGAGCTACTGCAAAGAGATTTCAATAAATATCATCTCAAGCCCTGTGGAGGCTAAGGCCATTCCGGGAAAAATAGACCTTATAACCGTCTCAAGGTTGAAAAGAGATACTATTCTGCCAGGAAAACCCACTGTTGAGGGTGGTAAAGCAATGGTCGATTATATTATCCGAGCTATTGGAATGACGCAAAAAGGGCAGCTTGAAGCAATGGTAACATGTCCAATCAATAAGTTCCTGATGCACCAAGCCGGTTACCACTATGAGGGGCATACCCAAATGATCTCCCATCTTACTAATACCAATGAGTATGTGATGATGCTTGCTGGAGAAAGTCTGCGTGTAGCCCTTGTAACTATTCACTGCCCACTTAAAGAGGTCTCGAACATTTTGGATGTAGAAAAGATCTACAAGACAATCACAATAACAGCCAAAGCACTCCGAGAAGACTTTGGGTTTGAAAAACCCCGTATAGCCGTTGCAGGCCTCAATCCCCATTCTGGCGAGTCAGGCCTGTTTGGGTCAGAAGAAGAGGAGATTATCAGGCCAGCAGTAATTAGGGCCCAAGATAATGACTACCAAGTTTTAGGGCCATTACCTTCAGACACAGTGTTTTATAAGGCAGCTTCTGGACAATTTGAGGCAGTAGTTGCTATGTATCACGATCAGGGCCTTATCCCTTTAAAACTTCTCCATTTTTCTGATGCCGTGAATGTAACATTAGGTCTTCCCATAATAAGAACCTCTGTAGACCACGGAACGGCCTATGATATCGCTGGAAAAGGACAATCAGATGCATCAAGTCTTAAAGCAGCGATAAAAATGGCAACTATGATGGTGAAAAACAGGGCCATGGTTAAAACTTTGAAATGAACTATGCCAATTGATTATATAAAAATAAGAGGAGCCAGACAGCACAATCTCAAGGATATCTCCCTGGACATTCCAAGGAATCAATTAATTGTCATCACTGGGTTATCAGGTTCTGGCAAATCTTCACTTGCCTTTGATACCATATATGCGGAAGGCCAACGCAGATATGTCGAATCGCTATCAGCCTATGCAAGGCAGTTTCTTGAGCAAATGGACAAGCCTGACACAGATTCTATCGAAGGGTTGTCTCCTGCCGTTTCAATTGAACAGCGAACTTCGAGCAAAAATCCTCGTTCCACGGTTGGGACGGCTACAGAAATATACGACTATTTGAGAGTTCTGTTTGCCAGGATAGGTCAACCCTACTGCCCACAATGTGAGATAAAAATAAGTTCTCAGACCACTCAACAGATTGTGGATCAGATAATGGCGCTTGAAGAAGGTTCAAGGATCCAGATCCTTGCCCCTTTGGTCGTGGATCGAAAAGGTGGACATGCCCAACTCCTTCAGCGTCTGCGTAAAGATGGTTTCACCCGTGTCAAAATAGATGGAGAAATCAATCTGCTTGATGAAGATATCGTTCTTGATAAGAATAAAAAACATTCTATTAGCGTGGTGGTGGACAGACTGATAGTCAAAAAGGAGATCCAGCGACGTCTTACCGATTCCATGGAACTCACCCTGTCCATTTCAGACGGTAAAGCCGCCCTTGACGTCATAGGTTCAGGACAAGGAGAGATTTTTTTCAGCCAAAAAGCTGCATGTCCCAATTGCGGATTAAGCGTTCCCGAGCTAACTCCCCAGATGTTCTCTTTTAATAACCCCCAAGGTGCATGTCGCGAGTGCAGTGGATTAGGAACAAAGAGATTTTTTGATGTTGATCTGATTATTCCAGATCCTGCCCTTTCATTAAGAGAAGGTGCCATCGCTCCATGGGCAAATCGACACTCAGTATATTTTCAACAGATGTTGGACTCCCTGTGCGAGCATTACGGTATCGATGTCTATAGCCCCTTTAGAAAACTTCCAAAAGAAGTCCAAGAAGAATTTCTCTACGGATCAGGGAAAGAAGAGATAAAATTCCATTTTGAGAGAGATGATCGAAGGTATTCTTATATGCGTCCCTTTGAGGGAATTATCTCAAATCTGGAAAGACGGTATCATGAAACAGATTCCTATCAGATTCGGGAAGAAATTGAAAAATACATGAGTATAATGCCCTGTCCTATTTGTAGAGGTGCCCGGTTAAAACCACTTAGTTTGGCAGTTCGAGTAGGGAGCAAGGCAATCCATGAAATCACATCCTTGTCTATTGAAAAGGCCTACAAATTTTTTAATGAGATAAAGTTAGGACGCAAAGAGATGTCCATTGCCCAAAGAATTCTTAAGGAAATCAGAGATCGCCTCGGTTTCTTGAGAAGTGTAGGGCTTGATTACCTCACTATTGATCGTTCATCCTCAACCCTTTCGGGAGGTGAGGATCAACGGATCAGGCTCGCTACCCAGATTAGTTCAGGTCTGGCTGGTGTCCTCTATGTCTTGGATGAACCCAGCATAGGACTCCACCAGAGAGATAACCTCAGACTTCTTGAGAATTTAAAACACCTAAAAGAATTAGGAAATACGGTGCTTATAGTAGAGCACGATGCTGAAACTATTTTGTCAGCCGACCATGTGATCGATATGGGACCCGGTGCAGGTCTTTCTGGAGGCCATGTGGTCTTCCAAGGAACTCCAGATGAATTGGTCCAAGATGGAGCTTCGTTGACCGGCCAATATTTGGCAGGCATGCAAACTATTCCTGTGCCTATGTTTAGGAGGAGAGAGAACAGGAAAGCCATTGTGATAGAGGGTGCGAAAGAAAACAATTTGAAAGAGATTTTAGTAAGAATCCCTCTAAGCACTTTCACCTGTGTGACAGGCGTTTCTGGCTCCGGCAAGAGTAGCCTGATAAACGGCATTCTTTATCCCGCCCTTTGTCAGAAACTATATCGCTCTAAGATAAAGGTCGGTAGTGTGAAATCCATCGATGGCATTCACTATATTGATAAAGTGGTCAACATTGACCAAAGTCCCATTGGCAGAACCCCCCGGTCTAATCCAGCCACTTATACTGGAGCTTTTACATTTATCCGTGAACTGTTTTCAATGCTGCCCGAATCTAAGGCAAGGGGATATAAGCCTGGAAGGTTCAGCTTTAATGTAAAAGGAGGAAGATGTGAGGCATGCAGAGGCGATGGTATCATAAAGATAGAGATGCATTTTCTACCCGATGTTTATGTCACGTGCGAGGCATGTAAAGGGCTTCGCTATAACCGTGATACATTGGAGATAAAATACAAAGGGGATACAATTGCAGACATATTGGACATGACTGTGAACCAGGCATTTGGTTTTTTTGAGAACATCCCGAGCATAAAAAACAAATTGAAGACACTTGTAGATGTAGGACTCGGGTATATCAAATTAGGGCAACAGGCCACTACGCTTTCAGGCGGTGAGGCACAGAGGATTAAACTCTCCAAAGAACTGAGTAAAAAAAATACTGGAAGAACGCTCTATCTGCTTGATGAACCTACCACAGGCCTCCATTTCGCCGACATCCAAAAACTTATTGAGGTCTTGAATTATTTTGTGGAGCTCAAGAACACGGTTATTGTTATCGAGCATAACCTAGATGTCATCAAAACGGCCGATTATATAATTGATCTTGGGCCGGAGGGAGGAGATAAAGGAGGATATGTTGTAGGAACTGGAACTCCCGAAGAAATTGCAAATATCGAGGGCTCATATACCGGTCAATTTCTGAAAGAAAAGCTTGTAGCTAATAGCTAATAGATTTACCCTTTAAGAATGTTCCATGCAGAAGCACGAGGATGGTATATAAATGGTTATAATACTCTGTCTAATATCTGACAGGATTTATATAATTTTTCCGAGATGATAAACAAGATTCTCAAGCTTAACTGAAAAATCCACATTTTCAACCATACAACTCTCTAAGGTTCTTATCTGGACAGGAGCAAAATTGAGGATAGCTTTTATGCCAGCATCCGTGATCAGGCCAGCAACTCGTTGTGCCTCGTGAGCGGGTGTGGTAATAATGCCTATCTCAATACGAAGTGCCTTAACCAATTCCCTAATCTTGCTCATCGGCTCAATTGTTAATCCGCAGGGAAGTCTTTTCCCTACTTTATTAGGGTCTAAATCAAGGGCAGCAATAATCTTATAGCCTCTTTTCTTAAAGTTATCATTTTCGACGAGGGCATTTCCTAAGTTGCCCATACCAACAATACAGATGTTCCACTCCCTGTCAGTGGCAAGTATCTTCTTAATTTCTCGCAGTAGTTCCCTGACATCATACCCCACACCTCGGACACCAAATTCACCAAAATATGCCAGGTCCTTACGCACCTGCGCCGGAGTTACCCCACATAATTCCGCAAGCTTCTCGGAGGATATAACCAGCGCTCCGTTTTCAAGTAAGTCCTCCAGTGGCCTTGAATATAAAGGAAGGCGTTCTATGGTTGGCGCGGGTGTCTTTGATTTTTTTTCAGTCATGGTGTGTAATCAGTGAGATATCGAGGAGAGCATATAATTGTCTGCATGGGTGAAGTTTCACAATACCGGTTAGAGCGACATGAGGTCTTTTCAGAAGCACCTGTCGGGAGAGATTCATTATTTCAGGGTGTTACGGGATGGGAAACCCCTGGCCCCGAGCCAATGCGAGGGAAACAGGGAGGGGATCCCTCCTTAACGCCTTGAAATGACCATCCGGGAGACTTGGAAGGAAGGAAAAGATCTCATGTCCCTACCTCAATATGACAACTGTTTTATTCTCCCCTTAGTAAGTATTCTTGTAAGTAAAATACTTAAACCAATCGAATGAATTAGTCACACAGAACGGAGACGGTGGGGATAAAAGAAGCAAGAATATATTGTGAAGTTTTGCACATAATTGGGTGAAAAGAGAGGACCATAAACGAAGGCCCTCTCTTTCAGTTAGTTATTAATGAAAGACATTTTTTACGAGAATGTCAAAAGTAGGGATCTTGAATACCATAAGCAGGCAGATCAACAAGGCGTAGATACAGAGGGACTCGATCAGGGCCAGACCTATGATCATGGTGGTCATAATCTTACCGCTTGCCTCAGGGTTCCTTGCAGTTCCCTGGAGGGCGCCGTTAATAGCATTACCCATACCAATTCCGGTTCCGTGTGCGGCAACTCCTATCCCAAATCCGCAGGCAAGGGCGATGCCGAAATAAATCCAAAGCCCCGTCGCCTGGGCGGAGGCATCACCGGCAGCCAACGCCACTGAGGCCGTACCTAATAATAGTACAGTTGTCAAAATTCCGATTAACCTTTTTTTCGACATGTAAATCTCCTTTCCTCTATAGTTTTATGACCTTACTTACAAGAACTGTAACTCTCGAGCATCCTATTGGATCTAAGGGTAGATTTTCATCATCAGTGTGCCTCTTCCATGGCTCCTACAAAGTAAATGATAGACAGGAGCATAAAAACCAGAGCCTGTATAAAACTCACAAGAATACCCAGAAAAAGGATGGGCAAAGGGGCCAGATATAGCCCCGCAAGCATAAAGAAAATACCAAGGACCATTTCTTTTCCAAAGATATTGCCAAAAAGTCGGATACTCAAAGACATTACCCTGGCAAAGTGACCGATCAGTTCGAGGATCAACATTAAAGGGGCCAGCCACCATATAGGGCCTAAAAAATGCTTGATATATTTAGCCCCGTGGAACTTGAACCCAATAATATGGGTAAGAACAAAAGTACAAACAGCTAAGGCAAGGGTAGTATTGAGGTTGGCAGTGGGAGAGAAAAACCCCGGGACCAGACCGATCAAATTGGACACAAGAATAAAAAGAAATACCGTGGCGATATACGGGAAAAAGAATCTACCTTCAGGACCGGTTATCTCCACCATGAAATTTTCTAGACCTTCCACAAAGACCTCAAGGAAATTCTGTCCCTTTTTTGGAAATAGTTGGATCCCTCTCCCGAGCAGTATGGCACCTACTATAAGAATTAGTATAACAAGCCAGGCGTGGGTCACATGGGTAAACTCATGGGCGAAATGCTCCAGCCCTATGGCTGAAAGAAAAGCGTTAATTAGAAAAAGCGGATGCCTCATAATCTATGACGTCTCCTCTGAAAATGACTTTCGAATCATATGAATCCCTAAAACAACGATGCTTATCACTACTATTGAAAGACCTATGGCTAATCCCACGGGGTGTATCCATTCCTGGGTGATGCATAAATAGATAAGCACACCCATAGTCAGCAATCTAAGATAAAACTTCGCAATAACGGAGGCCTTTTTTACCCGCCGGGGACCGTCAGGGGAAAAGGCCTGGAATATTGAACGCTGAAAGACATGAAAATTAGCTATAACCATTAAGCCACCGACAATGATACCCGTGGTAAAGGCATGCTTCATCAGAAAATAACTTACCGAGACCAAAACAAGTAGGATCACCCAGTTCAGGCCTTTTAGATCCCTATAAAAATTTTCCCAATCCATTACAGTTTATCGGCCTTTTTGTAAAGGATAAAAAGATTCCTGAAGGCGGCGGCAATCCCAAAACCCAAGCCAACAAGCATAAACCACGGATCAGTTCCCCGCCATTTATCAATATAGTAACCAATAAGAACCCCTATGGCAATGGACAAAACCATAGAGATGCCTATAGTGCTAAAAAGGCCTAAGGCCCTGATGGCTTTTTTTAGATCTTCATCCATTATGGCTTAGGACTGACGACATTGCCAGGACAGAGACAAATCTTAGTATCTCTATCACAAATTTTACGGCAAAGTCAACAGGATTTTGAAGAACTTTATGACTTATGTCAATTCAAATCATCTAATCCATTTTTAAAATAGACTGGCGGTTCGCACCTATAATAAGACAAAAGCAAAAAGTTTTCATTTCATTATTGGAAATAGAACACCCCATCAGTTGGACTGGAGCTTCACTTGGCGGTATTTAAAGGACCGCAAAGGCCTTTTTTGCACAGTCAATAGTTTTATCTATCATCTCTTCATTATGGGCGGTGGTGAGAAAGCTGGCCTCAAAGGGAGAAGGCGCCAGATAAATCCCTTGCTTCAGCATTTTCCTATAATAACGCCTGAACAGGCCTTGGTCTCCTGCCTTTGCAGTTGAAAAGTCTGTGACGGGCGATGCGGCAAAAAACAGAGTCCCCATGGAACCGATGCGGTTGACTGTAACAGTAAGCCCTGCATCTTTTGCCGACGATTCAAGACCGGAAAAGAGCATGTTGGATTTCTTCTCAAGATCCCCGTAGATATCGTCATTTTTTAAAATATAGAGAGTTGCCAAGCCCGCTGCAACGGCCAGGGGATTGCCTGAGAGTGTCCCTGCCTGATAAACGTTCCCCTCCGGGGCCACTTTTGACATAATCTCCCTCCTGCCGCCATAGGCCCCGACCGGCAGGCCGCCGCCGATGATCTTACCGAGACAGGTTATATCAGGTATTATACCATATAATTCCTGTGCCCCTCCTGGGGCCACCCTGAATCCGCTTATCACCTCATCAAAAATAAGCAGGGCACCATGATCATGTGTAATTTCCCTGAGGTGTTCAAGGAAACCTTCTTCTGGGAGAATGACTCCCATGTTTCCAGGGATCGGTTCAACGATCACGGCCGAGATCTCAGGACCAAATTTGCTGAAAGCCTGATCAACAGCATCGACGTTATTGAAGGGCAGTGAAATTGTATGGACGGCCAAGTCCCGGGGCACGCCCGGACTGCCGGGAATGCCAAGTGTAGCTACCCCCGAGCCGGCTGATACAAGTAAACTGTCAGCATGACCGTGATAACAGCCATCAAATTTGACAATTTTATCTCTGTTTGTGTATCCCCTGGCAAGGCGGATTGCACTCATGGTCGCTTCAGTCCCTGAGTTTACCATTCGGACCATCTCGATTGAGGGGACCATCTCCACGATGGTCTCTGCCATCTCCACCTCTATCTCTGTTGGGGCCCCATAACTTGTTCCACGTTGAATATGTTCTTCTAAGGCCTGAATGACCTGCGGGTGGGCATGGCCTAAAATCATGGGTCCCCATGAACAGACATAGTCGATGTATTCATTTCCATCTACATCCCACAAGAGACACCCTTTTGCCCTTACAATAAATGGGGGATCAATGCCAACCGCTTTTCCTGCCCTTACAGGACTATTCACACCACCTGGTATAATCTTTTTTGCCTTCTTAAACAGAATGCTCGATTTTTCTCCCATCTAAAAATACTCCATACTCGTTTTTTTGAATTCCTTTTCGCTAAAGAGCAATAAATATTGATCGATGTCTATAGATCGTGACATTCGCTTAGCCGTTTGTATACATCGGTCTCGGTTGCTTCCGTGGACCATGGTATACAGATTGTAATACCAGTCTTTTTGAGGTCTTCGCTGGTAACAATGGGTGACCTCCGGAAACTTAGACAAGGTCCTACCTGCCTCCTCTACCCTGTCATCGGGCACAATCCAGGCAATCATGGCATTGGAACTTAATCCTGCCTCCTGGTGGCGCAAGGTGGCTCCGAATCTCCTGATTATTCCCTGTTTTTTCAAATTCTTTACCCGGCTTATAAATTCTTCTTCAGGCAAGCTGATCTTCTCAGCCATCGTGGCGAATGGTCTTCGGGTAAGGGGTAGGTCTCCCTGTATGAGACCAATAACCTTTTTGTCAATTTCATCTACCATTCTTAAAACCGGCCTTATTGCTGTTCTGATTTTGTAACTCTTTAGCTCTTTGAAAATAATGCGGTAAAGCCTGCCTGTCGGGCAGACAGCTTGCACGCAGACATCGGCATGTGTGTCTCTTTAAGAGTCACAATATTTATATCTCATTCCATTAAACGGCACCAAGTCTTTAACAGCAGTTAAGAACAGCCCCAGAATGCAGACTTTGTAGGTAAGGGCATCTTTTGTGCCTGTAAGGAGTTCAATATTAATGTATCGGGGGCGTTGAAAAAGCTTATAACGAATTCTGGATTGTGACTCTTAAAGAGACACACATGCCGATGCCTATTTGCCGTACCAATAGTTAGCGCCCAAGGGTTTGGAGTCCCACGCCGCTATAATTCGCTAATGTTTTTTTCAAAGCGCTAAATTGTTACCTGATTTTCATGTGGGAATACCGGAAAACTACTAATATTGTCAAGAGAGATATCTAAAGGAAGAGGCTTACAGGACTTGAAATTAGAGAATTAATTGTATATTAAGAGTTTAGTAAATATTTGAGGTGTCGGTAATGTTTGGTTTCCAGAAAATCATTGAGAAGAGGATCACAGATGCCCAAAAGAGGGGAGAATTTGATGGCCTTCCAGGCAAAGGTGAGCCTCTTAAAATTGAAGATGATAGTCATGTTCCGGAAGACCTCCGTCTGGCCTATAAGATATTAAAGAATGCGGATTGCCTTCCACCTGAGCTTCAACTTAAAAAGGAGATCAGGCAAATGGAGGATTTACTGGAAAACATCCCGGATGAAAAAGAGAAATACCGTCAAATCAAGAGGATCAATTTTAAGATCATGCAATTAAACATGATGGGGAAGAAATCCCCCCTTTTAGAAGAGGCCGAAATATATTATAATAAGCTTATTGGCAAGTTGACTAAAAAATGATCTTAGATGCTCACATAAGTAAGTATAACTGTAATTCGAGGGTTTAATATTGAAACAAAGGCTCAGGATAGCTTCTGGAGTCAGCCAACTTGACCGCCTCCTGGGCGGACTTTTTATTGGAGACAATGTGGTCTGGCATGATGATGCCGGAAGTCTGGCCTCGGTGTTTTGCCTTAATTTTATACAAGCCTCACAGGCCCAAAACAAACCCTTTATCTATGTCAGCTTTGACCGCTCCCCACGAAATCTCTTGGATATGCTGGGACCATTGGCTGAGAACCAGTATTTAACCATCCTGGATTGTTTTACTTTCGGTAAAGGTGCAGGTTCCGAGATCTTTCTCAAATTCTATGAGAAAAATGAATCGGAATTGCCATGCCGTATAGTCAATATTAATGAACCTCGTAAGGTGGATCGGTTCATGGATGCCTTTTATGGTATTCACGATACCATGGAAGACGATGTTCGTTTCGTTTTTGAAAGCCTGACCGGCATGCAGGAACTTTGGGGTGGGGAGGAACATATTATCAACTTTTACTCTCACTCCTGCCCCCGCTTGTATGAACTGAACACCATTGCTTACTGGATTATGGAAAAACGTGCCCATTCACCCCGGCTGAGGGCCCAGATCAATCAAATAGCACAGGTAGCTATTGACCTGTCCGTTAGAAGAGGTACCACCTCGCTAACCATTCTAAAGGCTGAAAAGCGTTATCTTGAAACCCTGAACAAACCTTATGTATACTGGCGCAAAGACTTGAATGTTACCTTCGATCTTGAAAGACGTACTACTGGCCATATTGACCTGGGAATTCGTTTAAAAGAGCTTCGCACTAAGCGAGGCCTGTCGCAGACAGAATTAGCAAAATTAGTAGGAGTTACTCCAAGCACCATCTCCCAAGTCGAAAGCAATTTGATATATCCTTCCTTGCCCGCTCTTCTCAAAATGGCGGAAATCCTTTCTATCGACGTAAGTTCTTTTTTTCAAGAGTCAGTGGATGTAACAAACAGGGTAATTTTCCCGGCTGCTGAGTCAACAGATGTAAAATTCCCTGATCTGCCAGGAGGAAGTATTCGCGCAAAACTTCTCACACCGGTAGATTTTGAGCCGAAGGCAGAACCTTACCTCATCGAAATCCCTCCTGAAAAGAACTTACCGTCCCATTTCTTTATTCATAAAGGGGAGGAGTTAGGTTATTTGTTGTCGGGGAAGTTGCAGTTGAAATTAGAAAAGGCGGTCTATACCGTTCGTACTGGCGACGTTATTTACCTGACCTCCGAAATGCCCTCCCAATGGAAGAATCCCGGTCCGGGTGTAGCTAAACTGCTCTGGTTAAAGATTAAATAACTCCAGAATAAGTCCTGATTGCCTATGTGAGTCCTTGATGGAATTATTTGACTTGACATTAAGTGATACTAATATATAATACATACAATTAAGAACTAATAAAAAATTAATAGTGGATAAAGGGAGAGTTTCAGACCTTGTTATATATTCTAAAGAAAAAAGGAGACTATAATGGGAAACAACAAGACAGGAATGATTCATGCCCTTGAATTTGGATGTCAAGCCCCACTAAAATTTTATGAACATTGTTTTTCATGCCCCCGTTTCGATGAAAACTGCCCCGATCTGGCCTTTGGCCTGGAAATACTGAGGGATAAGAAGAAGATCAATTACAACGAAGAATTTGCTTCTAAAGACAAAGTGAATGCTAAGGCATTCAATTGCCTCGCACCTCTCAATTATTTTGAAAAAAGCAGAAAAAATTGTGCACATCAAGGCCGATGCCGTGAGGAAGGTCTGCTTTTGGCCCTGCTTTCCGGTAGAAAAGAACTCGATTATGCGCAAAAAACGGCCATCCAGTTCCCGCGTCCGAAACGTCGCCATGAAAAAATGGTGGTACAAGAAGAAGTGGTCCAGGACACCATTGGTTGATTATAAAATAGCAAAAAATGAAGAATGGGGTTAATCATTCAGATCTCATCAATCATGGCAATAATTTGACTTTCCTTAAATCCTTTTAGATCGAGTGCGCCCGAACGACACGAAGCGACACATAGTCCACACCCCTTGCACAGAACAGGATTCACTTCCACCTTGCCTGCAAATAACCCTTCCTTGATAAATGACAGCGCTGAGTAAGGACAAATTTCAACACAAACCCCGCAACAGCTACAAAAAACAGGATTGATATAGGCTGTTGTTCCGCTTGCCCAAATAGACTTCTTTGATAACAATGTCATTGCACGTGAAGAAGCGGCCTGGGCCTGTGCCACGGATTCATCTATGGGTTTAGGGTAATGAGCCAAACCGCAGAGGAAAACGCCGTCAGTAGCAAATTCTGATGGACGGAGCTTTGCATGCGCCTCCATGAAGAAACCATCCTCATTCATTGGAATCTTGAAAAGCCTGGCAAGTTCTTCATCCACATATGGGATAATTGCCGAGGCGAGAACTAAGATATCCGTTTTGAGTATTATGAAGCGCTGGAGAGTGATATCAAAAACCTGAATTTCCAATCCAACCTGATTCGCCAATACTTGTGGTTTTTGCTCAACTGAAAACCGGATGAAATGAATCCCGGCAGTACGAGCCTTTCTATATAAATATTCCCGTTCTCCATAGGTCCTGATATCCCGGTATAAAATATAGATATTCATTTCCGGGTTCATCTCTTTTAATTGAAGGGTGCTCTCCATTGAATGTGTGCAGCAAACATTGGAACAGTAAGGCCTTTCCGGTTCCCTGGAGCCAACGCACTGAATAAACACGGCTGTTTTTGTACGTTTAAGAGATGGATCCCCATTTATGAATTTTTGATCCAACTCTAAATGGGTTATCACACGTGAGTCCTGCCCATACAGATATTCCTTAGGTTTATATTCTGAGGCCCCAGTGGCTACCATGGCTATACCGTGTTTGACCGTCCTGTTCATATCCCCGCATTTCATAGTAGACTCAAAATTGCCTACAAACCCTTTCACATGTCTTAATTGCGTATGCAGGTTGACCTCTACATTATCGTCCGACTCAATGGACTTTATCAAACCAGCGAGTTTTTTCTGAACATCCTCACCTTTCCAGGTTGTATGAAGATGCCGGGCCTGACCTCCTAAAGAACCGCTTTTTTCAATCAGGCAAACCTTATAGCCCTGATCGGAAAAAATCCTTGCAGCCATCATTCCAGAAATTCCTCCCCCCGCGATCAGTGCTTTCGGGTAAACATCAATTTCCTGCTCTTTCAAGGGCTCGAGCAATGCCACTTTGGCAACAGCCATCCGCACAAGATCCTTCGCCTTTTCAGTAGCCATTTTCCGATTTTCTTTATGAACCCAGGAATCCTGATTCCTGATGTTGGCCATTTCAAAAAGATATTTATTCAAACTTGCATTGGTAAGGGTTTCCTGAAAAAGAGGCTCATGAGTCTTTGGACTACAGGCAGCCACAACAATTCTATTAAGATTGTTTTCTTTGATAACCTGTGCCATGAGTTCCTGTGAATCCTGAGAGCATGCATACAGATTGTCTGAGACAAACTCCACGTAAGGGAGAGACTTGGCGTATTCACATACTGCTGGTATATCGACTACACTTGCGATATTAATCCCGCAGTGGCAGACAAAGACACCTATGCGGGGTCTTTCTATGACCATGTCTATTGCTTCTGGAACTTCCTTTTTTATGGTGAGGGTATTTCGGGCAGGGCTTAAGGGGGAAACCGCAACAGCCGCAGCCGAACTGGCCTCTATGACGGACTGCGGAATATCTTTTGGTCCCTGAAAAGCACCCGAAACATATATGCCATTCCTTGTGGTAGTCGTCGGGTTGAAGGAATCGGTTTTACAAAACCTCCCGTCGGTTAGGCTTATGCCAAGCTTCCTGGAAAGCTCAATCACTTCAGGCGATATTTCCAGCCCTACTGAAAGAACAATCATGCCAAACTCTTCTTCAACACCATTACCAGCATCATCCGTGTACCTGACAATTAGATCCCCTGTCTCTTCTACTGGTAAGATTTTGGTGATTCTTGATTTTATGAAACGCACTTCCATTACATCCTTGGCATGGTTGTAGTATCTTTCAAAATCCTTACCGCAGGTGCGTATGTCTATATAGAAGATAGCAGTATCCAACGGTCGCGGACTGTGCTCCTTGGCAATGATCGCCTGTTTGATAGCATAGGTGCAACACACGGTGGAACAGTAGCTATTTGTTTTTGTATGTAAATCTCTGGAGCCAACGCACTGGAGCCAGGCGATTTTTTCAGGTTCTCTGTTATCTGATAGGCGAATAAGGTGTCCCCCATAAGGGCCTGATGCACTCAGGATACGCTCAAATTCCCTGCTGGTTACTACGTTAGGCAATACCCCATAACCGTATCTTGACAATGCTTCCTGGCTGATACGGCCAAATCCAGGAGCAAGTATAACGGCCCCAACATTCAATTCCATATCTTCTACTGGCTGTTTAAAATCTATGGCCTTTGCCTGACAGACCATTTCGCATTGTTTACATTCCTTTCTTGTTAGAAACAAACAGGCGCTTTCATCCACAAGAAAGGTCGATGGTATACCCTGCGGATATTCCATGTGTATTGCCTTGGTATAAGAAAGCATTTCATTGTATTCATCTCTGAGAGGTGCTGGACAGTAATTTGTGCATGTGCCACAGGCGGTACAGATATCCTCATCCACATAGCGTGGCTGGCGTCGCACCTTGGCAGTAAAGTTGCCCGCTTCCCCATCAATGGAGATTAATTCAGCCTTGCTTATTATTTGAATGTTCGGAGACCGACCGGCCTCAACCAATTTAGGCGCCAGGATTCACATGGCACAATCATTGGTGGGAAACGTCTTGTCCAGTTGCGCCATTACGCCCCCTATGGAAGCCTTTTTCTCCACCAGATAGACATAATAGCCCAGATCAGCCAAATCGAGGGATGCCTGTATACCGGCAATTCCGCCACCAACGACCATCACGGCACCGATTAGTTTTGAAGATTTTTTGTTCTTGTTCATAAGGAATTACGCTCTGATAACGGAAACTTGAAAATTGGAGTTGTAAGCACAAAATTCTCAAGAGTTATTCAAAGTTTCAAGTTTCTTTCTTAATTATCTATTAGTTCCAAGGCCCCACTGTTGCACCATCTGACACAGGAGGGGCTGGGAGGAATGCCACAAAAATCGCACTTCAAGGGAAATCCGGTTTCAGCTTCAATAAAGAAAGGCTTTTCTGGACAGGAGGCCCGGCATACCAAGCACATATCATACGTTTGATCACCGATGACTAATTTGTTTTTGGATGTGCAGGCGGCATCTACAAAGGGCCCGGCTACAGTTGGAAAATAAGTATTCCCTTCTCTAAAGACCCTGATTCTGGCCCTTCTGGGATTAGCCACACCAGCCACATGATTGAGGGAACAGGCTATCTCGCAGTGTCGACAACCCGTACATTTGCTGTGGTCAATCTTTATCTTAGGCATCCTTATCCCTCCAACTCCAGAGCCTTCAAGGTCTCAATGTCTGGCTGACCTTCCTTATTCCAACCGCGGAGTTTGTAGTATTCGTCAAGTATCTCATCAACCTTGCTGATCTGCCCCTTAGCTGGTCCATCCTGAATAGGTTCCTTATAAAACCTGTCGGGCAGTATGTCATGGCTTCTATTAAAACCGGCTCTCATATTGAACAACCTCTCAAGGTTCCAGGTTCGTTCTCCGTGTAAGAGGAGGTCATCTACCTTAAAATTCGTACCCAGACAACTGTTAATCATAGGGACAAGGTTATTAAACTTGATACCCATTAACGGCCAGTTGCAAAGGCCCAATGAATCCATAACAGCCGTCATATCCTGATATTGCTTGACTAGTTCTGGCTTACCTTGTGTATCCCAGGGATCCAGTTTCTCATGAACATTAAAAACCTCATCAATAAAGGTATAGGCATAAAGATGATGAGGACCATAATTAGATGTGGCAAAATGGAGCCCCATTCCCTGAATGGAACGAGGATCAAAAGGGGCCATGGGTACACTTTTAATACCCATGAAAAGCTTGGGGGTTCCATATTCTTCTGCAAGAGCTTTCCCCCCCTGGCCTATTTTTTTTGCATGCCCTTTCTTTGTTGCCATAAAAGTCAGGGCCTGGAGAAGATCTTCATTATGACCAAACCTAAGTTCGAGATTGAGATCATCCTTTGAAGTGACTTTCTTTTCCATCAACTCCATGGCTGTGGCTATTGTTCCTCCTGCTGCTATTGGATCTAGTCCCATCTCACCACAAATCATATTTGCCATACCGATGGTCAAAAAGTCAGAAATTCCACAGTTAAGACCAAGAGCACCTATAGCAAGATAAGTTGGGGCCATGCCTTTCCCCCTAAAGAGAGAATTTTTTACATCGGTCTTTTTTATGCATGCAATGGGACAAGCAAAGCAACCTTGGCTTCTTAAAGCAAAGGCGGTGGAAAGGGCTTCGGGTCTCATATCCTTGGATATTTTGAAAGCAACACCCTGAAAATTTCTCAATGGGAGTATACCCTTTTGATAGCACAGATCTGCGAAGAATGCCGTCCCCCAAGAAGACATAGATTGAGAAGTCAGGGGTGCGCTGTTTAGTTTATTAATCAGAGTTGTCACCGCTTGCACAAAACGGTTCTCGTCTGCCACAGTCAAAGAGTGGCTACCTTTAACAGCGATTGCCTTGAGGTTTTTAGATCCCATCACCGCACCAATACCAGCGCCCCCAACAGATAAAAAACCGTCATTGATGATATTGGCTAAGGGGACCATTTTCTCTCCAGCAGGACCTATTGATAACAGATATGTCTCTCGGGCCGCCCACTTGTCACTCAGGCCACCTTGAAACATCTCTTCTGTTTCGGATGTGGTTCGGCCCCAGTATTCGAGGGCAGATTGGATACTTATCTTGTCATCTAAAATGGTTAGAATGACCGGAGATTCAGCCCTTCCCTCAATAATAATCATGTCAAATCCGGAGAACTTTAATTCTGCTCCGAAGTGCCCACGCAATTTGGCACATGCAATGGTCCCAGATAGTGCACTCTTTGTGACCACATTGCAGGATGCTCCTGTTACAGCACCGGTTCCAACCAATGGCCCTGAAACAAATATGAGTTTATTCTCAGGAAAAAGAGGATCCACCTGGGGATCAATTTCCTTATAAAGGACTTTAACGCCAAGACCGCGCCCCCCTAAGAACTTCTCCATTAGCTCCCCTGAGATCTCTTCAGACTGAAATGCGTTCTCTGTCAGATTAACCCTGAGGCACCGACCGGTCCACCCATCCATTGATTAGCTCCATTTGACAAATCAACCAAGCCCTACACTAAGCGGCTCCTTTAAGCCATTCCGTGGTTTTATCCTCCAATGCCTTATAGCCAAATGTGACACAGGTTGTTTTACAGCACCCACACCCAATGCAATTATCAGTCTCCACATAAATGGAGCCCTGCTGATCTTTTATAGCACTCACTGCGCAGACTCTAAGCGCATAACAATCCTTGCAATTATGTTTGCAGATAACGTTGAGCATTTTTATCTCCTTTCCGAATTGAGCAATAAATAACAAGTAACCAGCAACCAGTTACGAGTATTCGATTATCCCAAAATCTTGTCTATCTCTTCCCGGTCCGATTCCATGACATAGGGGATTCCAGACACATCAGCCGCATCTCTGGTCAGGGCAACTAGATCATTTCGCTCAATATACTTAAGGGCGAATTTTCTTTCCCCTGCCATGAGCTGCTGAAGGCCCTGACGCAGGCGGTCAATGTAAGAATAGATGCCAATGGCCCCCGGAGGAAGTTCGTTAAATTCCTTGCCAAACCGTTCTTTCAACTGGGTACCCACGGCAAAGAGCTTGACATACCCATCTGCGGCATCTTCTCCTTCCAGTTCCATTTTTTCGGCCATCATCCTACCATGGGTCTTGCCCACCATGCCCGCGGTCATGATTGCCCTGCCGAAGAGAACAGCTTTGACATGAGGAGAACCCAAAGCAAGCACCTTAAACATATGATCTTCCAATGACAACCCTCCTCCAACGGCAATAGGCGGAATATATGCGCCTTTAGCGGCTAAACGTTCGCACATTTGATAAGTTAGGCATTCCAGTTCGACTGTGGGAATACCCCACTCATTCATCATCCGCCAAGGGCTCATACCGGTCCCGCCGCCTGCACCGTCAACCGTTAGAAGGTCGATCTTGGCTTCAGAAGAGTATTTGATGGCGCGGGCCAAATCAGCAGGACGATAGGCACCCGTCTTGAGGGTCACATATTTTGCTCCCACACTTCGAAGATGCTCTACGGCCTTAAGGAAGGAATCCTCTTCGACCATCCCAAGTCTTGAGTGTCTTTCGAAATCAGAAATGCCACCGGCTTTAAAGGCTTCCTGGGCAGCAGGGTTCGTTGGATCAGGAAGAACGATATAACCGCGCTCCTTAAGTTGCATGGCTCGTTCTATGGAAGGTAGTTTTACCTCTCCACCGATATCCTTAGCTCCTTGACCCCATTTTAGCTCAAATATTTCTACACCCAACTTCTCGATAACATACTCAGGTACTCCGAGCTTTGTATCTTCCACATTAGCCTGAACAACAAGTCCACCCTTGCCATCATACCACCTTTTATAAATATTGATCCGTCGCTCCATCTCAGGTGATTTGACAACTTTGCCATCTCTAAGCTCCGCTTCAGGATCCATACCGCAAATGTTCTCGCCTGCTACGAGAATAATGCCAGATATCGCAGCTCCTGCTGCCATACTTTCCCAATTAATTCGTGCAACATCCGTGGATCCAACAGCACCGGTAATAATAGGGAAATCCATTTCGATGCTTCCGTCGGCGCCAGCCGCCGTCGTACAGTCCACAGCCGGGAAGGTGGCCACATCGGGATCCGCTTCAACACCCACAGCCCCCACGCAGGTTCCCTGGATATTAAAGTGGGAGAAATCCACTGGATAATCCTTATCAGCACCTGCAGTAACCTTACCGAAAGGTTGGGGGTAAATCATCTCCCGTCCTTTCAGGGCTGAGCGCCCAATTTCACAAGGGCCCTCGCAACCATCCAAGCAGGTCACGCAGATCCCAGATATGGGAGCTGATTCGACACGGGTTGAGGTTATTGTAGCAGCGCTACGGTTCGGTTTACTGAATGTCATAGTTTTACCCTCCTTGTTTGTGATATGTGAAAATAAAAAGGCATCTTTTCTCCTCCGAGAAATAGACGCCTTTGTCTCTATTAATTATTAAAGACTTCGCACGCCGATGTGCGGAGTCTTATAAAATAAACTCAGAATTAGATATTTCTAAATGCAGACTTTTTGTCAAGTATTTTTTATTTAACAAATAAATTCCGAAAAATATTCTAAACGATGTCAAGTCAGGCACGCTTTTACAAACCCATAAAAAAGCGGTGCGGGCTTTTCCATCCTTGACTTTAGTTCAGGGTGGGCCTGTGTGGCAACAAAGAATTTTAAATTAGGCAATTCAATAAACTCAACCAGTCTCCCATCATGGGATTTCCCGGAAAAAACCATTCCTTTCTCCGTTATAGTTGAATGATATTCAGGGTTCACTTCATACCGATGCCGATGCCTTTCTGATATCTCTTCAAAGCCATAAAGAGAACGAACCGCTGTCCCTTCTTCCAATACAGCAGGATAGGCTCCGAGCCTCATTGTTCCGCCTTTATCTCTAACCTCCCTTTGTTCAGGAAGAATATCGATGACCGGATGAGGCGTATTCGGATCCATTTCCGTGGAACTGGCTCCGTTTAGATTACAGACATTCCTTGCAAACTCAATAACGGCTAACTGGAGACCCAAGCAAAGCCCTAAAAATGGGATATCTCGCTCCCTGCATAAACGGATTACCTCAATTTTACCCTCTGTGCCACGGGAGCCAAACCCCCCTGGCACAACCACACCATCTACCTCATCCAAAAAAGAGATATCTTTCAGATCGGTCGTTTCAGTCCACTTCAGATTAATCCTTAATCCTAAGTGTGCCGAGCAATGATTGAAAGATTCTATAATAGAGGCATAAGAATCCTCAAGCTTTGTGTACTTTCCACACATAGCAACAGTAATCTCATCTTTAGGATTCCTAATATTATTTACATACTCTTTCCATTTCCTTAGATCCGGTGGGCTATAGATATTGAGGCTTTTGTGAATAATCTCCGGAAGGCCTTCCTGCTCGAAAACAATCGGGATTTCATAGATATCATCCACATCCAGTCCAGTGATTACTGCACTGGGGTCAACATCGCAAAAATTGGAAATTTTCGTCTTTACCTCCTTTGTCAGGAACTGAGAGCATCTACCAATAATAATATCCGGAAAAATCCCTCGCTGTTTGAGGAGATTTACGCTCTGTTGGGTAGGTTTGGACTTCTGTTCGTTCACACCATATGGAATAGGCACATAGGTCAGGTGGATATAAATTATGTTCGCCTTTCCTACATCTTCTTTCATCTGCCGCATAGACTCTAAAAAGAGTTCATTCTCGATATCACCGACAGTCCCCCCTATCTCTACAACGATAAGATCCGGTTTTTCTTCTGCTTCAATTTCAAATATGTGGTTTTTTATAACATCAGTCACATGTGGTATATACTGAACCGTTTTCCCAAGGTAATCACCTCTCCTTTCCTTTTTTCTGACCATGTCGAATACCTTGCCCATGGTCAGATTCCATTTGGTTTTACAGGTTACACCCAGAAACCGCTCATAATGCCCAAAATCCATATCCACTTCTCCCCCGTCATCCAGCACAAAGACCTCTCCATGCTCAAAGGGGTTCATAGTGCCCGGATCTACATTAAGATATCCATCACATTTGATGGGAACAATCTTGAGTCTCGAGGAGAGAAGATGTGCAATAGAGGCAGCGGCAATTCCCTTACCGAGTCCCGACAGGACGCCACCCGTTACAATGATGTATTTGGTGGGTATATCTAATGGGTGTTCCATGTTGAAGGCTTTGAAATTATAGATCGAGTAAGAACCTACCCACATTCATATCAATAGTCAAGCTATTAAGGATGGGGAATCAAATCTCATCTGAAAGGAGGATTGCTTCGGCCACATAGCGTATTGACTTCCGGGAATCCATGCTCCGTTTCTGAATCCAGCGGTAGGCTTGATCACCTTTAAGATTGCGCCGATGCATTAGAACCTCTTTTGCCCGCTCCACCAATTTCCTTGTCTCCAATTCCTCCTGAATCACCTTGGTTTTTACCATTAACTCAGTGTTCAGGATGGCAACCGCTGCCTGGTTGGCCACTGTAGTTATGAGGTTTACTTCTATTTCGGAAAAATCGTGGGGTTCTGCTGTAAAACAGTTGAGTACGCCGATCACCTTTCCTTCTTTTACTTGGAGCGGCACACCGGCCATGGATACCAGACCCAGCTTCCTGGCCATCTCTTTTTCTTTGAACCTGGGCTCTTTTAATACATCCTTAACGATAAGAGGCTGGTTGTGAGTAGCGACAAAACCAACCACGCCCTCGTCCATATTCAAGGAACGGTCCTTCAAATAATCAGGTTCGATGGTTTGAGTCGCCTTTAGCCTTATCTTTTTTGAGGTCTCGCTTTCATCTATGAGCCACAAAGAGCAGATCTCAACTCCTGTCACCTTTGCGGTAACCATAACTATAAGCTTGAAGATGTCCTCCAAATAAAGATCTGAGGTGATGGCCCTGCTGATATTCATGAGGGCCTTTATGTATTGATCGTAGGTCTCAGGTTTAATCTTTTCCATCCTGTTTTACATCCTATTATACAACTCCTTGATCCTCTGCCTATCCATAAACTTTTTCCAATCCGGACCCAAGGCATTTTCCCACAATGGTTCCAAGGTTAGCGCCACATCGGCCATTTTATCAAACTCGGATTCGGACAGGCCTTTTGTGACGTTTCTTGGGAGCTCAATCTTGTGCTTTTCACACATGCGCCTAAATTCAGCAACTCCATCAGGACAAAACTCATCCAGATAATCAAAGACAACGCTGTTGCCAATGCCATGCCGAAGTCCAAGAACATAGGAAAGGCCATAGGATAATGCATGACAGACACCAACCTGGGAGTAGGCAATGCTCATTCCACCACAATAGGAGGCCATCATCAGCTTTTCATCTGCCTCAGGCCCCTTTTCTCCTAAAAATACCTCTCTGCACAAGTCCATGGCCTTTTCGCCATAGGCCTTGCTGAAGGCGTTAAGATAGGTTCCCTCAAGGGACTCGACACAATGGATATAGCAATCCATGCCGGTATAAAATCGCTGATCTTCCGGTGCCCCTGAAATCAAATCCGGGTCAAGAACAATCTGATCGAATACCGTGTAATCGGAGTTTATTCCCAGTTTTCTGACCGGCCCGCTGAGTACTGTTGTCCTCGAAACCTCGGCTCCTGTCCCTGAAAGGGTAGGAATTCCTACATGATATACAGATGGGTTCTTGACAAGATCCCAACCCTGGTAATCAGCGGAAGATCCTTGGTTGTTAAGCATTATGGAGACTGCCTTGGCAATATCCATTACGCTTCCACCCCCAATACCTATCACGCCGGCAGGAAGGTCTGGGAGGTTGCTGCGCAACATCTCTGTCAACGAGTCCACATATTTAGTCTTAGGCTCTTCATCCACGTTGATCCAGATAAGCTGATCCTTTTTCTTTATAGGGAGACGATTTCTAAACCTGGTATTTTCAAAGACATCATCCACAAAAAACACTATGTACGATGAGCTATTTTTTCGCCTTTCCTCAATAATTCCATCGAGCTGGTCGAAACATCCCCGCCCGAAAACCACATAAGAAACCATCTTAAAATTTCTAAACATTAATTAACTCCTAACTTTCTGTAACAATCTAACGCTTTGAAAAAAACATTATAGAATTTTAAAGACGTTGGGATATCTTTCAAAATCCGCAAAATCATTCCTCATTTATTCGCCGTCGCTCCACTCCGCTTAGTCCCCCAAGTATGTACCCAGTCTCATTTTCACCTTCCTGCCTTACTTTCAAATAGCTAAACAGTTGGTAACGTTCAAAAGGCTTCGCATTTAGAAGGACATGGGGCTCTCTTTTAAGAAATCCGCAACAAAAATTCTTACATGCTTATGGAACGCCCCCTATGCCTTAACCATAGATCAGGAACAGAAAGGCAGGACATGGGGC
>CAYRFN010000025.1:0-34562 GCA_964423495.1 uncultured Desulfobacteraceae bacterium
GTCGACAGGCCCATCTTCCACTTCACCACCGTACCCGGCGGCCAGTACATCAAGGGCAAAGATTAAGATACTATGGTAACGTCTTAATAGCTACAAGAAATTAGGAACGCTGCATAACCTCCTCATACACAACATTTGACAATAACTCGTTTTGATAGCGCTCAATTTTGTTCAAGGTCAAGGAAAACTAGGATATGGGCCAGCTAAATATCGTGCGGTGACAGGGTTGGTATAACTTGCCTTTTATTTTTGCGATAGATGCTAAAATCAGCGTCGAGAGTAAGGACAAGGCTTTCAGCATACACCTCTGTCATCCGCACTAAGCAAGCATCTGCAAAAGACATTGGGACATTGGAATATTTTTGCAAAAGCCGGGCAATCTGTTTTACGTGTTCAAACATTACGAAAGGAATGTGCAAGACACTCCGTTGAAGGAGTTCAAGTACTGCTATTTGTCCTCTATCAAGACTGCCAAGAAGAAAACATGCTTCTGATAATACCGCTTCACAAGTCAACAAAGGGGGCTCAATCTGCGCCCATTGCAGTGTAGCCCACTTATGGTATTTGTCTCGGCTGTTGACAAATGCCACAAGAGGCCCTGTGTCCAAAATGACTTGCCGTTTCATTTGCCGTAACCACGCATACGTTTCTTGTTAAAAGATAGGTCTACCGGCCCGTTAACACATCCCGCGAGATCTTTTGCAAGATCTAAACAGGAACCCTTTTTAGCATGATTATTTTCTGTAATGAATATCTCAATGGCATCTCTCACCAGGGCAGACCTGCTTTCACCTCTTTCCCTTGCCGCAGAAGCAAGCTTTGCAAGTAATGATTCAGGCAACTTGAGTGATAAGGTTTTCATAGCGCCCCCTATTGTAATACCATTATGACGTAATAGTAATACCTATATGCCTTTGTGTCAAGCATTAATTTTCTCCTATCCCCGCCACCAAAAGAGGGCTGATGGTTCATGCTGTCCATAAATTTCCATCCTTGTTATAGCCTTTTAGTTTTTTTAATACAGAATCAGGGAATCAGTGCTTCCTTTAATGCCCCGATCAATTCAGGTGAAGGTGAGTCCCTGTAAATCCCATAATCAGGGTCTCTTTCCGGATCAACCCCCCTCAGGAAGATATAAAAAACCCCCCCAAAGTGTTTTTCATAACTGTAATCAGGTAGGCGCAAATGCAGGTACTTATCCAGTGCAAGAGTGTAAATATAATATTGTAATACATAGAACTCCTTTTTCATGGCCACCTCTAAGGATTCTTGTCCATAATCCTCTAAACGGTTCCCAAGTAAATTAGATTTCCAGTCCACCAAATAGAAACGGTCATGCCACTTAAAAACAAGATCCATGAACCCCTTCATAAAACCATAAGTGGGAGAAAAACGAAGCCGACCAATGGTTTCCGCCGGAGTAACATCTGCGAAACCTTTTTGGTTTAATATCCGTCTAAGCTTCTCAGAGGAAAGGGTTTTTAAAGGAAAATAGAATTCCAGTTCGTTTAGGCGGTCATTATCCCGGATGGATGAAAGTTTAAGACCTTTTGAAACATGGTCTAAGGGCACAGAGAGAACCTTATTAATCATGTCATACACTGTATTCAGCCACCGGGATTCAAAATTGTATTGTTTGAGTTTATCCGTTACCAAGCTTTTCATCGAATCGGGGTTTTTTTCAGTAAAATCCAGATTCTCCAAAATGTCATGCAGAAATATCCCTGCCTTTACTCCCTTTGGAAACGAGAAAATATCGGGGGGCGGCTCTTTGGTGATCAATCCCTCAGAATCGTTTTGATCATGGTCATACTGTGGTCTTATTTCGTCGTGGTCTGCCATTTCATCAGAGTGCGGAATTTCGGATTTAAGGAATGAAAAACTTGACACATGCCACTGGTGATCTATTCCTCCTGAGAATTTCCGGCAGGAAAGCCCTATATTCTCCTCCGGCAAAGGTGAATATCTTACCTTCGGACCTAAAGGCATTTCAGAAATCCTGATGGCATTGCTGGCCCTATCCAGTGCAGATTTTAACTCCATAAGGACATCCTCATTGCTCAGACCTTTAAACCTTTGTCCGGTGGCACTAACAATAATACCCTGGTCCCACGCGGGTGTATGAAAAAGGTAGGCTGGGGCTGAAGTTTCAGCCTCATTGAAACGACCCCAAACCATATAACAGCGGTTTTTTGCTCGGGTTAAAGCCACGTATAGTAGCCGCAGGTTTTCTGCCAAAAGCTCTTTTTCAGCAAATACACGGTTTCTGTCCCTCTCTCCAGAGCCAAGATCAAGGGTCAATCTCATATCGTCGGCTTCATCGTGGAACATAAAGATGTCTTTTGATCCCTTGATCCTTGAACCGCTCCATGCAAAAGGACAAAACACAATGGGATACTCAAGGCCCTTGCTCTTGTGAATAGTTACAATTTTTACGGCATTTTCATCACTTTCAAGTCGCAGGAGGTGTTCCTCCAACATTGGTCTGGTTCCGCTTCTCTGTTCCGAAAGCCATTTTAGGAGCCCTTCCATACTGAGTTTCTTTTCGATGGATGTTTGATGTAAAAGTTCAGTAAGATGCAGCAAGTTTGTATTCCGCCTTTCTCCATCGGGATAAGATATAAGACGCGGCAGGGCCTTTTCTTGCAACAAAATATACCTAAACATACGGAAAAAACCGCGCTCATTCCAAAGTTTGTGATACATCCTAAATTCAGCAAGCCATTTCTCCCATCCGGCTTCATCCTCTATTAATCTATCCAACTCCTCTCCGCTGACACCCATTATATCTGTAGTAAGGGCCAGTTTGACATATCTTTCGTTGGTCGGATTAGCTATTCCGAAAAGAAGCCTCTCCATTTCCAGGGCCTCATGGGAATCAAAGAGGTTCCCTGTGGCGTAAAGGACACTTAGGATGTTCAGATCCGAAAGAGATTTTTGAATTAGGTGAGCCTCGGCGTTGGTCCGCACCAATACAGCTATATCTTCTTCTGCCAGCGGTCTTTTCCCAAATAGGGCCTTATTTCTTCTGCCAAGGTCGAGAAGTCGGGAGATCTCTGCTGCCACGGCCTCGGAAATCAGTCCCCGTGCCTTGTCCTTGCCAATAGCCTTGCCGGTTTTTACAACCTTGCCCGCATCCAGAAACCAAAGCTGTAAAGGAGGTTCGGTTTGTCCATTCAGCCTGATAGAATCATGGTCTTTGCCGGCAGCTGATGTGGCTGGTTGAAATGGTATCTTGTCATAGACAAAGGGATGGTCTGTCTTGGCAAAGACGGTATTAATTGCGGTAATTAGATGGGGGTCGGACCGCCAGTTTTCCCGAAGAGTATGCTGTGACTTCACGTCCCCAGAAGCGGCCATATAGGCAAAGACATCAGCACCACGGAAACTATATATGGCCTGCTTGGGATCGCCGATAAGAAATAGAAGCCTGTCTTCGGTACCAAATATTTTTTTAAAAATTGAGTACTGAATAGGATCTGTGTCCTGGAATTCATCTATCAGGGCAGCCTTAAATTGCATTCTTATGGCTCTTGCAAGATCATCACCTCCTTTTCCATAAAGGGCTTTGTGCAGTTTGAGCAAAAGATCATCAAAATACAGGATGTTCCTCTCTCCTTTTCTCCGGATAAGCTCGTCTTCCGTGAAACGAAATAACTCTGTTTTCAGCCCAAGGATAAATTGATCAAAGACCCTTTCAAGTTCCCCCTGTTTTTGCCTTAATGTTTCACAAAGTTCAAAGAATGTATGAAAAGGAGGGATATGATCTCTTTTCACTGAACCTTTAAGCTCGCTTGATGTGAACTTTTCAAAACCATTGAACAAAATCGAGCTATGTCCGCGTGATTTTAAATAATGGTCCATACTTTGCATCCAAAATGGAATATTCGTTTTTCTGTATTTATTCCTATTCAGGCCTTCATCTTTCGTTAAAATCATCTCGACTTCTTTTCTCGCTGACGGCCAGGCATTGTGGACTTTACCGATGGCAACTTTGAATTCTTTCTCCTGTCTGGAAGTATCAGGGATTTCAGACTGTGGTATGATTTTCAGATGTGGCTGGCCAACCCTGCCGCCAATGAGAGAAAAGAGGCTGTCTGGATTGAACTTCTGATCAATTGCATAGTTGACAAAAAGCGGTGATGCCTTATAGAAGTGCTTCCTCCAGAAATCATCAACGATTTCGCCCTTAAGATTTTCCTGATCAGTCACCAACTCGGTATCAAAAAGACTGCCGCTTTCAAAGGCATTTTCATGTAGCATTCTCCTGCAAAACCCGTGTATGGTAAATATGGAGGCCTGATCAAAGGCACGGAGTGCTTCTCTTAAGGCTATTAATACAGCCTGTGGGTTCTTGTTCCTTTGTTGCAGTCCGTTCAAGAAGATATCTTTACTATTGCCTTCAGAGAATGCCTCAACGGCCTGTCGCAGCTTGGTGCGAATCCTGTCTTTCAACTCCTCTGTAGCAGCTTCGGTAAAGGTGACTACGAGAATCTCATTCACAGAGAGATTCATCTCGATGACAAGCCTGAGAAACAGTCCGGCAATAGTATATGTTTTTCCTGTTCCCGCACTGGCTTCTATGAGGTTTGTTCCTTCAAGCCCGCTGTTCAAGATATCAAAATCCTGTTTATCAACCATTTTGCCTTTCAACCAATGTGTTTTTCGTTTCTCAAGAGCATAATAAAAACTTCTTTCGAAATATCCTGAAACTCTGAATCAATCGGGTCAGTGTTCCCAAAACATAGCCTGTAGTAGTCATCTTCGCTTTCGCCCTTACTGAAATCACCTCCCTGCCATTTATCACGGGCCTTAAGAAGGGCATCAACGGGATTCTTATTTCTGAGTAAGTGTTGGGCATATTCTAAGGAGGATCGCGGAAAAAAATGAAGGGGCCTTATCAATCCGGCCCAGAATTTCTCCAGGAGATTTCCAAGGATCTTTTCGCTGTTTTCCACCGGGGAATATTCAAAGGCTGCCCATTCTGGTTCCCGTCTGTTTTCAGGTTCCAGTCCTGCCAATAGGCTAGTCCGCGGATACTTATGAGCCATGGCGGAATTTAACGCAAGGTGATGAATCCAGATTTTAAGACGGTCTTTAGCCTTTACTCTTGCATACCGGTATTGAATCAGCCTTTCCTGGTGGATTGCATCAATTCGCCCGGTCAGCCTAAAACCTGATATGCAGAGATCTATCTCAAGGGGTTCAAGAATACTTCCCCCCAAATACGATTCCATTTTTTCGACAAAACTCTCGACTCTTTGAATTAGATCCTCAAACAGGCATTCCCCTACAGTACCGTGTGGGAGAAGACCTGTGGCTCGCGTAAGGGAAAGAAAGTCTTTTGGGTCGCGTCCTGCCAGCCTTTTTCTTACCAGGTCCTCCTCAAGCAGATATCTTTCAAGACCTTCGATTTCAAAGGCCTCCTTTTCTTTCATAATCGAGGTCTTCTCCCCGAGATATACTTCAAGGCGTTTGTTGAGCAGAAACCTTGCAGGGTTGCTAAAAAAGTTGGTCAGATCGACAAGATCAACCGCTTTCCATTTTTCTTCGGGTTGGCTGAGCCCCTGGGAAATATAAGGCGCAGGGTCCTTACGGGTCCTTAGAATGCATTGAGCCGCCTGAAGATTTTGTTCTGAATAACTGAACAGCCTTTTATCTTCTTTGAAATACTTCGGGCTAAAGGCCTGGAGGCAATGTCTGGTAAAAATAAGTTCCAGGATATTCATTCCCTTTATCTCGAAGCCTTGTTCAATATAATCAATCAACTCGCTTATAAGGACAGAGGGCTGGATAAAGCTATTATCCTGAATACTTTGTCCCACGTAGCTGATATATAAACATTCTCTTGCTGAAAGCATTGTCTCCAAAAATAGATATCTATCGTCATTGCGCCGGGATCGATCTCCCGGTTCAGGATGCTTTGCCATAAGGTCAAATCCCAGTGGTTTTGACTGTCTCGGATATGCATCGCCGTTCATACCAACAAGACAAATAACCTTGAATGGAATGCTGCGCATTGGCAACATGGCGCAGAATGTAATGCCCTTGGTAAGAAAACCAAACCCGAAGCCTTCTTTTTCAAGAGAATGCCCTAAATGCCATTTGATGACATTGACATCAATCTTTTCATGGAAGGCTGCTCCTTCAGAGGTGGACATATCAGCCAGATCATTGAGCGTACGGCGTATCACATGCATTTCTTTTTCTGTTGTTTCATCAGGTGTGAAGAAGCCTTCAAGAAGTCCGGTTAAGAAACCGGACCACTCATCTAAGGTGCGTGGTTGACTAAGAGATGTGGTATAAGTAAAAAGCTGGTCTGTGAATTCAAAAAACCTCCCTAATACTAAGGTATCAGCACCTTCCACATGGTCGTGAGGGAGGACTCCTCTGAACATATTCTCCTCTTCTCCGGGTATGGCGTAACCTAACATTAGTCTTTCCAGGCCGGCTTTCCAGGTGTTTTCCTGGAATGAAGGAAGACCCATTTTACTGCGACTCTGTCCGTCGATTCCCCACCGTATCCGTGTATCTGTCACCCATCTCTGAATAAGCTCAAGATCTGACTCAAACAGGCCGAATCTGCGTTGTACGGCCAGCGATTCAAGAATGGAGATAACCTGTGATACACCAAAACGGCTATCCCAGAGATCGAGTATTTTGAGAAATGTGTCTATTATTTCACTCTCCTTTCGGATGCTTCGATCTGCAATACTGAAAGGAATGTGTCTTGGGTCATCTGGTGGAATATCAAATACCGCTTGGATATAAGGAGAGTAGGTTTCTATTTCCGGCGTCATTACTAAAATGTCCTTAGGGGCAAGGCTCGTATTTTTTTCAAACATATAGAGAAGTTGGTCATGCAGGACCTCAATCTCGCGCATGGGACTATGGCATGAATGAAACTGAATAGATAAGTCGGTTTGATCAATAACCTTTTTTCCATTTGATTTCTGCTCCCTATCATGCAGGTTCAGAATGTCGGATTGGATGCACGAGAGAAGATTGTCCTCACCCGGATCTTCGAATGATCCCGATTCTTCGCATTGGAATCCGGTTATCATATCAAAAAAATCCCTGCCTAATGTCCCCATCGATGCAAGGAGGCTGTTTCCTTTTTCCAGGTAAAGTTCCTTGACAGAAAGATCTTGAATGCTTTTTCTTTCAGTTGTCTTTTTTGTCTCCCATTCGGAGAGAATGTCACCCCAGTATTCTCTGCAAGGGTTCATGAGAAATAGGTTTACCTGGGAAAATCGTGCAATGGTTGCAAGGATTTGAATATGAAACCGGGGAAGTGCGGATATCCCAAATACCGAAATCCTCTCTGGAAAGCACTTTAATCCGGCAGGATATTTCTTGATTGCCTCAATGAAATCATTTCCAAGTGCGGCCCGATGTATCTTTCCAGCCTCTTTAACCATTTCTCTCCAAAGTACTGCCTGCCAATGGTCTTCCTGCCCCCTTTCCCATCGAAAAATCATTTGAGGGCGAAAGAGCAAGTACTGGTCAAATGTGTCTGCGATTCGCTCGGAAAGCTGGAAGCGCTTGAGATTTTCACCTATACCTCCGAGATAGGATTTGAGGTTCTCAAAACCCGGTCTCGTAATGCAAGACGGAAGGAGCTTCATGATCCTCCAGGTCACTATTTTGGGATCAAAAGGTGAACGTTCAGGAAGATCTAAAAAGACATTCCGAAAAACTTCATGGATAAAGGCATTGGGGAAAGGAAATCTGCAATTTGCACATATACCGTGCCGCTGGGCCATTTGAAGAGAAACCCATTTTTCCATACCTTTGCTCTGGACCACAATAACTTCTGGCTCAATAGGGGAGGAGACCGGCTTACTCAGGACCTCTGCCAGTTTATCAGCAAGTATTTCCAGTCGATTGCTGTTATATAGTCTCAGACCGGGCAATGAAATCTCCTTGGTTATAGAACTTGAAGTTGTAATATTCTTCTGTTATGATAATACTCAAAAAAACTGGAAAGGAAAATAGAGGAAATTATGGGGCTTTATGTGTCAAGAGACAAGATAAAAAAGAAAAGTGTAATTCGTGAATATGCTGAAGCAGCCGCTATTGCTGTAATACTCGCGCTTTTTATACGCACATTTGCAGTTCAGGCGTTCAAGATCCCTTCAGGTTCAATGGAACCTACTCTTGTGGTTGGAGATCATATCCTTGTCAATAAATTCATATACGGAATTAAAATTCCTTTTTTAAACAAGACCCTAATACCCATCACTAACCCTCAACGTGATGATGTGATTGTATTCATATATCCAGTTGACAAGAGCAAAGATTTCATCAAGCGGGTTATTGGTCTGCCGGGCGATAAAATAGAGATTATTGACCGCAGGATCTATATCAACGGAAAACATTTCATTGATAGCCATGGATTTTACTCAAGTCAGGGTAAGAATCCGGCAACCTCTCTTAATAAGAACCATTTCGGTCCTATCACTGTTCCAAAAAACCGCCTTTTTGTTATGGGTGACAATCGGGAGCATAGCTATGACAGTAGGTTTTGGGGGTTTGTGCCTCTAAAATCTGTAAAAGGAAAGGCATTTGTCATTTACTGGTCATGGCCGCACTTGAAACGATTCTTCCATATCATCAAATAATATTTTTTTCGATCATCAATCTCCTTGCCTTCCAGACAGTGTCCTTCAACTCCCTATTAACATTAAATACCTCTAATTTATCAAGAGACACTAATTGAACTTCGCTGATGTCCGAGGCAGGCCTTGGATGCCCTTTTGTGATCCAACCCCAGTAATCAACAATTACATAGTGATACTGGATTCGATTTCTTCGGTCACGAATGACCCTATCAAAGACGCCGACCAGGCCGCCAATTTCCGGTTTGATGGAGATCTCTTCCCACAATTCTCGCTCCAATGCCTCCAGTAGACTCTCGCCCAATTTCACCGCGCCACCCGGCAGGCTCCATTGACCCTTCCCTGGATCCTTATTCCGCCTTACCAGTAAAACCGATTCCTTTATGAAAATGACCGCTCCTACACCAACAATAGGGCGTTTAGGGTATTCTCTTTTCATCGTTAGGCCTATCCATAAATACTTGACAATAACGGCTTGCATGTTTTAATTAAATGCTCTTTTTAAAAGAGAAGTTGATGAAATGTTAGCGTAAATACTGGAAAAATTCAACACCATGAAATATATAAAAAAGGATAAATAATTATGAATGAAAACACAAAAACCATTGAAGGAAATGAAGCCGCTGCCCATGTAGCCTATGCCTTGAGTGATGTTGCTGCTATCTATCCTATCACTCCTTCAAGCAGTATGGGCGAATATGCCGATGAATGGGCCGCACATGGACGGAAAAATATCTTTGGCCAAGTGTTAAAGGTTGTGGAATTGCAATCAGAAGGAGGGGCATCAGCCACTCTTCATGGAGTCCTTTCTGCTGGCGCTCTGTGCACCACCTTTACCGCTTCCCAGGGGCTTATGTTGATGATCCCCAACATGTACAAGATAGCGGGAGAGTTGATGCCAACCGTCTTCCATGTGTCGGCCCGATCCCTTTCCACTCATGCCCTTTCTATCTTTGGGGACCATTCTGATATAAATGCAGTACGAAAGACGGGCTTTTCCCTGTTGGCATCTGCATCCGTCCAAGAGGCGATGGACCTGGCTTTCGTTGCTCATCTTGCCAGTATCCGGGCCGGTTTACCCTTTGTTCATTTCTTTGACGGATTCAGGACCTCCATGGAAATTCAGAAGATAGAGATAATTGATTACGATGACATGGCCCGTCTCATTGATTGGGAAGCAATTGATGAGTTCAGAGACAGGGCTATGAATCCAGAGTATCCCCAAATGCGAGGAACTGCACAGAATCCAGACATCTTTTTCCAGAACCGCGAGGCCGTTAACCCTTTTTATGCCCGTATCGCTGACATTGTCCAGGAGGAGATGGAAAAAGTTGGAGATCTGATCGGCCGAACATACAACCTCTTTGATTATGTGGGGGACCCTGAGGCGGACCGAATTATAGTTGCAATGGCCTCCGGTTGCGACGTGATCGAAGAGACGGTCAAATATCTAAACAAGCAGGGAGAACGTGTAGGCCTTATAAAGGTTCGACTCTATCAACCCTTTTCCACGGAACATTTTTTAAGGGCCATGCCTGCCACGGCCAGAAGCATTGCGGTGCTTGACAGAGACAAGTCACCGGGCGGCTTGGGGGAGCCGCTTTACAAGGATGTGTGTACTGTATTTCATGAAAGAGGGGAGTCTCCGGTGGTTGTTGGTGGTCGCTATGGATTGGGAAGCAAGGATTTTACACCGACTATGGTTAAGGCAACATTTGACAACCTCCGCTCCAAAGCGCCAAAAAACCACTTTACCGTTGGCATTGTGGATGATGTGACTCACACATCCCTCGAACTTGGCGAAGAAATTGATCCATCCCCTGAAGGAACGGTAAGGTGCAAATTTTGGGGATTAGGTGCTGATGGGACGGTTGGCTCTAATAAAAATGCAATCAAGATTATCGGCGAAAACACGGATATGTTTGCCCAGGCCTATTTTGCATATGATGCCAAAAAATCGGGAGGTATTACCATTTCCCATCTCAGATTTTCTCCTCACAAAATCCAATCCCCCTATCTGCTCACAAAGTCCGATTTTATAGCGTGTCATAATCCCGCCTTCGTACATCAATACGACATCTTGGAAGGAATAAAGGAAGGGGGCTCTTTCTTGCTCAACTCCCCTTGGAGTGTCAAACGGATGGAAAAAGAGCTTCCTGACACCCTGAAGCGGACAATCGCCCAAAAAAAATTGAACTTTTACAATATCGACGCAGTCAAGATTGCCGCCGATTTAGGCCTGGGCGGACGTATTAATATGATCATGCAGGCCGCTTTTTTTCAAATTGCCAATGTTATTCCCCCGAAAGAGGCCTTTAGTTACGTCAAAGACGCCATCACAAAGACTTACGGTAAAAAGGGTAAGGATGTCGTTCAGATG
This sequence comes from uncultured Desulfobacteraceae bacterium, assembly GCA_964423495.1. GTDB lineage: Bacteria > Desulfobacterota > DSM-4660 > Desulfatiglandales > Desulfatiglandaceae > CAYRFN01. Next base: position 11,002 of record CAYRFN010000025.1, read on the forward strand.
AACGTTGACGCCGTGGACAATGCAGTTGGGGCTTTGAAAAAGATTCAAGTTCCCAGGTCCTGGATCACGGCCGGTCAAGAAGCCTATATTGAAGAGAGTGAACCTGATTTTGTGAAAAACGTCATGAGGCCAATGCTTGCTCAGAAGGGAGATACGCTCCCGGTAAGTGCCCTGCCGCCGGATGGGATCTTTCCGACAGGAACCTCCTGTTATGAAAAAAGAGGTGTTGCCATAAATGTTCCTGAATGGCAGCCGGAAAATTGTATCCAGTGCAACCAGTGTTCTTTTGTTTGCCCCCATGCAGTAATTCGACCAGTACTGGCAAAAAAGGAGAGTCTAAAAGAATCCCCAAAGGATTTTATTACCGTGGAGGCCAAGGGCAAGGAGTTGAAGGGGTTGCGATACCGTATCCAGGTCAGCCCTCTTGACTGCACCGGATGCGGCAACTGTGCTCAAGTATGTCCTTCCAAGAAAAAGGCCCTGCTTATGAAACCTTTGTCAACACAGACTGAGGTACAGATCCCAAATCACATATTCTCAACAGAACTTCCTTGTTTAGACGATCAAATGCCGAATACCTCGGTAAAGGGGAGCCAGTTTCAGAGACCCCTCTTTGAATTCTCAGGGGCATGTCCCGGGTGCGGTGAGACACCTTATATTAAGCTTGTTACCCAACTCTTTGGTGACCGCATGGTGATAGCCAACGCAACAGGATGTTCTTCCATCTACGGCGGATATGCGCCTGTCAGTCCCTATACAGTAAATGAAGAAGGGCAAGGCCCTGCCTGGGCCAGCGGTCTATTCGAAGATAATGCAGAGTATGGGTTTGGCATGGAGCTGGGCATTACCCAAAGACGTGAAAAGTTGGCCGATATTGTTCGTGAGTCATTAGAAATAGGGGTGTCAAAAGACCTTGAAGCTGCCTTGCAGGGATGGCTTGACAATATGAATGACGGGGAAAAGTCAAAGGAATTTGGTCTTAAGATCATAGATCTGATTGAACATGAGGTTACAAATCCGGATACTGAGTTTAACCCGCTATTATTGGGTATCTTAGATAGGCGTGATTACCTGACAAAGAAATCGATCTGGGCATTCGGCGGAGACGGGTGGGCATATGACATCGGTTATGGTGGCCTGGACCACGTTATTGCCATGGGTCATGATATCAATATCCTTGTCTTAGATACAGAGGTCTATTCCAATACTGGTGGCCAGGCTTCAAAATCAACACCTATCGGTGCTGTAGCAAAATTTGCCGCTAGCGGCAAACCCACGCGGAAAAAGGACCTGGGCCTGATGGCTACTACTTATGGATATGTATATGTAGCCTCTGTGGCAATGGGCGCCAACAAAAACCAACTTTTAAAGTCACTACTGGAAGCAGAAAGTTATAAAGGATCTTCACTTATAATTGCATATTCCCCGTGTATCAACCACGGCATTAACATGGGGCAGAGCCAAGAAGAGGAAAAGAGGGCCGTAGAAGCAGGTTATTGGCCCCTTTACCGATATGACCCAAGGCTCAAGCAACAAGGGAAGAATCCCTTTATTCTTGATTCAAAAGAACCAACAGGAGACTTTAGGGAATTTTTGTTAGGTGAAGTACGTTATTCGAGCCTGACGAGAGCCTTTCCAAAGAATGCAGAAGCTCTATTTCAAAAGGCCGAAGAAGATATGAAGGAAAGATACGAGCTATACAAACGTATGGGAGCGATGGGAGAGTAAACAATCATTTAGGTGTTTCAACCCCCTTCAAGGGGAGACGAATGGACTTCAATCTCCTTAGCTCCTTCTCACAAGTGAGATCGTAGTGTATAGGCGTAATGGTGATCTTATTTTCTTTTAATGCCATGTAATCGGTATTCGGCTTGCCATTTTCAAGAAACCTTTCTCCGGCAAGCCAGTAGTACACGTTTCCACGGGGGTCAGTGCGGCGTTCAAAACGCTCTACCAGTCTGCTGGTTCCCTGTCTTGTGAAACATACACCGGTAATTTCATCAGCAGGCACAGCAGGGATATTGACGTTAAGTGCGGTGCCTTCTTTCAGTCCATTCTCAATCATATACCGTATAATCTCTTTACTGAATTGGACTGGAAACCGAAAATCCGGGTTCTGTCTGGTTGCAAGCGAGATAGCAGCAGATCGCACACCTAAAAAGGCCCCCTCAGTTGCTGCAGAGACCGTGCCGGAATAAAGGATATTGACACCTACATTAGCCCCGAGATTTATTCCGGAAAGAATAATGTCTGGAGGACTCTCAAACAACTCTTGGACAGCAATTTTCACACAGTCTGCCGGCGTGCCGGTCACTGCATAACCGAAGAATAAACCGCTTTTATAAACCTCTTGAACCCTCAGAGGTGAGGTCAATGTAATAGCATGTCCCACGGCGCTCATTTCTGATTCCGGTGCCACAACACATAGATCGTAATCAGTTTTTAGGGCCTGGTACAGGGCAAAAATTCCCGGGGCATGAATACCGTCGTCGTTGGTCAAAAGGATCTTCATGATTCAAATAAAATGATTCAACATTTGTTATGCCGAGTTTCCTATTTGCTTCTTATCCTCAACTCTTGTATATTCATAAAGAATCATCAATCGGTAAAAGCTGAGAGCTTATCACTTTCCCATTTCTAATGATCCTGCGCAATAATGTCAAATCTTATCGGAGGATTCCATGCGCCAGATTTCAACACAAACAATTATCGAAGCTGTAAAAGATTCTGCAATAAAGGCAAATTATGAGTTAGGGGAAGATATGCTTTATGCCTTACAGGATTCTTTTAACAAAGAAGAGTCTCCGGTCGGCAAAGAGGTCCTGAATCAGTTAATCGAAAATGCCCGGATCGCCAGGGAAGAAAGAATCCCAATATGCCAGGACACCGGAGTTGCGGTGGTTTTTGTGGAACTGGGACAGGAGGTTAATATTATTGGGGGTGATTTTATATCTGCGCTTGAAGAGGGGATCAGGCAGGGGTATGGAGAAGGATTTCTCCGCAAATCCATGTGCCATCCATTTACCAGGAAGAACACGGGAGACAACACACCTATAATTGTACACATTGATGTGGTCCCGGGAGATAAACTCACAATCTGGGTAGTACCCAAAGGGGGTGGCAGCGAAAATATGAGCCGGCTTTTTATGCTCCAACCCTCTGAGGGGTGGGCCGGGGTAAGAGATAAGGTTATTCAAACAGTTGTAGAAGCCGGCCCCAATCCTTGTCCTCCCACCATAGTGGGGGTCGGCATAGGCGGCAACTTCGAACAGTCTGCCTTAATGGCAAAAAAGGCCCTGATTCGCCCATTGGGGACCTCAAACCCCGATCCTGAACAAAGCCAAATGGAAGATGAACTGTTGGAGGAGATCAATAAGTCAGGAGTCGGCCCTCAAGGTCTTGGAGGTAGAGTGACTTCTTTTGCTGTTCATATCCTCATGATGCCCTGCCATATTGCAAGCCTTCCCTTTGCCGTCAACATCCAATGCCATGCGAGCCGCCATGTGGAGGTAGTTCTTTAATGTACAGATTTATTCAGGTAATTGACAGGTTAAATGTTAAGGGTTTAAGGGACGAAATCTAAAGGAAAAAACCATGCACGACACATATCATCTGAAAGCCCCAATTTTTATTGAAGACATTGAACCATTAAGGTCAGGGGATCGCGTTCTAATAAGTGGATATATTTATACCGCCAGGGACGCTGCCCATCGCAGACTAATGGATTTGATAGATGAAGAAAAAGAGCTCCCCATACCCATTGAGGGCCAGGTCATATATTACGTTGGGCCTTCGCCGGCGCCGCCCGGCAGAGTGATCGGAGCCGCTGGACCTACTACGAGTTACCGGATGGATTTATATACTCCAAAGCTGCTTGAACTGGGCCTCAAGGTGATGATAGGGAAGGGAAAACGTTCCAAAGAGGTCAAAGAGGCTATTGTCAAATACAAGGCTGTTTATATGGCTGCAATAGGAGGTGCTGGTGCGTTAATGGCCAGGGCAGTTAAGGAAGCGCGTGTTATCGCTTACCAGGATTTGGGGCCTGAGGCCATCAGGGAATTGAAAGTTGAAAAGCTGCCTGCAATCGTAGTGAACGATACAGCAGGGAATGATCTTTATCTCGAGGGCCAAGAGATGTATAAATTAATTTAAAATACAGCATGAGACAGTTTGCCAGAGGCAAAAATGGGCCCGCAAAAAGCATCAAATTCAAGCCTGGGGAAAAAGTCGCAGGAGAAAAATTTTGAGCCGACGGCGCAGGGACAAAAAGAGGTACAGGAACAGGTCGTTCGATCCGAACAACTTAAGGCGATCAGTACTTTTGTTCAGGCCGTAGCCCACGAGATTAGAAACCCCATTACAACCATTGGAGGCTTTACCCGGAGAATAAAAAAGACACTTAAAGGTAATAAGGAAATTCAAAGATACGTCAATATAATCCTGGAGGAATCAGAACGACTTGAAATTCTTCTAAAAAGGGTTCGTGAATTCGCCAATCTCCTTTCGCCAGAATTTGAATTACATGACATCAGGCTTGTCTTGGATGAGGTTAGAAAAACATTTGTATATCAAGCTAAAAAACAGGGAGTAGACTTTGTGACTAGAATTGACGAAAAACTACCTCTGACCTTAATAGACTCTTTTCAGGTTATCACAGCAGTGTCCAATATTATGGAAAATGCCTTAGAATCAATGCCTCGTGGGGGTAAATTAGTGTTAGAAACAAAACACTATCGTGATAATATAGAGATCAAAATCCTTGATACCGGATGGGGCATTTCAGAGGAAAATATTGATTCGATCTATGATCCCTTTTTTACATCCAAGACCACAGGTGTGGGCTTGGGATCAACCATGGTACATCAGATAGTGATGAATCACGATGGCCAAATTAATATCCAAAGCAAAAAAGGAATGGGAACTACAGTGACCCTCATTTTGCCGGTGAAGGGATATGAATAACTACCATTTCTTATGGGGGAGCAGACCATGGAAAAAAGCAGAAAAAGACACATCTGGTGGTGGGTTTTACTGGTGATTGTTTTAGCAGGTATTGGTTATTACCTGTACACACAAATGTGGCCCAAGTCGAAAGAAGTAGCGATCACTGAAAAGGTCTTACCGGTTGAAAAAGAGGGCCTTCCAGAGGAACAACCAAAAGCTGCTGAGGAAGTGAGGAAGATTATTCCAGGCTTAACCGAAGAAAAGCCCACTACCGAGGAAGATTATTGTAAAAAAATCGAAGAAAATGCTGGCGAATTTTTTCGCTATTTGGATCAAAAGAAGTACATCCGGAATCTGAATGCAAAAACGGATACCTATACTCGCTTTAAATCGATGCTCAAACGCTTGTCGGCCCGGCCTCCAATCCCGGCTGGAGAAGGTGAACACCCCAAAATCCTCCTTCGGAATATGTACCACTTTTTTAGAGTCTTGGGTCAAAAAGACCTCCGCCTGATCACCGAGATAATCGAAAATGAGCATGACACCATGGAGAATAATCTGGAGATGTTTTACAAATGGATTATGTTAGGAGACCGCTGTCCAGACCCTGAAGGAATCAGACCTTCTTTAGAAGTCCTTTATAGGTACGCAGGATTTTTCTTAAATTCCACCGGAGGAAGGGCCTATCTGTTCCGGCGATCAATTGGGATAAGGTTACTGACAACCTATTATTGCATTTTGATTGTCCATAATGCGGATAAGAACGGGAAAAACAAATATGGGATTGACATACTCTACTCTATCGCGCCACTAAGGAAAGAGATAACTTTCTATCCTAACTTCCAATTTCAACAGGAATATATTAATCAGTTGAATGAGATTGAAGATTATTATCGGAAAAAAAGGCAGCTATCATAGATATATTTCAGATGCCTAAACCCGAAGCTATTCACGTTCCGCGGCCCTGATGGAGTACCTCTACCGCAAGGGGCTTAAAACGCTGGGGATAGACTCAGCAGATGTGCTCCTTCTTGGGTTTCATAACAAACCGCCTTCACGCCGTATCCTGGAGCGGGCTCTGCTCATGCAGGAAAAGGGGATGTTCAGGTTTCTTGCGCTATCTGGTCATAATAGACATTTGTTTCCCACGCTAACTCAGAGTAAAAACTTCGATCTCTTTCATGTTCGCTACAATGCCGCCCACCGAGGCGCAGAGAAGGAGGTATTTGCAAAAATCCCGCCAGATAACCGTCCCGGACTGGCAACCTTTCAGAAAGGTCTGAACTATTAATCCGTAAACAAGAGGGTGCTATGGACTGATTGTTAAAGGCCCCGTTTCTCACATAGTTAGTAGTATAGGCTTTTGTAGGAAATCGGCGGCAGACCGGGTCAAAGCTTGCGCACGCTGTCGGCTGCTGATAGAGACCGGCAAGGATTACCGACAATACCCGTCTAGAGTTACTACTAAACAAGAAGGCAAAAGGAGCAGGATATGGCAAGAGGTTTTATGGGAAAGATGCTGATGGTGGATCTTTCGAAAAAAGCATTCGAGGATGAGTTGCTTGATGAAACGCTTGGTCGCCAGTTTATGGGAGGGTATGGCATCGGCGCCAGGATTCTCTTTGACCGGCAGAAGCCCGGCGTTGACCCTTTGGGCCCGGATAATATTTTAGGTTTTACAACGGGATTCCTTACCGGAACCCCAGCCATATCATCCTCCAGGTATGTCGTGGTGGGAAAATCCCCCTTGACGGGAGGCTGGGGGGATGCCAATTCAGGGGGTTATGTCGGTCCCTATTTGAAGTTCGCTGGTTACGATTCCGTGTTTCTTACGGGCATTTCAGAAAAACCTGTTTATCTCTTTATCGATAACGGCAAGGCCCAGCTGAGGGATGCCGCCCAACTATGGGGGAAGGATACTTTCGAAACCGAAGACATGCTCAGATCTGAGTTGGGCAGGGATGTTCAAATAGCCTGCATCGGCCCATCAGGAGAGAGGGTGGCCCTGATCGCGGCGATTATGAATAATAAGGGGAGAGCGGCCGGTCGCTCGGGTTTGGGGGCCGTGATGGGTTCAAAGAAGCTCAAAGCCGTGGTCGTCAGAGGCGACATGAAGATTCCGATCGCAAATGAAGAAAGGGCCAAGGCCCTGAGGAGAAAGTACCTATCTGAACTGACGGGTCCTGTCGAGATGTTCAGGGACTTCGGTACGCCGGCCCTCACGACTGACCTGGCCGAATGCGGGGATTCGCCCACCAAGAACTGGGCCGGAACTGCGGTCATTGACTTTTCGGATTACCAGCAGCTCGATGTCGACCACGTGATTGAGCGACAGTCGCAGAAATATGCCTGTTATCGTTGTCCCATTGCTTGCGGGGGTCACATGAAGGAGGGAACCGGCGATTATAAATATGAGGCGGGCGCCCATAAACCTGAGTACGAAACCATGGCGATGTTTGGCTCCAACTGCCTGAACAGTAACCTGGAGTCAATCATTAAGGTCAATGATATCTGCAATCGCTATGGGGTGGACACCATCTCTGCCGGGGCTACCATTGCCATGGCTATCGAATGCTTCGAGAGAGGGCTGATTACCACGGCAGATACCGACGGTATAGAGATGACCTGGGGCAACCATAAGGCCATCGTCACCATGACTGATAGACTGGTCAGGAGGGAAGGGTTTGGTGACTTGTTGGCCGATGGAGTAAAAGTGGCTGCCCAAAGGATCGGGAAGGGAGCCGACCAATTTGCCATGCATGTCCAAGGACAGGAACTTCCGGCTCATGACCCGAAGTACGGGTTTCACTGGGGAACGAGCTATAAGTTGGATCCCACGCCGGCGCGTCATACCCAAGGAGGGGCCCTAAACCCACCTGGACTGCCCATACCCCGATTCGACCCAGAGTCCTTTAACGGCCGAGGCGAAGGCCACAAGATAGGCACCAACTTAAACCATGTCATGAGCTGCACGGGAACGTGTATGTTCCTGTATGCATCCCTGCCCAGTGCTGACGCCCTCATTGAGTTTATGCGCGCAGTCTCCGGTTGGGACCTGACCCTTGATGAGCTGCTTAAGACGGGGGAAAGGATATCGAACATCCGGCAGGCCTTCAACGTTCGCGAGGGGTTGAACCCCCTAACCTTCAAAGTCCCAAACAGGGTCATCGGCAATCCACCGTTGAAAGAAGGCCCCCTGGCAGGGATAACGGTTGATGAGGAAACCCTCCACAGGGATTACCTTACTGCCATGGATTGGGACCTCGAGACAGCCAAGCCGAGTAAAAAGAAGTTGCTCGAACTGGGGTTGGACGACGTTGCTCAGGTACTCTGGCCTTAGTGGCTTCTTGAAAGTTCGATTGGGCTCTCCGGTTACCCCATTATCAAAAAGCTAAGGTGATAAGAAGCCCCTTTTTTGAGGCCAACCTATGAGGTGATTCGGCCTTGTGTGTCAAGCCAAAGTCAACCTCATGATGTTATGGACGCAACCGGCTGGCTGCCTCTTCCATGCTAAGCCACATCCCTGAACATTTCCGTTAATTGCCCGTCCATCTCTTCTTTTTCTTCAAAGCGCTTCGTTTGCATATCCGCATTAAATAAACTCAGTGCGTTCTTCTTTGAGATATATTTATTAATCGAATCTTAATAAAATTTATATCGAGTTAGATTCATGAGATATCTGAAACACATTTGCAAATATTTTGGAGTGTTAAGTGGCTGAGGAGGTGGCAAGATATCACTGGTTAGAGGAAATCTAAAAGTTGAGACATTGAATTATAGATTGTCCCGCTTTCAATTCCCCGTCGCACCAATTCCAGAGATTCCTTGATCTCCTGGCGGGTCGCGCATCGACAACCGGTGATTACAATCTCATCAAATATGAAGCGTGAGTCGTTAATATCAAATGCTGAGAATCCCCTTGGAACTGCAACGAGCACAAGAGTACCGCCGCGTCCCAGGGATTTGTCGCCCTCCTCAATGGTCTGCTTGGTGCTGACCATGTCCACGACGGCATCCACACCGCCATCTGCCGTTATTTTCATGACCTCTTTTGCCATCTCTTCCCCCGACACATTGATGACCTCATCCGCGCCGCACTCCTTGGCCAGATCCAATTTTTCGTCAGAAACATCAACGCCGATGACATGGGCGCCAAATGCATTTGCCACCTGGACGGTATGAATCCCTACCCCACCACCAGCACCAATCACCAGGACAAGATCAGGGGCTTGGCGTTCCTCCTGGCGCCGTCGTCTGTAAGATGCTGAGCCAACGTCTCCCCCCCAATACGAAATTGTAATGTTTTTCAGCGCCGGTGCAATCGGATTTTCTTTTACGCTAATAATTGCGGATCTTATCGTGCAAACTTCCTCGGTTCAGACATATTCCTTCCGAGAATCAATTTCCGTAGGCTGAAACCGTAAAATATTCCGGAATAAGGTCCCGAGGCTTACTATTTCACAACGCAGGGAAATATGGTATAGCGTATGACCTTCGGCAGGAATGAGCCGATTTTAGATGTGGAGCAACCGTTTCATGAAAGAAAAGCAGAAATCCAAGTTATTCTATGGGTACATCGTCGCTACCGCAGGATTTTGGGTCTGGTTTATTGGATTTGGCATCTACGGCACCTTCAGTGTCTTCTTTGTCCCCATTTCCACGGAATTTGGTTGGACCCGTGCTGATACGGCCCTTGCCTCATCGCTTTGCGGGCTGATGATGGGCTTGCTGGCGCTCATTATGGGATGGCTGACCGACAGGCTAGGTCCGCGTTTCGTCGTTACATTTTTCGGGTCCTTTATGGGAATCGCCTTCCTGCTCCTTTCCCGTACCACCGAACTGTGGCAATTCACCCTGAACCATGCCTTGATTTCCGCCATAGGCATAAGCACCGCCAGTGTCCCCATCATGGCAACCGTCTCCCGATGGTTTAACAAACGACGCGGCTTTATTTCCGGCCTGGTGCAATCTGGTGTCGGTGTCGGCGGTTTTATCATCTGCCCCCTGACAGGATGGCTTATCACCAATTATGGTTGGCGGGCAGCCTATGCCCTTTTGGGAATTATCGCCCTGGTAGGAATTATCGCATCAGGCCTGTTCCTACGGCGTGATCCGCGCGATATGGGCCTTCAGCCCGATGGCGCCGGGGAGGGTAGTGCTGTCCCGGCCAAAAACTCGGGCTCTCAGCCGGTGGCGCCTGTGTTTAATCTCAAGGAGGCCTTTTTTAGCGACCAGTTCTGGGTCCTCGCCGGCCTGTACTTCGTCTTCGGTTTCTGCCGTTCAACTTTTACAATACACATCGCACCCCATGTTCAAGACTTGGGCTTCACTCTTGCCCAGGCGGCCAATGTGGTGGCGATTATCAATGTGGCAAGCATCTTTGGTCGCATTATCATGGGCCGTGCCGCCGATGTCATGGGTATCCGAGGGGCCATGATGATAAGCTATGCCGCTACAATGGTGGATATGATTTGGGGCCTATACGCCCGGAGCCTCTGGGGTCTCAACCTCTATGCCGGTATATTCGGCTTTGGTTGGGGAGCCCAAGCCGTGCTGAGATTTCCCGCGACCGCCGAGGCATTCGGATTACGCTCTGCAGGTCTGGTGATGGGCATCATGGGTATCTTTGAGAATGTGATCGCAGCAGCCATCGGTGTCTGGTTTGCCGGTTATCTATTCGATTTCATGGGAAATTACCGACCTGTTTACTGGACGGGTCTCGGCATCGCTACCGCCGGTCTCATTCTCGCAAGCATGGTAAAGCCGGGAGCGCAGAGGATCGAGAAGAGTTGATAGTTGTTGAGTTGTTGGTTGTTGATAAGAACTTCCTTTTTTGTGTGGGGAGTATATGAGAAATTGGCCTTGTATGTCAAGCCAAATTCAACCTCATGATGTTGTGGGGGGCGATTTTCGTGCCAAGATTGATGTCTGGTGCGACGAAGGGCCCTGATGCCAAGACGGTGACCCAGGCACTTGACTTGCCAGAAGGAGGGAAAATGGAGGAAATTTAGGTAGAACTATCCCTTGAACCCATCTCTTTCGACTCGGCTGAGCGACCCGACCTGAGCTCGTCGATGGGTCTCGTCGCAGGCTTCAAAAATCAGCCGGTGTAGACCTCTGGATACTGCGGGTCTGCATAAAGCCACTTATCAGACACGCCAGCAGGACGGCGAGCAAGCACTGGGAGCTGGGAGAATGAGTCGTCTATGAGGGTTTGGATTATCGCGGGACCAGCCCTTTTTGGAGGCGGCCTGGGCTTTGATAATGTTTTTTGACAGGATGAACATAATGAACATGATCGTTTTCTTATCGTGTTGATCTATTAGTTCAAATCCTTGATTTTGCGTTTAACATCAACCTTTCTCATAGACACTCCCAAGAAATCCAAATCCCATTTTGTTGTAAATACCATAAGCACAACAAATGATTTTTTCCGTTTAAAATCATATCTATCCTGTTATCCTGTTTATCCTGTCAAATACTTTATACAACGGTGAACTATTCCCATGATCTTTTTTTAACCCTCAACGATTTTCCCGCGGTTCAGTAAATCTTTTGCGATTTCACGGAGCCCAAGATCATTCAATTTTTTTGCTGAAGGGAGTCCACTATCCTTGCACCAACCCCGCAATTCATAATATTCATCCAGGGTATCCTCGACTTCACCCCGGGACAAAACAGCCCCCTTTGCAGGCCCCTCCGGCATAGGTTCCTCATAAAACCGCTCATGCCAGGCATCATCAACCCTGGTCAGACCTTCCTTGATGGTGTACGCCTTGAGCAGGGTAAAAATCTTTTCTCCCATTTCCATGATCCCCTGAGGCGTTGTATCACGCCCGGTGCATGCCGAAAACAGTTTGGAGATATATGTCGGTCCCCATGCCAGCCTGAAACCGGTTGTAAAAAAACAGAACCCCATGGCATTGCAGACAGAGTATAGATCTTCAAACCATTTGCACAACAGTGCCTTGCCTTGCCAGGTGTTTGGGACCTCTTCCGGAGGCATGCTGTATATTTTTTCCTTCACTTCCTCAAACATATCGAATTGATCCACCCACCAATTGGTATTATACCTTTCAGCGAAGCAGTGGGTGTTCTTTACGTTGTCGCCCCCCCTGGGATTGGTCAGGGTGCCGAGTAGCCACCCCCTGTTGGCTTTGACTCTGGGGTCGGGCATCATGGTCATTTCCATCCCCTTTATGGTAAAGACGTATTTCTCAGCACCCCTACCAATCGCCTCCGCGGCCATTGAACTGCCTTCGGCAAGGATATTCCCAAACCCTTCCCTGAACGCGATCTTTTCCAGCAATTGAACGATCGCATCTTCATTTCCCCAGCTTAAATCCAGTCCGTCCATATCACTCTTTGACAGCAGTCCCCTCTGGTACAACTCCATGGCAAATGCGATGGTCCCGCCTGCCGATGCATAGTCCATCCCATAACGCTGACACAATTCTTTACACTTCCAGATACCGGGCATATTATCAACAGCGCACATGGCACCGAACTTCAATGTCAGTCCGGGCATGGTGGCTCTGGCGACCTTCAACCCGGCATATTTCCCCTCCTTTACCTCAACCAGGTTATAACATGATATGGGGCAGCGGTAGCAGGTGCTCTCCTTCCCTATAACGTACTTTTTTGCAACCGCCCCACTCCTGGTTTCTACCCACCCCGGCAAAACCCCGGTTTGATAATTTTTAACAGGCAGGCATCCCGTTTGCAGGTACCCGATTCTCGAATCGATGGGGGCCCCGGGCATCCCGGCCGCCCTGTCAGCGTCCATGAGGCGCATCCTGGCCTCCCGCACGGCCTCATCAAAGGCCTCAGGCCTGGCAATAGGAACGGCACCGCTACCCCTTACGGCGATCGCCTTCAACCGCTTTGCCCCCATGACCGCGCCGGCGCCGGACCTTGCTGCGACATGATGGTCATCATTGAGAGGACAGGCATACCTGACCAGGTTTTCTCCTGCCGGACCGATAGTGAGCACGGATATTTTCAATGCCCGCGATGCATCCAGTTCCTTTTTAAGAATAGCTGTCGTTAATTTGGTATCCTTTCCCCAGAGATGTCCTGCATCCCGCAACTCAACCCTATCATCATCGATCCAGAGAAATACCGGTTTTTCGGCCTGACCTCTAACCACGACCACATCAAATCCGGCATGCTTTAACCTTGCCCCCCAGCGCCCGCCGGTATTCCCGGAACCGATATGCCCCGTAAGAGGGGACTTGGTGGTGATCTCCGTCCTGCCCGAACATGGTGCGCGCGTTCCGGTTAAGGGGCCGTTGGCAAAAATCAATACATTGTCCAGGCCAAGCGGATCGACCTCCGTCCCGACCTCATCAAAAAGTATCTTGCAACCGAATCCCATGCCGCCGATAAATGCCTCGGCAAAGGCCGGGGCAGTGGGTCTCTTGTGTATAGTCCGCGTAGATAAATCCACATCCATGATCATGCCATATCCATGTAATGTCATTTGATAATCCTCACAGAGAATCTATTAAGCGCTTGATCGAAGGCTTGTTTTTTCGGATTTGTTCAGCCTGTCCCGTTGGAAAACTGGGAGTTTCGGATTTTGCCTGAACATGGCTTTTCGTTCAGGCATTACTTATAACACAGCAGCATAGGCACAGGCGTCCTTATGCGAACCGCTCCCGGAGCCGGGCAGTCCAGGACGCAGGCGTAACAGTGCCAGCACTCTTCAGGAAAAGTGATCACTGGCGTCTGCTTTTTCTCTGATCCAAAAAACACGTCTTGCGGACAGTGCTCCACACAAAGACCGCAACCCGTGCATTTTTCCTCATCAATAATCGGTGGCATTTTCTCCTCCCTTATCTCTTCAATTCACGCCATTCCGTGACAGGTCCCTTACCCCCCTTTTTGCATACCAGCATCTTTTCATCAAATGCCGGATTCTTATAAGGATGATCAATTCGGATATATTTTTCTCTCGTTTCCTTTCTTTCTCCATGGGCCACAAAAACGATCTCCCCGATATCCAGCAGGTTCAGCACTTCCATGCAATGCATGAGTTCATGCTGATTGCCTGCCAGCATCTCCTCATAGGCCTTTTTTTTCACCTTCATGAGGTGGGAAGCACCGGCGCCCAGCAAGGTGTCGGAACGGGGAATCCCGGCGTAATCAACCATCACCTGCTGAAGAGACAGTTCCACTTCATTCCAGGAAGGACCGAATTTCCGGTTTCGTATGCCTTCGACCAGTTCTTTGACTGCCTTGCCCGTTGAAATCGCCATATCCGCTTTCGGCATTAATCGCCCCTGGGCGTAATCTGCGGCGTTTCCGCCCGCAATCCATCCAAAAGTGGCCGCGGCGGATATGCCTCCGAAGTACTCATCACCAGCTGCATAAAGACCCTCCAGGGAGGTTTTCCCTCCTTCGTTGAAATAGATGCCTCCACGTGTGGTCAATTCATAGGTCATAAACTCGACGGGATTCTGCCTTAAATCGATACCCTCTTCTTTTGCATGATGGGCAATGCCGTGCATTCCTTCATGTGTCATAAAGTACATCATGTATTCATGGTCTTCTTCGGATATGCCGCGACAGTCCATATAAACTGGGCCCTTTCCGGTCATTCGGTAATCCTCAAAAACGCCCTTGTATAAATCGGATATGGGATCACCGTAAACCCGGTCCGGCCTGGTCACAAAAGGCCCGACCGGTTTGCCATAGGGATCCCTGAGAACGCCCACCCATGTCGCCTTTCCGCATCGGGTAAAATACTTTGGACCGGCCCAGCGCATGGGCATCTCCATATTGACCAGCTCAGCACCCGCCCGATATGCCATGGCCCGGCCATCGCCCGTCGTATGGGGTGAATATGCGCGGTTAAATGTCCATCCCGGTGTGGGGCTCGGGTATAATCGGGAACAACCCCCGGTGCTCAATACCACCGATTTGGCCAGAAAGGTACAAATCCTGTCTTCCCTTGTATGCACGCCGATGGCGCCTGCTATACCACCGTTATTGATTAACTCAACAGCCGCGACCCGGTTGATGATATTCACCCCCCTTTTTTTGGCTTCCCTGGTCAATATCGGCTTCTGATTCTGCCCCGAATACTTCATGGTGGTAAAGGGTTTGCCCGGGAAAGCGTGCCCGGCGAATTCCCATTTCCCATTGTACTTCATGGGGATGCCCCAGTTGTCCCACATTTTGATGATTTTGAAGCCATTTTCCATCCATGTTCGCACAAATGCGATGGTATGGCTCCATCCCGCCTGAGATTGTGCCACTTCTTTGACGACCGGCTCCATGTCAGGGCCATGAAAATCCGGGACATAGGACCTGAAATGATCATTTCCCGTGGCGCCCGAACCGCTTCTCATGGTGTTGGACTTATCCACCAGGGCCACCCTGGCCCCCATATCCGCGGCATGGATGGCAGCCATTAAACCCGCCGGTCCGCCTCCAATGACGAGGACATCCGTCTCGACAACCTCTTCGTTCATCTCTATCGGTCTCAATGTATACACCTCCTTCCTGACGTATAAGACAGCCTGAGTATTGACGTTATCCGGATTTTGGATTTATTTCCATAGGTCATTTGATATCAAAGAGCTTTTTAAGGTTCCCCCCCAGAAATGCGGTCTTATCCGTATCCGCAAAATCCATCGCTTTGATGTCCTCAATATATTTCTTCACATATACCGGGTTATTGAGATCATAGGGATAGTCCGTAGCAAAACAGAGGTGATCGGGTCCCAATACTTCGAGGGCAAATCGGACAATGGGAGGCCATCCTCCGGAGCCTGCCGTATCGAAATACATATTTCTGATTAGGTCGTTAAAGTGATCCACGAGCCCCAGTTCATTTGCCTGGTGGAAGGGGATCCACCCGCCGAGATCCTCTGCGGGTATGGGAACATCCTCCGGCTGGTGTTTGGCATAAAGCCTTCCAATCAGGGCCGGGAGCCCGCCTGCCAGATGGGGCATGATGACCTTGAGTTCCGGGTATCGGGGCAGCACCCCGTAAATGATTTCAATAAAAGATTTTGTGATGTCATATTCCCGCGAGGCAGTCAGAAAGAGATCGTATTTTTCACCGCCCCAAAGGTTTTTCCTTATTGTGGGATGGACAAAAACAGGCATATCATAGTGAAGGGCCATTTCATAAATGTGATCCATCATGGGCGAATCGATCGTCGTGTTCTTATAAGATGAAACCACACCGATTCCCCATAACCCTAATTCTTCAACCCCCCTTTTGATTTCATCCCGGTTTTTACTCGCATCATCCTGAGCAAATGCATGGATGAGAGCTTTGTATTTATCGGGGTATTTTTTTGTCACCTTACCGTATCCGTCATTGCAGGCCTTGCAAAATTCATAACCGCATGCGTCATATGATGCTGTGCTCAAAACAGCCATATCGACCCCGGCCGCATCCATCCATTGGTTGTGGGCTTCAATATCGGTCATGAGCTGGAATGCCTTTTTAAAGCGATTGACACTCGTGAGAAAATCATGTTCATCAGTCTTTTTCACAAGCTTCAGCGCATCAGGTGGGATGTAATGGTTTTGCATGTCGATAACGAACATATCGTCAGTCATTTTTACTGCCTCCATTTATAAGTTTTAATAATTGTGCTTTATTTGTCATTTTATACATCGGATTATCTCATCAGGCTTGGTAAAAAAGTAGCTATACTGGGAAAAGCGATCAGCAAAACTACATGGCATATATCAGCGATTAGAAAAGGCACAATCCCCTTGAATATGGTTTCAAGTGGAATGTCCTTGGCCACACCCTTCATCACATATACATTAATGCCAACAGGAGGGGTTATTTGGCCGATTTCTACAACCCTGACGATGAGAATTCCAAACCATATAGGGTCAAAACCGAGGGCCTCGATCACCGGAAAGATGATAGGGACAGTGAGCACGATCATGGCCAGGGAGCTCATAATCGCACCCATGCACAGATAGAGGAGTATTATTATCGCGAGAATGGCATAGCGGTTCACATTCAGTTCAGACACATAGGTGGACAATTCAAAGGGCAGTCTGGTTACGGCCAAGAAATAACCGAGAAGGGCTGCACCAATGAGGATGAGGAAGACCATGGCCGTGGTCTTGCTGGTCTCCTCGAGGCTGTCTCTGAATGTCTTCCGGTTGAGCCGGCGTCTACCCAGGGAAAAGATGAGGGCCCCGAAGGCGCCGGCACCGGCGGCTTCAGTGGGTGTGAAAACGCCCATGTAGATGCCGCCGATGACGATCACAAAGAGGACGACGACGCCCCAGGTGGCCTTGAGGGAACGTATCCTCTGCTTGAAATCGGCCCTTTCTCCCTTGGGCCCCAAAAGGGGATTGCGTTTGCAGAGGATGTAGATGGTCGCCATGTAGAATAGGGCCTCGAGGACACCCGGAATGAACCCTGCAACGAAGAGCTTGCCTATGGACTGCTCGGTCAGGATGCCGTAGAGAACGAGTATGATGCTGGGCGGTATGAGGATGCCGATACTCCCGCCCGCGGCGATGGAGCCGGCAGCCAGCCCGGGATCGTATTTATACCTTTTCATCTCCGGTAAAGAGACCATGCCCATGGTAGCCGTAGTGGCCACGCTCGAGCCGCTCACGGCAGCAAAACTCGCGCAGGCCCCAACGGTTGCCATGGCCAGTCCACCAGGAAAATGCCCGATCCATCGGTATACGGCGTAGTAGAGCTCCTTGCTCAATCCAGCATGGTAGCAGAGGGCCCCCATCAGCACGAAGAGCGGAACCACACTCATGCTGTATGAACTTGAGATGGAATGGGCGGTCGTTCCCATGACGTTAAGCCCGGGGTTGAGCCCGTTGATATAGGCCATGCCCAGAAAACCGACCAGCCCCATTGCAAAGGCAATAGGCATCCCGGAAAACAAAAGCACAAGGAGCAGGCCGATACCCAGAAGTCCGGTGGTGATCGGGTCTATCTGCCATGGAAACCAATCTCCGAAGAGAGGGGCCATAAACAACAAAAAAACCAAAATGATTAATGAAAAAAATAGTGCGGAAGCAGGAAGAGGGCTCTCCTTTATCACCCCTCGAAGTTGCTCTCGTAGATAAATCAAAAGCACTAGGACGAGTATGGCGCAACCTAGGGCAACAACGTAAATAAAGGGATAGATGGGTATGGCCAAGGATTGGGATATGTATCCATCCACTCTCATCTTTTCAGCATAAAGGATACTGCGCCAGGACATCAGTACAAAAAAAACCACACCGAGCAGGGCGGTGATACTGTTAATCACTGCCTGTGACCTTGGACTTGTCTTGGATATAAGTAGATCTACATTGATGTGGCCCTGATGCGCGGCCGTATAGGCAAATCCAAAAGCCACCAGGATCGCCATCAAGAATTCGGTCAATTCGTAGGACCCTGTTATGGGGCGATCAAAGATATAGCGGAGACAGACGTCTACGGCCGTGAGGAGCATCATGAGCGTCAGGGCCGTCACCCCGACGCCGTTGATGCTCCGGGCTATCCAGTTGGTGCTCTTGTCCGAGAAGTCAACCGCCTTTTTTAGCGACATATCTCAATGTGAACTTTGTGTTATTGATATTTTTTCAATAGACGCATTGTCGTATCTAGCACCTTCTGACCGGGCAGCCCTTTTTTGTCCATCTCCTTTACCCAGTCATCCCATATGGGTTCACCCGCGATCTTCTTCCATTTTTCCAGTTCTCCGGGGTCAAGAGAGATTTTTTCATATTTTTGGCCTTCCTTCTTAACCCTGGTCTCGACATCATTACGGACATCCGGTCCAAAACCTGCGTTCCCGGCCCACTCGGCAGCCTTCATGCCGCTGATACTCGATATCTCCTTCTGGATATCGGGTGGGAGGCTGTTCCATTTGTCCTTGTTCATAAAGATCATAAAGGGGGCGGCCCACAGATTGGCATCCGTCCAATAGTTAAATACTTCATAAAGCTTAAAGGTCGCCACTGCCGCCCAGGGGAGCGCGGCGCCGTCTAAAACACCCTTCTCTCCCGCTTCATACACCGCCGGCATGGGCATGAAGAGAGGTGACAGGCCGAGTAGTTTGGAAGCTTTGATAGGATAGGCGCCCATAATTCTCAGTTTCATGCCTTTGAGGTCATTTAGGTTGCGTACGGGCTTTTTGGAGGTGGCGATGCGATAGGCGTCGGATGTGTGAAAAAAGAGCACCTTCATACTTCTATACTCTCTTTGCATCTCCGGCACAGTATCATACAGTTCTTGGAGAACCATGCTGCTTTTTGCTCCGCTGTCAAGGGCCATAAAGGGAAGCTCTATGACGGTTGTCAAAGGGAACCGGCCGGTAAAATAGCCGAGGGGAGTCCAGGACATATCGGCGATGCCGGTCTCGATGCCGGTGACCATTTCTTTGGATTTAATCAAGCTCTGGGCCGGGTAGACGACAATTTTTAATTTGCCCTTGGTCACTTCCCTCACCTTGTTTATAAAGGCGTCTATGATTTTTTTGGTCGTTCGTCCTTTGGGGGGGTTTTGATGGGCAAATTTTAGAGTTATGGGTTCAGCGGAAGATGCGGGCGCGGGAATCAAGGGCAAGGCTATAATTGATAAAACGAAACAAAGACCTACAAATATTGTTATTAATTCTTTTCTTTTCATTTTTTTTACCCTCCTTATGAAATGGTTTTGTAATTATTTCAGGAATCTATGCCTCGGCTTTTTACTTCCCTACTGCTACTGACCTTGGGCTTTACCCATGCCCTTAACTAAACATTGTTAACTAATATACTATAAAGTTGTCAAGAAAAACCTCCTCACCATTGAGAAAGATGAAGGGGATTCAAAGATAGAACATTTTTTTAATTGTCTTGACATTAATACTTAATTTTTTAAAACTCGAAAAACTCCGCCATACAGGCCGGAACCATGTTTTCATCTGTTGTTGAAGCTGCACCGGCAAAGGGGAAAAAGCCAAGGTCTTTGAACGAAAACAATCCTTCAGGAGGGAAAAACAATGGCTAAGCGATCACTTGTTATAGACATGCAGCAGCATTATGTCCCTTCTAAAGCCTATGGGCTTGTGAAGAAAACCACGGAATATGATCACGCGGTGGGCATGAAAAGACTTGTCAGGGCCTATGAGCTCATTGTGGATATTGAAGGGCACCTGAGTTGGATGGATGATTCCGGGATTGATATAGGGATCTTGAGTACGGCCGTTCTTGCTGCCAGCGGGTATGATTTTTGTAGGCTCTGCAATGACGGCTATTCAGAAGTCGTCAGGAAATATCCGGACCGATTCCGAGGGGTGATTCACGTCTATCCATTTGATGCCGATCAGCGAAACGAGGATGAAATCAAACGTGGGGTCGAAGAACTCGGCTTGTGGGGGATCGGCGTCGTCACATCCACGGCAAACATGACCATCGATTCGACCCTTATGGATCCCATTTGGGAAATGGCGGTTAGCTATAATATGCCCGTATATATCCATCCCACCATAAGAAGAGGAATCTGGGGAGGGGGAAGGTATGATCTTGACCTTACCTTGTCAAGAGAGTATGAGATCGCCAAATCCTTTGCAGAGATCATTTACGGTGTCCTTCCACGATTTCCCGACCTGAAAGTCGTTATCGCCCATTTTGGTGGGGGGTTGCCCACATTGAAGGGACGGTTGCTGGCATGGCATCAGCCGGAGGATTTCCCTGTGCCTGAAGCCGATCGAGGGCATGGCCTGGCAGTCGAAGAGGCCAGGGATTTAGGGCTGGTGGATGATTTTGAAGCCTTGCTCACAAATATCTATTTCGATTCAGCCGGTTACGGTGGGTGGTTGCCTGTCATGAAATCCGCTATGGAATCTCTGGGGTCGGATCACCTCTGTTTCGGCTCGGATTATCCCTACGAACTCAGGGATTCGAAATATGTGAGGAAGACTATTGAAGGCATAAAGGCCCTTGATTTTCCGGGTGAGGATAAGGAGAAATTCCTTGGGCAGAACCTGAAAGAACTTTTTCGAATATAGTGGGCTCTTGGACTTCAACCTAAAAACAGGAGGATAAGATGCAGCCCAAGAAGGAAGTTATTGACACGGACGTTTTAATTATCGGCGGCGGTATTGCCGGACGCATGGCCGCCATCGGCGCCAAGGAAAAAGGCATTGCGGATGTGCTGATTCTTGAAAAGGCGCACGTTTCTCGAAGCAGGGACGCCAGGGCGGGCAATGATCATCTTCTGGCGCACCTGAATACAGGTATAACAATACATTGAAAGTCAAAGAAAACCGTTATAATTTGAAGAGCATCTCGGCATTTAAGTGATAGATCTTCTCTTTATCTTCATCACATATGACTGCCTCTTTCATGAATGACAACGCCTCTTCATTATCCTCATAGGGGTAATCCACTGCAAAAGCGATCTTATCGGCACCCATAGCCAGGTATGCACACAGGAAGGCCGGCTGAAAAAATATGCCGCTTGTGGTAATAAAAAAATTTGTCTTCAAATAATCACTGGGTTTGCGCTCGATACCCGGACCTTTGCCCACCCACTTCTTCTTCCAGTAAAAATCAAGGCGGGGGAACCAATAGGGAAGGCCTTCTCCCAGATGGCCCAAAATGATCTTCAAGCTGGGATACCGATCAAATAGGCCGCTATATATAAGACGCATCACATGGAGGGCGACATCAGCAGCAAAACCCAGAATGGGGCCTGCCAAGGGAAAGCCGTACTCCGCATAAGGCGCCAAAATTGATGTCGAAGGGGCAATAGGGTGGAGATAGATAGGGACATCAAGCTCTTCGGCCTTTTCGAAGAGAGGCCAATATTTTTTATTATCCAGATATTCATTTCTGGCATGAGACTGCACTACGACCCCTTTCAGTCCAAGCTCCTTCACACCTCTTTCAATTTCCCCGGCGGCTTCTTGAGGGTTCTGAGGCGCTACCGTAGCCAGTCCGATATATCTGTCCGGATATTTTTTGATAACCTCTGACAATTCATCATTGACGCGTTTTGCCCAGACGACTCCCTCACTCTCCTCAAAAAGTTGCACGTTGGGATTGGTTAAACTAATGACTTGCATATCGATGCCAACGGCGTCCATTTCCTTTATTCTTGCTTCGCCCAGATCGAGAAGTTTATCCTCAAGCTCATAACTTCTCGGAGCCCAAAAATTTTCCGTATACCATAGCTTAATCCCATCATCACCGCGCTCCTCCCTTGGGAGCTCCGTTCGATTACATAAATACTCTATATATTCCTGAGTATAGAAATGTGCTTCAAGGTCTATTATTCTCATCCTTTATCGCCTCCATGATCTTATTACCACGATTGAAATGGAATCTTAAACTCTTTCAATAAGGCTCATAAGGTTTTCTCCAAGGATCTTATCTTTTTCCGCCTGGGGTAAACTCACCTCCCTGACCTGATTCAATGCCCCTTCCATCCAGAGTTCGCCTTTTTCCGGCCCGAAAGGGTAGTCCGTAGCGAAAATGACCTGATCCGGCCCGAAAAATTTGTATCCGCACTCAAACGCATGTACCGAGCCATTCAAGACGGTGTCGGCATAAAATCTTTTAAAATATTCCAGCGGGTCCTTTGACAGGGGTACAAAATTTGCCCTTGGAAAAATTCCGGCGTTATGAAATCCTTTAATTCGTTCGGAAAAGTGGGGGATCATGGCACCCATATGGTGGGTAATGATTTTGAGGTTCGGGAATTCTTCCATAATACCTGAAAACACCAGCCGCGACATGGCCAGACTGGTATCGAAGATCCAACCGAATATCTTGTCAAGGACAAATTCCGTAGACCATTCTTTCCAGAGTTGCGGGTGTATCCATACGGGGATCCCGGAACTATTGGCCTTTTCAAAGAACACCCTGAATTCCGGATCATCCAGGTTTTTTCCATCCACATTGGCAAAAATCTGAATTCCCGCCATGCCCAGGTCCTCGAGGCATCGATCAAATTCAGGCATGAATTCTTCACTTGGCACAGGTAAGGAACCGACTGGAATAAATCGGTCCGGGAACCGTCGTGCATCCGCTGCCAGAGCGTCATTGGCGGCTCGGGTCATTTTCAGGACAATGTCGTCGGGCAGGTCCAGCCAGATGCTCGGCCGCGCAAGGGTTAGAATCTGCTTGTCAATTTTATGCTTATCCAGAATCCTTACCCTGTTCTCAACATGACCGAAATATTCAAAAGAGGCCAGTTCTCGTAGCTCGTCCGTGGGGTGTGCCTTGTAAAGTTCCTCTGCAAAGGACTTTGGTAGAAAGTGAGAAAAACCATCAATAATTGTTCCCATTTAGCAACTCCTTTCCTATCAAATAAATTTAGATTCTAAAAAGTTCATTCGGTTTTTTAAGAACTATTTTCCTATATCCTCACCTGAAAATCAAGATCTATAATATCTTCAATAATTTTTTCTCAAATTTTCTCACCCCTGGAATGGCGCATAGATGCATAAAGCCTCTATTAATACACCTCCATAAGTAAAAAGGGGAGTGCAAAGGTAAAACCTGGAATCACTTCTCTATTAGTTTATTTGATTGTGCTTACCGCTTGTGTGCTACAAGCGTGCTTTTTATGTAAGTGTACCCTAACGTTGCAAAAGTCGAGGATGCTGCAGATCCAAGGCGCCAAAGGTGAA
>CAYRFN010000026.1:0-34116 GCA_964423495.1 uncultured Desulfobacteraceae bacterium
AAGTCCGGGTCTGTGGGGGGAGCGCCGGGTAACCGGTGCTTCTACCTGGAAGAATGACGTGTAAATGCTGGCGCATTTCCACGCATCTCAATTCCACGTGTGTGCCAGGCATGGCACGTAGCTAGTGAGGTGAAAGTCCTCACACCAGGTGTTCGCGCGGAGCCTAAGGTTAGGAGAAGGGCAAGGGCGTCGTCGTGAGGCGAGGTCTGGAGGAAGCCCCCTTCGACAAGCTCGGAGTCTATGACAATCCAAAGATGCAGGACGACGTACAGGAACCGGATCTGAGGTGTGGGAGGAGAGGAGTCGCAAGGCTTCCCCCTATCCCGATTGGAAAACTGAAGAGGAACTAACATACTGGATTTTTTTATGCATTTTGATATAATAGGCAAAATTGAGGAAATTGAAACCATTGCCGTGGGTGGGAATATTCGAGATATCATGCGGCTTCACAACCAATATGGTTCAGGAAGATGGCGGAAACTCAAAGGGATAGCCTCTGTTCGCCTTCAAAATGGGAAAGTAAGAAAAGCCGAACTGCATTGGTATGAAGCTCACGGTATTGGTAGAAAGAAAATTAAAATTAAAAAATTCTTGGACTAAAAAATGACAGTAGAAAATAAAAAAACAGGATATGTGCTTTGCGTCGATAATAAGGATTGTGCGGATCTGGAGAAAAGGAAGATTTATCAGATTCTTCCTGATGATGATGCAAAAAAGGAAGGTTACCTGAGAGTTATTGACGAATCAGGCGAAGATTACCTCTATCCAGAATCCTATTTTATCCTCATCCAATTACCACGTGAAGCACAAGAAGCCTTGAGTATAATAGCCTAATCGAATTTTTTCGAACATTCTCTTGC
The DNA here is from genome assembly GCA_964423495.1 of uncultured Desulfobacteraceae bacterium. Taxonomy (GTDB): domain Bacteria; phylum Desulfobacterota; class DSM-4660; order Desulfatiglandales; family Desulfatiglandaceae; genus CAYRFN01. The sequence goes on from CAYRFN010000026.1 coordinate 861, forward strand.
AAGGGATGGCTCGTACCTCGCCACCCCTGAGCAGCCCGATAAATATTTTACTCTGCTTCTTGGTGTAAATGAATTATCTTTCAGCAAATTTAAACCTCAATCTAAATATTTATCAAGTCCCATATGACGATGCAGTTGAAGAAACTTCTCTCTCCCAATCTTTAGAAGCAGGGAAAGGTAGGTAAATCCTTCATAAGAGAGGGCATAGCGCTCCAGACCAGGTTCCGTGCATTTTTTGCATTCAAGATATCGACCGATTTTTCGGCGAATTTGAGATGCCTTTTCAGAGAAAAAAAGATCCTTTATAGGGATCTCTTTGATATTGCCGAGCCCGAAATCTATAAGAGGGCATAAGTATACTTCCCCGGTACTTCGTACAAAGAAGTAGTTAAAACCACATGAACAGGGTTTCCTCATTGTTCCCGTTTTAAAATATTGGACCAGTCTCTCCCCGTGAAAACTCCATCCATGACGTTCATCCATGTAAAATTGGATCATTTTGCTCATATCTTCTCGTGTGAAAGCCAGATCATTGGCACGGTCATGATTCAAATAGCGTGCCTTCGTAATGATGCAGGGTGAAATAATGGTAAACAAACCATTTGAATCGGCATATTGGGCAATATCTTCCAATTCCCCAACGTTGATGGGCAAGATCGTTGTCTTTAATCCAATGATAAGATTGGGAAATTTCTCCCTAAGCTTTTTCAGCCCTTCAATGGTCTCATTGACCTTTACCCAGGCATTTTTGTAGTTCCTTATCTTTTCATGTATTCCTCCTATTCCATCCATTGCGCAAACCATAACCAAATCAATATTTTTATCCCCCAAACTTTGCAGAATTTTTTCAGTATATTCCAAAACACGACGGGTCAGAAAACCGTTCGTGGTCACAGCAATGGATTTAAGGGCCTTTAAATTACCCTGTCTTAATTCACAAATGCCTTTAAAAAGATCCGGTAGATCCTTTCTTACAAAAGGCTCACCTCCGGTTATGTCAAGTTCCCTGAGGTCAGAAAAAAGGTCGGATGAAAGGAAGTGAAGCCAGTCATCCACTGAGAGGTCTGGCAATTCACACGGGATCTTCCAGATATTACACATGATGCATTTCGCAATGCAATTATGCGTAATTTCAAGACTAACAGCCTGGGGTCTTCCCGGTTTACACATCCATTTAAGATATTGAAAACGAAGCCCATTTTTAAGAAGCTGACAGGCTAATTTAAGTGTTGAATCTGTCATCTTACCTCTTTATAAGAGGGCTTTCTAACAATCTGCGGGTTTACCGGGCTGAAGAAAAGCCTTTTTAGACAACCCCACCATACACCAAATTGATAAGAGAGTTGATCAAAGGTAAAATAGAAAAGAAATAAGGAGAGATGAAGGCTCGGTTTTTTTATGAAATACTCCACAATGCCTGTCAAAATATGCATACATATAAGGGTTGCTGATAACGGGGGTGCCACTATGAAGATTAAGGGCGCCCAGAAAAGATAATAGCGAGAGACAAAGGCACACAAATGGTAAAAAAAAGTAAAATAGCTTCGAAAGGTCGCGAGGAGGAGGCGGTGAAAATGTATCGGGATATTCTTTTCACGTAACCTGGTATGCTTGATCATTGAATTGATCAAAAGGGTTAACCCGCACAAGCCCGACAATGGTATCCATCCTGCGGCTATCGATAATAGGGCCAGTCCCCAAAAAATAAAACCCGGTATGGGAAAAACGAACTGTTTGATCCTCTTCCTATGAAATCGCTGAAGCAAAGGCTCTGATGTCCCGTAATCAAAACGTCTGGCGCAAAAATGTCTCATTTTGTTTCGGTGTTTATGGTATACCTTGCCAACGGGCCTATATTCAACATGGTGCCCCTGATCCTGCAGCCGCCAGCAAAAGTCCACATCTTCTCCAACAACCATATCTTCTCTAAAACCTCCAAGCTGTAAGAAGAGATTCCTTTGTACCAGAAGATTGCAGGAGGGAAGATAAAAAGAATGATCTCCCTCCCGAGAACTCTTGGGCCAGGGACCCAGGTTAAGGGAAGATTTCACCTTCTCATAATGGTCTAGGTTTTTTTCATTAAACCAAGAGTCAACCAGACCTCCCACTGCCCCGTTAGATGGATCCCTGAAGGCTGGGATAAGTTCCCTCAGCCATAAAGGGTCTGCAACGCAATCCGAATCCAAAAAGGCCAGGATTTCACCTTTAGCTCTTCGGGCCGCCAGATTCCGGCAATAAGAGGCCTGTCTGTGTTCTTTGAGTATAATGAGATGAACCGGAAATGTAGAGACCACATCAGCGGTTTTGTCGTCGGAGGCATCGTCAACCACAATTACTTCTATCTTCTCAGCCGGGTAATCAAGCCTACTCAAGGATTGAAGGCAGCTAATGATATCTTCAGATCTGTTCCACACAGGGATGATAACGGAGACATATGGATAATGAGGAAGTATTGGAAAACCTTCCTGCTCGAGGAATCCTTCACGAACCAAGCCGTTGAGGAAGATCTCGATCTCTTTAGGATCGGCATTATTTAACCGGGACAAAATGTGTTCAAACGCAATAAAGTTTTTACTAATGTGAGATTCAAAAAAGGGTGTCCAGAAAGGGTGAAGAACCATTAATTTTAAAGGGTAATTGAGAATTAAAACGGGAGAACCGTTCCTTTGATGGTATTGGACCGAGTCTCGTAAACGATAAGCCAGAGGTTTTTTGTTAAGAGTATCTTTTCCCATTTTTCTCATGCTCGTCATTTTTTTATTCCTATTTCCGGTCCTTTTGGGTTATAAGAAACCATGTTCCTTTAAAAATGATATGATCCCTTCTGCCTGAGATTCAGGACTGCCTCTCAATGTTGCACCTTTCTTTTCGATTCGACTTCCCATGAGTAATTGTTGTATCCGATAAAAGGCCTCAAGCCTGCTGTCGGGCGTGGGAATATCTTTGGGGCGGGGCCGTGGTGTAGAAATATTAATGGAGATCGTCTTAGGCGCTGTTATCTCTTCACTGTAGCTAAGCCTTTGTATCGGGATGGAAAGGGCCTGTTTCATATTTTCATAAGTGGGGAGGCGAGGCTCATAGGAGCCAGGATCAACACTGAAAACTGCCGGCAAAGGACATTCGATCACCTCTCTTATCCCTCGTCCCGCACTCCTCTTGAGCCGTGCGGAGCGATTGTCTCCAGCGATTGTAAGGTCTGTGATGGCAGAAACAAACGGCATCCCGAGATGATGAGCCATGAAGGCCCCGACCTGACCGTTCTGATTTTCCAAAGATTCCTTACCACAAAGGACAAGGTCGGCGCCCATATCTATTACGGCCCTCGCCAATAATCTGGATTTACACCATGGATCCATTCTGTCTTCAGTATCAATCTGGTAAACATCATCGATTCCCATGGCCATGCATCGTCTGAGTTCAACCTCAGCAATGATTGGCCCCAAGGTCAGGATAATGATCTCTTCGCTAACCTGAAGCTCCTTAATATTAAGTGCCAGATCGAGGGCAACCTCGTCGTAGGGATTGACACGGTATATTCTATCTTCAGGAGCCAAGAAATACCGCCCTGGATCCATGCCGGTTCTTGCGTAGTGAAGGCAGATCTGTTTCACACAGACAATGATTCTCATATGTCCCTCCGGGAGGCCCGTTGTAATTGGTTCGTTGTCCGTTGTTAAAAAAGATGATTAAGGATTCGATACTTTTCCTAAAAGACAACAGACTACTGATCATAAACAACTGACTACCCTATAGAAGATGCCACGATTTCTATAATATCTAATACCTTTGGCGGTTTTTCCGCCTCAAGGGCCTTTATCCCATCATCGAGCATCATCAAACAATAGGGACAGGCAGTCCCTAAAAGATCAACCTCAGTCTCCAAAACCTCTTCGGCCCTGATCGAACTAATGCGACGACCTAAGTGCTCATGCAGCCACATCCTTCCGCCGCCGCCACCGCAGCAGAACCCATTCTCGTGATGCCGTTGTAACTCCTTGGGCTGAATTTTCGGTACGGACTTGATAATCTTCCTGAGCGGCTCATAAACATGGTTGACACGGCCCAAATAGCAGGGATCGTGGATAGCCAGGCTCTTATTTATAGGGTATTTGAGAGAAATGCGTTGTTCTTCAATCAGATTCATCACGTACTCTGCGGCATGAACCACCTCAATGCCCTTCGTCCCTCCTTGGTGATCTCCTTCTATACGGGGATACTCGTTCTTCAATGTATTAAAACAATGGGGGCAGAGGGTCACGATTTTTTTTACATGATACGTTTTCAACCGATGGATGTTTTTTCGGGCAAGATCTATGAAGAGTCTCTCCTCGCCAAGCCTTCTTGCTGGATCTCCGCAGCATAATTCCTCTTTGCCAAAAATCCCGAAATGGACCCCGGCAACCTTGAGAATGTTTACCATGGCCCTGGCCACTTCCTGATACCTTGAGTGAAACGTCCCGGAGCACCCCACCCACAATAAAATTTCCGCGTTTAAGCCTTTAGAATTGATTCGGTGGACATCGCGATTGAACGCCCAATCTCCTCTGTGTGCTATCCCATTTCCTTGAACATCACCGTAAATTTCCAGGTTTCGTATTATGGGTCTGGCCTCGGGCGGTAATAGGCCCTTTCCCATGACCTGGTATCTTCTCATGTCAATTATCTTATCAATGGGTTCGATGAAGATCGGGCAATGTTCCACGCAGGCCATACAAAAGGTGCAAGACCAGATCTCGTCTCCAGAGATAAGGGAATCCAGCGGATGGATTGAAGAATGAATCGTCTTTACACCATTTCGGGCCACTGATTCCATTTGTTCCAGGATATCTTGAATTACTTTTCGAGGCGATAATGGTTTACCGGAGATATACGCAGGACAATGCTCATCGCACCGGCCACAGGAAACGCAGGCTTCGGCATCCAGTAACTGCTTCCAGGAAAAATCTTTCACTGTATTCGCGCCAATAGGCCCTTTATCTAAAGAGATCCCTTTCAATTCTCCACGGGGGGTTTTTCTTTTGTAAAAAATATTTAAAGGGGCCGCGGCCAAATGGCGGATGAAAGTAAAGGGAAGGGTGGCAATGAAAAAGAGCACGGCAAAGAAGTGAATGCGTATCATCAGCTGTAAAAAAATGGGAGATGCGGGTAAGCCGAATGACAAAAGCCATCCCAGGGGGGATTCCCAAGTGAATTGAGGATGTACGATACTTAGACGTGTGCCTTCTGCCAAAAAACCTGTTATCAGAATGATGAGCAGGATAGACAAAGGAAATATGGTCTTATTAGGTGACCCTGGACCGGTTGCCCTTATCCGTTTTACCAGAAAAAACAGGGTCCCTGCCAGAAAGGCAATCCCCAGTATATCTGTCAATAGGGATAAAATCTGGGCGGGGATGTGGGGAATGGTGACGCCAAACTGTACCAAAACAATAATGAGTAGAGGAACCACGAATCCCCAAAACAACATGAGATGGGCAACTCCAGGTTTCCGATTCTTCAGGATTTTCTTATGACCCAGTATATAGCCAACAAGCCCTGCCCAGTCTCCGGTACGATCCTCCGCCTGCCCCATTCGCCAAGCAGACCAGCGCCTTGAAAGACCCACTAACATAATAATGATGGCAAGGCCTATGAGAAGAAGATCAAAAGCCGTCAACAAGAGTTCATTTCCTCCGTTTTCTTCGTTTCCCGAATAGTTTAAGGATAAAAAACCTAAATACACCCCACAAAAGGAGCACGATGAAGATCTGATAAATTGCTGCCGCAGCAAAGATAACTGGCTGTTTCTTAAAATCGGCCTTGGCATGGATATATCCCATGATTGTTCTCTGATCTCGTACGCTCATATGGCATATGTGACAGTTTTGTTCATTGAGCGGCTCTTTCTCGCCATGAACTGCTTTGCCTTGGTGGCAACCAATGCAATTGTCCTTCTCATAAGCTTGGCTGAAATCCTGTTTTTTGTGTGACATGATCCGTATCGAGGGCAGCCAAGAAAGATAATCGGTCTCCCCACATTCTACAGGATGACATGCTTTACAGGTTTTTTTGAGTTGGTCCGGATGAACCGTTGAGGCCTTATCATCTGTTCCGAGAATACCATGCCTTGTATGACATGAGTGGCATCTGGGTCGGTTTTCACTTTTTGATGTGGAACCGTGGAGGTTTTTCTGTCCATGACACTTACCGCAATCCACTGCGCCGGCCCCTTTTACATACACATGTCCCCTATCCTTAATGCTTGTATGACAATCCTCGCATGTTATTTCACGGCCGTGGATGGAACCTTGAAATTCTTCGATGGAGATATGAAGTGCGCTTTCCTTACTATCCCCGCTGTGACAATTAATACAATCCTTTGATGTATACGCCCAGGTTTTGCAGGACATAAGCCATAACAGGATTACAAAAAGGTATAGGGAAGATCTCTTCATCAGACTATTTAGATTCCTTAATTTTCTTAAGGCGTTCAATCAAGCGGGGTACAACCTCGTGCACATCGCCAATAATCCCGAGATCGGCAAAACGAAAGATTCGGGCACGAGGATCTGTATTTATGGCTATTACCAATTGCGAATTTTCCATGCCTGCCGTAAATTCATTTGCCCCGGAAATTCCACATGTGATTATGAGGCGCGGGACAACCGTCTTCCCTGTCTGGCCGATCTGACGCTCAAAGGGAAGGATCTCCCAATCGATGATCGGTCTTGTGCCCCCGACCGACCCTCCAAGTGCCCCGGCCAGATCATGTATTATATTGAAAGATTCCCCCTTGCCCACGCCGCGCCCCCCTGAGACAACGATATCCGCTTCTTCAATATACAACTCCTCTGGATTGGCCTTGATCACCTCCACGACCTTTGTCTTGAGATCCTCCAGTTGTTCATTCATTGACTCAATGACAATCTCCATTTCTCGTATGGTACCGGGTTCGGGAGCTGTCAGAACAGCTGGAAAAAAACAGATTATGGGAGGACTCTGGCAATCAATGGTGAGCTGTTCAAAGAGATACCCATTGGCTATCGGGCGAATAGCCTTAGCATTCCCGTTTTCGTCGATCTTGAAATCCATGGCCCGGGTCACCAGCGCTGTTTCCATTAAAGCCGCAAGCCTTGAAGAAAGATCGGCAGTCTCTGAACTCTGGACCATCAATATGTAAGACGGCATATATTTCTTGACCATCTTGAACATAATTTTGGCAAAAAGCTCACCATGGTAATGGCTCAGGAACTCACTGTCCACACAAATTACCTTGTCCGTTCCGTAAGCCCCCAGCAGTTTAAGCTCTGTGTCCAAACCTGAACCCAAGGCCACGGCCGTTACTGTCCCCTTCCCATCGGACTCGGAGATAATGCGCCTTGCCTCGGCGATCAGGCCAAAGGTCGCCCCTTCGATAGTACCTTCCCTGTGCTTTATGTAAATCCAGACATTCTTGGATTCTGTCTTCGGTCTTCCGCCTTCCGCCTTCACAAAAACCTCCCTACGTAATGACCTTCCATGATTGCCATATCCGTTTTCCGGGGGGCCGCACAATCTCCAATCCGATAAAGTTCTTTCACCTTACCCTTAAGTTCAAAATACAGTTGGTCCTGAGATACATTTCCAGCAGTCAAGACGACCGTGTCATATCCCTCAAAATCCATCATCTCATTGGAATAAACATTGAGGCCTTTGACCAATTTCCCCTGAATTTCAAGAACAGCTATGTCCGGGGTAAAGGTCACCCCTTTTTTTGCAAGCCGCTGCCTCGTCAGATAGAGATCCTGAAGGGGTCCCAATTTGCCGCCCACAAAAAGAGATGGTGTGATTATATGGACGATTTTCCCCTGATCCGCCAAAAATTCGGCTGTGCCCGTGGCCTGATGATGTCCGTCAAGATCAACGAGGAGCACCTTTTGACCGACCTTAACCTCGCCATTCAGGACCTGTTGGGTATTGACAACCTCAGGAGAAGAGTAATCACCTGGAAAGGGTTTTTCCTTGGGGATCGAACCGGTCGCCACAACCACGGCATCAGGCTCCTCCTTCAAGACCGTGTCCATATCGGCTTCCACTTTCAGCCTTATATCAATATCCAGTTTATTCACCTGACTTATGAGCCATCTGGTTACACCGGTTATCTCTTGTCTGCCTGCCGCCTTCCCAGCAATGATATTTTGGCCACCCACCTCCTCGTTCTTTTCAAAGAGAACAATCTTATGTCTTCTCAATGAAGCCACCCGGGCGGCCTCAAGCCCGGCAGGACCTGCCCCCACAACGACTATTTTCTTAGGTATGTTACAGGATTCAAGTGACCCTATTCCCAAGCTTTTTTCTTCTCCCACAGCCGGGTTCTGAATACACCCAAGCCTGTAGCCCACGCCCATCCTTCCGATGCATCCCTGATTGCAGGCAATACAATGGCGGATGTCTTCGGTTCTCCCCTCCCAGCCCTTAGCAGGTAATTCCGGATCACAGATAAGGGCACGCACCATACCGATCATGTCGGCGTGACCGTTCTCGAGGATCTTCTCCGCGAGATGAGGATCATTGATGCGGTTTGTGCAGAAAACAGGAAGATTCACTATCGATCGAATGCCCGCGGAAAGGGGTACCGTGTAAGCGAGAGGGGTATGCATGGAACCTGCCACAAGGAAAAGGTTGTAGAAGGTCCCAAGGCTCAAATCCATGAAATCAATCTGGCCCGTGGCTTCGAGACGAGCAGCGATTCTTTTTGTATCCTCCAGGGTGAGTCCCCCTTTTGGATGCATTTCATCTGCATCAAGCCGCACGCCCAAAGTGAAATCCGATCCCACCGCCTTGCGGACGGTATCGATCACTTCCAGACAGAAGCGCATCCGATTCTCAAGGGATCCCCCGTACTGGTCTTGTCTGAAATTCGTCGCCGGCGAGAGAAATTGGCGGATCAGGGAACTGTGACCGAATTGGAGTTCTATCCCGTCAAACCCGCCTTCTACAGCGTGAACCGCACTCTTTGCGTAAAAGGACACGCACTCCCGGATATCCTCGATCTCCATCTCCTTACACGTTTCCCGGAAGATGGGGTCCTTTCCTGTAGAAGGGCCCCAGACGGGAAGCCTGGAAGTCCTTCCATCCCCTTGCATGCCGTTGTGGTTGAGTTGGGCGAAGATCTTTGTATCGAATTCGTGAATGACTTTGGTGAGATCTTGGAATCCAGGAATTACATCCGGTTCAAAGGCATCAACTAACTTGTCGTAAGCGCGATCCGTCGGATGTACGGTCATCTCTTCTGTGGTGATGAGTCCACAGCCCCCTTTGGCTCTCTCACGGTAGTAGTAAATATGGCGTTCGCTGATCTTCTGGTCTTCCCCGAAGTTTGTCATGTGGGCTGCGAAATGAATCCTGTTCGGAACCACGACCGATCCGATTTTCAGAGGAGAGAAGAGATAACGAAGTTCGTTCACGGCTTATCTCCAGCCTCTCTCCCTTCCAGGATAGCCATATCGACGCCCCTGGGCGCCACGCAGTCTCCAACGCGATAGAGTTCTTTCACCTTTTCTTTCAGCTGGAAGTAGAGATCATCGACAGGCACATTACCCATATCCAGGATGACCGTGTCATAGTCGTCAAAGATCATGGTCTTATTGGTGTAGAGGTCCCTGCCTATAACCTTGTATCCTGAAATAAGATCGATCATCACATCGGAAATGAAAATGACGCCTCTCTGGAGAAGTCTTTGACGAGTGAGATAGAGATCTCCCAGAGGCGCGAGTTCAATGCCGACGAAGAGGTCGCTTGTCACCATGGTCACATTCTTGCCCTGATCTGCAAGGAGCTCTATGGTGCCTGTCGCGTGATGACCTCCGTTCTCATCAATGAAAAGCACCTTCTGTCCCACAGGATAGGACCCATCTAATGCCTCCCAGACGTTGAGAACCCATGGTGAATCATACACACCGGTAACCGGTTTTTTCCGGGGCCTTGAGCCGGTGGCCACAATCACCGTATCCGGGTTTTTTTCGAGGATAAGGTCAGAGGTTACCTCGATTCTCGTTATAACAGGCACCTCCAGTTTGTAGAGGGCATGGATTAGATGATGTATTATCCCTGCCATGGGTTGCCGCCCAGGGAGCTTCTTGATCAGATTGACCTGCCCTCCCGGAACGTGGTCTTTCTCGTATAGGGTGACCTCATGTCCTCTGATTTTGGCGACCCGGGCCGCTTCAAGTCCTCCCGGCCCACCCCCAATAATTATCACCTTTTTCTTGGCAGAAGCCATTATAAAGCTTTCATCTCCATCTGGATCTTCATAACCCACGGACGGATTCTGGGTGCAACTCAGGGCCTTAGATTGATTGATTCTTCCAATGCATCCCTTATTGTCTCTTACACAATAACGGATATCTTTTTGTCTGCCTTGCTGGGCCTTATGGGGAAAATCCGGATCACAAATCAACGGGCGAACGAACCCGATGAGATCAGCCCGGCCTTTTTCAAGGATTTCTTCAGCCATCTTGGGTGAGTTGATCTGGTAACTGGCCATGACCGGGATGTTTACTGTTTCCTTTATCTGCTTGGCCACGTCAACTGTAAAACCCAGGGGCGTATGCATGGATGGCAAAACTAGATATAGGTTATAATAGGTGCCCACACTGACATTTATGAAATCGGCGCGGCCATCACTCGCGAAACGTTCCGCGAACTGCCGGGATTCATCAGGGGTGATAGCACCCCAGAACTTTTCATCCGCGCATAACTGAATCCCCACCGTAAAATCCGCACCTACTGTTTCCCTGACGCGTTGAAGGACCTGAAGGGGCAGCCGCATCCGGTTTTCCAGGATGCCCCCGTATTCATCCTGTCGGTGGTTGCTGAGAGGAGACAGAAACTGCCTCAAGAGGGATTCCGGCCCCATGTCGATCTCCAATCCGTCAAATCCCCCGTCTCTTGCCTTCCGGGCCGCCCCTGCAAAGGAATCGAGGAGTATCTCAAAATCTTCCGGTTCCATGGATTTGGCCGTCTCTCCGAAGACAATATCGGAAACAGCGGACGGTCCCCATATCCCTTTCCTGGTTATGGCCCCGCTGCTCTGAAAACCATGATGATTGAGTTGAACAAAGATAGCGGTCCCATGCTTATGGACAGCCTTTGTCAGCTTGTGGAAATCGTTCACAGCATCAGGATGGTATGCTTCAATCATTGATTCCCAGGGTCGATCATCAGGATGAATAGAAAGTTCACCCACAATGATTAGGCCGCATTCCCCCTGAGCCCTCCTCGCATAATAGGTGACGTGGCGGTCGGTCAATCGACCCCTTATGGCAAAATTGGTCCGATGGCCCAGAAAACAGATTCGATTGGGCAGGGTTGTATGACCTATCTTTATGGGCTTAAAGAGGTGATTGAACATGGCCTTATACTATTCACGTTACAGTCTTGGCGTTCATTTTCAAATTTATAAGGCATTCCGGGTCCGGCATGGATATATCATAATAGGTGTGATAGGCCACAGCAGGGCATCCCCCACGGCAGGTCTCGAAGCGGTAGCAGTCCAGCAGGCAGGATTTGACATTTAGACTTCGAAACTGGGCGAAGACAGGGGAGTGATTCCACAGATCTTTAAAGGTTCTCTCACGAACATTTCCTGCAAGAAAGGGCCTTTCCTGAAGAAAAGCACACGGATAAACTTGCCCGATCGGGGAGATGCAGCATGTCATCTTGGCTGCGCCACACATGTCCATGCCTTTTCTCCTCCGGTTCTCCGAGGTAAGGCAAAAAAAAGAGTCTCCCGTTCGGACCAGGTCATGTTCATTGAGCCAGTCTGCAAACGTCTCCAGCTGCTCTTTATCAGGCCCCAACCACTTCTTGCTCTCTTTGCCTCTCCCCGAGGGACGAAAACGAGAAACCCGGAGATCGGCCTCAAATGCCTTCGCTAACTTCCTCAAATCTTCCAATTGCGGGAAATTCAGACGAGTCAGGACTGTATTGATACTAAAGGGAACCCTTTGGTCTGCCAGACAACCTATGCCATCCATGATCTTTCTATAGGTCCCCTTGCCTCGGATCATGTCATTCACCTCTGCGGTTGCACCGTCCAGGCTCACCTGGAGGTACAGCATTTTAAGTTTGGATAAGCGCTCGGCTAATGCCTTATCGATCAATATCCCATTGGTGCTCACACAGGTCACCAATCCATTTTCGTGGGCGTAGCTTAAAAGATCAAGAAAGTCCTCTCGAAGAAACGGTTCACCTCCGCCTATGTTAACCTGAAACACCTGGAGGGCGGTCCATTGATCCATTAAGTCACGGCATTCCCCTGTGGACAGTTCACTGTCCAATGCCAGTCCTGCATTGGAAAGACAATGAACACATCTCAAGTTACATATTTGAGTGATCTCCCACGTGACATTGACAGGAGCCCTTAAACCCATCCTTGCCATTTCAGCGCTCAAGGATCACTCCTTTTTCTTTCAACCGATTGAGAGATGTTTTTAGACTGGATATCCGATGTGCTGAAATAATCCCTTGACCAGCTTCTCGATTCATCCATTGTTCAAGAGTCATTTCCCCATTGAAAAAATGATCCTCCAGCAATTTGCCAGAGGGGAAAAAATAGAGACGCGGTCCGGCCATCGTGTAAAACAACAGCCCGAAATCCTCTTTTCTCACCTGGGTGCCAGGGGCGAGTTTGTATCTCTTTTCTTTAATTTGGACCATGCTGTGTTTTATCTCCATCAAGCATTTGAAAAATGGAAATGCCGCAATCCGACTTGTGGTTTTCTAGTAGACCCCGCAGATGCCGTCGATGGCCATCTCTTCAACCTTGATTTCTTCAATGGAGAAGATATTCCTTTTGTCATTCCCTTTGTCATTCTCTTTTTGGAGTTCTTTTATATCTTTTTCTTTGTCTTCCATTCTTTTCAGAACCTCCTTCAAGAATAAAATCGGTTCCCGATTTTATATCGTGTCTGAGGCGGGACTACGCTTCTCTAGAAAGGGAAATAATTAGCTATTAAATCCACACCCTCAAGGCATTTGCCAATTCAGATGATGGAGAGACGGGTTATCCACCATGAACGGCCTGAAAGACATGTACAGAAGAGCCGTCCTGCAGTTTATCATCCGCTCTTAGAATCCGGCCCTCCATAGAAACAACAGCCCTTTGAGATCTTGAGATTTCCAGATGAGCGAGGAGGTCTCTGACCGTCGCACCATCCGGAATCTCAACCTCAATGCCACATTGGGGCTGGTAGACTGGAAAAGGTTTGCTCAAAGTCCCGAATAGTTTGACTCTGATCTTCACTTTTGATGCACTTCAAAAATCAAGGGTGTTGTCCATCTCTTCATCACTGATTACAACCACTGTGTTATGAGGGGGCAGGGGTTCTTTGTAGAAGAACTCAGGTAACCGATCGTCCTTATTTGTAAAACCCGCCTTTTTGTTGAATTTCCGCTCCGCTTTCAACACCCGGATACCAAGAGCGGGTATATCATCCGGACCAAGGGCTGTCCCGAACTTGGCATTCATAGCCTTCAGAAATGCCTCGCCACCCTCTGGGGTTTTCAATGCAAAACTGGCCAGGACACAAAGGCCTGTGCAGTCAACAGAGGCCATGGCAATTTGGGTATTTCGGGACGCCTCAACCTGCCCATCTGCCTTCAATGGATCGAGTGCCTGGGTCAGATATTCCCCGACCACGTTTCCCGCTGTGTGATCCGCACCCATGGGCGAAGTGGCATACGTAACGGCGTTTCCCTGCATGGCTCTGGGATCGTACGCGGCAATGCTCTGTCCCTTGACCACGGGCACTCGGGTGTGGTTGAAGTGTTTCCCCACGGCAGCGGGCCCGTTTCCAAGGATCTTCCCGAATTCAGTTCCCTGCGCAATCTCTTCAACCATCTCGATAGCCGCCCGGCCATCACCAAACTTTTTGTACCTAGCATCCATAGCAACAGCCACGGCCACTCCGGTGCTCATGGTGTCAACGCCAATGTCATCACACAGGAAATCCAGCTGGGCAATCGTGTCAAGATCATCGATCCCAGTCATGCCGCCCATGGCCCAGATCGTCTCATACTCTAAGGATGAGGTCACGTACTTACCCTGTTTGTCCACAAATTCATTGGAGCAGTGGACAATGCACTGGGCGCAGCCCATATGGGAGGTATTGCCACCGCGTTCCTGGATGATCTGGGCCATGGTCTCACCACTTACCTTCTCCCAGCCATCCATGACCCCCTTGGTTGCGTTTAAGCTGGGGAATGCGCCCATGGAATTGACCGGAGCCACTAGCCCCGCTGTACCCAGCGCTGGCATCATCTGACCGCTGAATGGATGCTCCTTCACGGCCTTGGCAAAGGCCTTGGCCGCTTCTTTAAAGGCTTCAGGATTGGTTATCACATCAGCACTATCCCCACGCTGGTCAACAACAATGGCCTTAAGCCCCTTGGCTCCCATAACCGCACCTAAGCCCCCGCGGCCCGCGGCCCGGCATGGGCGCCCATCGATATCAGAGGACTGAATGGAAGCTGCGGTCATCTTCTGCTCGCCAGCTGGGCCTATGCAGAGCACTGAACTCTTTTCTCCATAGGTCTGAAGCAACTTCTCCACCAGGGCATAAGTCCGCATTCCCTTGTACTCTTCGGCGGGACCGAGGGTCGCGGCCCCTCTCTCATCAATCCTGAGGATGCTAAGTTCTCCCTCCGGCCCCCGGCCTCCAACTATCACCGCGGTGATCCCCAGGCGCCCAAGTGCCGCAGCAATCGTTCCCCCCGCGTTGCTCTCTTTAATAGTGCCTGTCAGCGGGCTTTTGGCCCCCACAGAAATCCGGCTGGTATTCACCAAATTTGTCCCGCTTAAGACGCCAGGGGCAAAAATGAGTTTGTTTTCAGGCCCCAGAGGATCACATTTGGGCGCCACCACTGCATTAAGCATTATTGAAGTAAGACCCCTGCCGCCCAGCCCCATATACTCCTGGGGTACATCTTCGACATTTACTATTTTGTCAGACATATTGACTCTTATGAATTTCATACGCGCTCTCTTTGTCTTGAGATCCTGTTTACATGGGGAATCAGGGGCCTGTTGTCCCTTCTTCCCATACTTTTCATAGCGTGCATCTGGCACACGTCTCTTCAACTGAGTGGTACCATACCACATTAGGGACCGAAACAGAAGCCTGGGGTCTGCTCCGATGATTGGCCCAATCAGAATGAAGCGGGCCGGCGCTTAGATGCAGGACCGCATGATTTCCTTGATCTGCTCAGACGTGATGTCTCTGGGATTGGCCTCCCGTGACAGATCATTGCTGGCCCATTTGGCCGTATGCTCAACGTCGGCCTCGGAAAAATCGAACTCCTTGAGGGGGACTTGTGGAATGCCCACATCATTTCGAAGTCGCTCGATCTCTTCCAGGGTTATGTCCGCAGCGTGTACGGGGTTCATATGGCTTACATCAAGCCCCATGGCCTCTCCAATCTCCTTGAAGCGTTCCGGGACGGCCACTACATTAAAGCGCTCTATCGGCATCATCATGATAGCGTTGGTGTATCCATGATGAAGATCCTTGATAACCGACAGCATATGGGCCGTTCCATGCACCATCCCCATTCCCCCGCCCAGGTTGTAGGACATGCTAGCGATGTACTGAGCCCAAGCCATATTCTCGATGGCAACATCGTTGGAAGGGTTCGAATATGCTTGGCGAATGTTTTCGCTCAGTAGCTTGATGGCCCGCAGGGCGACAGCATGGACGACGGGCATGTTGAATCGGCCAATAAATGGCTCCATTGCATGGCAGAAGGCATCCATCCCTGCCCAGGCAACCATATGTGGGGGCTGGAGCCTCATAAACGCAGGGTCGTTAATGCCGACAGAAGGCCCTACGCCGGGCACCACCAGGATAAGTTTGTAGACCCACTCCTCGTCATTGATGATGGCAAAGGCCGTCCCCTCCGCCCCGGTGCCCGTGGTTGTATTGACGGCGACCTGGGGGATTGTCACTGGCTTGTAGGTGGGAATTCGCGTGGTGTAGTGGGGGTCGAGGAAGGCACAAAAATCCCTGAGGTTCGTGTCGGGTCCGTCATTGGTCACCATGATACGGATACCTTTCCCAGCATCGTGCGCGCTTCCACCGCCCACTGACACGATACCGTCACATCCAGCATCAAGGTAGACCTGGGTCCCGGCCTTGCACTCATGGTCCTTGGGATTGGAAGTGACCTCCTCGAAGCGGGTAACTGACAGGCCGCCTGCTTTAAGCACGCCTTCGACCTCATCCACAATACCAGTGCCTTTCAGGCCTGTGGTTACTAGCAGGGCATGTTTTATGCCGTACATCTGGCATTCTTGAGCAGCCATTTTATGGGCTCCCCAGCCCAAAACGCCTCGGGAATGCTGGTGTATGTACAACAATGGGAATTGCTTTCTTTCTATACTGATGGGCATAGTATCTCCTCATTTTATGATTGATATCACTATGTCCCAACGTTTAGCTGCTCACGATATCTATTTAACCAAACGTTGGGACATTAGTGAATTGATATACTCTTTTCAAACTTTCTCCGTATTTCCTCCTTGGAAAATGCCAATACTGCTACCGTTTATCCCACGGAGGGGCGACCTTAACTTTATAGTCGGTCCATTTAAAAGGATAGACCGTCATCTGCTTCCCATCCCACCACTGATGGGCCGTACTGACAAAGGTTGCCACTCCATTCTGGTCATATTTCACCTTGCCCATCACTGTCTGGAATTCATTGTCTATCACTGCTTGACGTACCTTTGCCGAATCCAGACTGCCGGCCTTCTCAATGGCCTGCCAGAGGATTTGGCAAAGGCCATAGACAGCTCCGACACTTACGGAATATTTTTTGAACTTGTCGTGGTAACGCGTTCCAAGTTCTTTAGCCCCGGGAAACGGAAAATCCATGGACCAGAAGCCGTCACAAAGGACATACTGGGCGTCTTTTCCCAATGCCTTCCAGAACTCTCCTGCCCAGGTGCCTTTCCAACCGTGGAAGTATTTGACGTTGAGCTTATTCTCCTTCATCTGACGAACAAAGGTGATACAATCCGTATCCGCACCAAAGATCAAAATGGCATCCACACCAAGAGATTTGGCCTTAATTATCTGTGCAGAGTAATCCTTTGCCCCTACGGCCCAGGGTTCGTCCAAGACGAATTTATATCCATACTTCTCTGCCAGGGGCCGAAAAATTCCGGCAAAGGCCCGGCCATCAAATGTGTCTTCCATAACGAGAGCCAGGTTTTTTGGTCTTTCATTTTCAGGTATAGTGTTCATGGCCTCGTAAGGGACACTACATGCCTGTTCCAGGTCAAAGAAAAAGAGTGTGGACCACTGGAATTTATGCTCCAGCCAGGGAGGAATCAGGCAAATGGAGGTGTGGTAGTATTTGCGATACTTTTCCGCGGTAATACATCCTGGAATCACACCAAAGGGAGCAGCAAATCCCCCTAACAGCAGGTCAACTTTTTTTAGCTTAATGAGACGCTCAACTGCTGCCGCAGCCTTTCCCGGATCACTTTCGTCGTCCGCCACGATCAGACGCACAGGGAGCTTTTTCCCTAATTCCTTCACAAATATCCCGCCTGCCTTATTAATGTCATACACAGCAGTCTGATAGGCCCATTGCTGCTCGATCCCTGCCATGGCCAAAATGCCGGTTAGCGGAAGGTTTGTTCCGATAAGGATCTCTTTCTTCTCGGCTTCCACTGGCTGAGCAAATCCTAGGATCATTGATAACAGGCCGAGCAGACCAAACCAAAAAATCATCCTAACCTTACCATCTTTTTTTGTGTTTCCCATCATCATTTCCTCCTTTTTAGTAAATAGGTTACCAACGGGCTTACGCCCCTATGTCCTCTGCCGATTCTTGATAGGTTCATCAGATAAAAAACCACCTCCTTCCCACTTTAATTTTATCATTCCAAGAGACCTGGCTTACCGGAAATCATTAAAGTTTGTTCGCTCTTCGATGTGCCGGGCACATGCATCCTCCCTTTCCTCCATTAACGATCTTTCCAGGAAGGTACTAATTTAATCTTGTAGTGAGTCCGTTCAAAGGGGTAGACCGTGATCTGCTTTCCTTTCCACCACTGATGGGCTGTACTGACAAAAGTGGCCACTGCATTTTTATCATATTTTACCTTGCCCATCACTGTTTGGAATTCATTGACAAGCACCGCTTGACGTACCTTTGCCGAGTCCAGGGTGCCGGCCTTTTCAATGGCCTGCCAGAGGATCTGGCAGAGAGCATAGACAGCCCCGATACTTACAGAATATTTTTTGAATTTATCGTAGTATCGTACTCCAAGCTCTCTCGCACCTGGAAACGGAGAATCCATGGACCAGAAGCCGTCACAAAGGACGTACTGAGCGTCTTTTCCCAATTCCTTCCAGAACTCTGCGGCCCAAGTGCCTTTCCAACCGTGGAAATATTTGACGTTGAGATTGTTATCCTTCATTTGACGAACAAAGGTTATGCAGTCCGTATTTGAACCAAAGATTAAAACGGCATCTACACCCAGGGATTTGGCTTTGATAATCTGTGCTGAGTAATCTGTGGCCCCTACAGCCCAGGGTTCGTCCATGATAAATTTATATCCATATTTCTCTGCCAGTTTCCGAAAAATACCGGCAAAGGCGCGACCATCAAATGTGTCTTCCATTATAAGGGCCGGTCTTTGAGGTCTTTCCTCCTTAGGTAGGGTGTTCCAAATCTCGTAGGGGACACTACAGGCCTGTTCCAGATCAAAGAAAAACAGGGTAGACCACTGGAATTTATGCTCCAGCCAGGGAGGAATCAGGCAAATGGAGGTGTGGTAGTATTTGCGATACTTTTCCGCGGTAATACATCCTGGAATCACACCAAAGGGAGCAGCAAAGCCCCCTAACAGAAGGTCAACTTTTGTTAGCTTAATGAGGCGTTCAACAGCTGCTGCAGCATTTACCGGATCACTTTCATCATTTGCCACGATCAGACGCACAGGGAGCTTTTTCCCGTATTCCTTCACCCATATCCCGCCTTTCTTATTAATATCATTAACAGCGGTTTGATAGGCCCATTGTTGTTCAATGCCTGCCATGGCCAAAATGCCGGTAAGTGGAAGGTTTGTTCCGATAAGGATCTCTTTCTTCTCGGCTTCCACTGGCTGAGCGAATCCCAGGATCATTGATAACAGACCGAGCAGACCAAACCAAAAAATCATCCTTACCTTACCGATTTTTTTAATATTTCCCTTCATTGTCTCCTTCGTTCTTGGAAGAAATTAATCTGTAAAAAATGGGAAAACCACTTCTCTCTCAGATATTTTTTTTGTCTTCAGGATACGTGCTTGAAAAAAACATTTTCCGTAAAATCTGATACCTATCAGTCCTTGCTCCCAAGCTCATTATCCCTTGAGGTAAGAAGAGCATGACCAGAATGATGAATGCCCCAGAAAAAATAGGGTGAATCTCCGGCAGCCAGATGTTGGCCAGTTCAAAGACTGTTGCCAAAAGAAAAGCCCCAACAATTGGTCCCATGAGGGTGCCGATACCTCCCAAAATGGTCATAAGAACAGGCAAAAGGGCCCAGTTAAGGCTAAAAAATCCCGCGGGATGTATGTGAAACAGATAGTATGCATAAAGACTTCCGCACATTCCTGTAAAGAATGCACCCACGGCAAAGGCAAGAATCTTGAATTTCAGTACATAGATCCCATTGGCAGCAGCGGCCTGTTCGTTCTCCCTAATTGCCACCAATGCGAGCCCCACCCGTGATCGCACCAGGAGCCATATGGACAAAAGGGCGAAAAGGGCGATAAAGAGGGTTATAAAATAGTAGGGCCTCATGGATTGGTACGCGGAAGAAGGGAGCATCAGCCCTACCGGCCCGCCGGTGAGTGACCCTCCTTGAGTAAAGACCACTCGCAAGATCTCCCCCAGTCCCAGTGTTCCCAGGGCAAAATAGTCGCCTCGCAGTTTGGAAAGGAGCGGTATGCCTATCGCGATTCCCAGAATGGCAGATCCTGCACCGCTAATAAACATCCCCAGGGGATCGAAATAACCTGTCCACCCTGCCATCCAGGTCATAGCTGTCAGATAAGCCCCAAGTCCGAAAAAGGCGTGCTGGCCAAGGGAAGCCTGTCCTGCATACCCGGCTACTAGGTTCCACCCCTGAGCTAAGGCAATATAGAGAAAGGTTAAGAAAAGAAAATAGACCAGATATGATTCCTCGGGATCCACCAGGAAAGGAAAGAGGAAGAAAAAGCATATTAGAAGGAAACCGCCCAAATAGGCAGTTTGCAAGTTGCTCCAAGCCTTTTTAATCATTCTCATACCCTTAAGCCTTTATCACGGATCGCCCAAAAATGCCTTCAGGTCGAAACATAAGGACCAAAAGAAAGGCCGCATATGAAATGCCGTCTGCCCAGCCTCCACTGATCGTATAAGAAGCCATGCTTTCTATTACCCCTAACAAGATACCACCCAGCAGCGCTCCAACCACACTCCCCATCCCCCCAAAGGCCACTGCGATCAGCGCCTTCAGGCTAAAAATGAAGCCAAAATAGGGGTCAAAGGGATATGTGGTGGCTGTAGCCACTCCTGCAATCCCCGCCAAGGCAATACCTATGCCAAAGGTGATACTGCTAACTCGACGGGGACTTATCCCCATCAGGGCAGCCGTTCTCATGTCCTCAGATGCACCACGGACCGCTTTCCCCCAGAGGGTTTTTTTCATAAACAAAAATACCAACCCTGTTGCAGTGAGACTTGTGAGAAAGACCATAAGCCGTGTAAAAGAGATCTGCATACTTCCTACACTAAGACCTAAGGCGGTATAGGCAGTCTTGACAGCGCGGGGATTGGGTGTCCAGACAATAGACATCAGATTCTCCAAAAGGATCATCAGGCCAAATGCCAGAAGCAAAGAAGGGTTTTTTCCTACGCCTGCTACCTTATGGAAAAGTCCTACGTAAAGAACCCAGCCAAGTCCCAGAAAAATGGGGAGACTTAGAAAAAGACAAAAAAATGGATCCACAGAAGTCAGCGTAAAGATCCAATAGGTAAAATAGGCAGCCAAAATTATTATTGAGCCTTGAGCAATAAAGATGATCTGCATTGACCCAAAAATAAGACTTAAGCCTATAGCGGCAACGCCATACATACTGCCAAAAAGAGTGCCGTTAATCAGAATCTGCAAGAAAATGCTAAAGGAAGAAAAGCCGGTCATGAACCTATCCTATCATTCCAAGGTAGGCCCTCTGAAAATCGGGATTCCTTAAAAGGTTATCACCCGAGCCCTTTAGTTGCAGCCTACCCGTTTGCAAGACATAGACATAGTTGGCTATTTCCAAAGTCTGGTGAACGTTTTGCTCAACCAGAAGAATCGTCACGCCTTCTCGGTTCAGGATTTGTACGATTTCGAACATTTGTTTAACAATGACAGGGGCTAAACCCAGAGAGGGCTCATCCAGCATGAGGAGAGTCGGTTTGGCCATGATGGCCCTGGCAATAGCTAACATCTGCTGTTCTCCTCCACTTAACGAACCGGCGATCTGGCTGATCCGCTTTTTTAGCACAGGAAATAGACTGAACACACGTTCTAGTGACTCCTGCAAAAACGGCCGCGTTCTCGGGGGAAAGGCCCCCAATTCTAAATTTTCCAAAACTGTAAGTCGGGAGAACAGGCGACGTCCCTCAGGTACTTGGGAAATGCCCAAGGCTACCACTTCCTCTGGCTTGAGATTGACTAATGGCTTTCCAGAAAACAGTATCTTCCCCCTGATGGGCTGGATAATACCTGAGATGGTGTCCAGAAGCGTGCTCTTGCCAGCACCGTTGGCCCCTATAAGTGCAACGATCTTTTGCCTGTCCACATGGAAGGAGACGTCCCAAACGGCCTGGGCATCTTCGTAAAACACCTCAACTTCTATGACTTCAAGCAGGGGATTCACCAAGGTATGCCTCAATGACTTTAGAATTCTTCGCCACTTGTTCCGGGTTACCCTCGGCAATCTTTTGGCCATAGTCAAGGACTACGACACGGTCACAGAGATGGAAGATGGCATCCACTTTATGTTCCACCCATAAGATGGTAACGTTTCTTTCCTCCCTTGCCCTGTTGATCACTTCCAGCATCTTAATGGTTTCAGAAGTATTGAGGCCGGCCATAGGTTCGTCTAACAGGGTAACCAGCGGCATGGAAGCCAAAGCCCTAGCCACTTCAAGGAGACGCCGGTCGGATAGGGTCATGTGGGCCGTGATTACATCTTTCTTGTCAATCAGTTCCACAAGGTCCAAGGCTTCCAAAGCCCTCTTACGGGCCTCCTTGCCACGAAGCTTGTAACCGTAGATAGACCCCACCATCACATTATCCAACGCTGTCATACTCAGGAAGGTCTTAACCAGTTGAAAAGTCCTGGATATTCCCAGGTGGCATATTTTATGGGAGACGCATCCGGTAATTCTTCGCCCCTTCAGGTAAATATCGCCAGCGTCTGGCTTGTAGATTGATGTAATTACGTTAAACAGTGTTGATTTGCCCGCACCATTGGGACCGATGAGCCCTACTATTTGGCGCTCCTCCAAGTTCAGATCTACATCGGTCAAGGCCACCAGACCACCAAAGCTCTTGCGAATTTTCTCTAAACGGAGCACTATCCCATCTCTATCCAATTTCGGCACCCTTTAGTATGGCTTTTTCAATAAGGAACTCTGCAAAGATTATTCCAATTCAACCCAATGTTTAATTCATTGAAATTCCATCTATTTCTGAAGTTCTAAAAAGTGATGGATGAACGCATTGTTACTATTAGTGACAGAATTGGGTGGGGAAATAGGGGTTGGTCCACTCTCATAAGAGAAATAGCAAACTAATTTAATGCATTAGTTCACATGTAACGAAAGGTAACAGTTTTTCTTCTTCTGTAAATGAGTGAAACACCGAGAACCTTGCAGAATGTGGCCATGATTCGTTCGTTGGGTCATTCTCGGAGATATCTCAAGAAGGCCCTATAGGCTAATTCCATAGCGCTCTATCTTCTCATAAAGAGCTTTTCGGGATATACCTAAAGAGTCAGCTGCTAACGTCTTATTTCCCAGGCATTTTTCCAAGGTCTTCTTGATAAGTTCCTGTTCCATGTCCTTGAGTTTTATCCCTTGTTCTGGAATCTCATGGATAAGCCTTTTCTCTCGTCTTGACGGAGGCTGATCAGCCAGAGCCCTAATTTTTTCGGGAAAATCGGCTAGACCTATTTGACGTCCTTTACAAAGGACCACTGCCCTTGCCAAGCAATTCTCCAGTTCTCTCACATTACCTGGCCAGTTATGCTTCTCCAAAGACTCTGTGGCTTGGGGATCGATACTATCAATAGCCTTTTCATACTGCTCGGCAGAACGTTTAATAAAGTGATCGACCAAAAGCGGGATATCGTCCAGCCTTTCCCGCAAAGGTGGGAGGGTAATAGAAATG
This sequence comes from uncultured Desulfobacteraceae bacterium, assembly GCA_964423495.1. Taxonomy (GTDB): domain Bacteria; phylum Desulfobacterota; class DSM-4660; order Desulfatiglandales; family Desulfatiglandaceae; genus CAYRFN01. Next base: position 24,300 of record CAYRFN010000026.1, read on the forward strand.
ACCTCAATGCGATAAAAGAGGTCACTCAGAAACCGATCTGCCTTAATCTCTTCCTGCAGATTACGGTTAGTGGCTGCAATCACTCGTACGTCCACGCTTTTACTTTCTACCTCACCCACAGGTTCAAATGTTCCATCCTGCAAGAAACGAAGGAACTTACTCTGGAGGTTTAGACTCATTTGTCCGATTTCGTCCAAGAAAAGTGTCCCCCCATCAGCCGATTCAAATCGCCCCTTTTTATTGGTCAATGCACCGGTAAAGGCTCCCTTCACGTAGCCAAAAAGCTCAGCCTCCAGAAGAGTCTCTGTTAGCGCAGCGGAGTTGATGCATACCATACTGCGCTCCTTCCTCCTGCTTAAGGAATGGATTGCCTTGGCCAATAGTTCTTTACCAGTTCCGGTCTCGCCATTAATCAGGATGGGTGCATCAGTGGGCGCCACTGTACGTAACATCTCGAAAATATCTTTCATTTTCTGACTGGTTCCGATTATGTTTTGAAGAGAATATTTTTCCCTTACTTCCCGACGCAGGTTAGTCAATTCCTTCGAAATTTCTTTTTCCCGGATGGCCCTCTCTAAGACGACACTCAATTCTTCGTAATTAAGAGGTTTAATGAGATAATTGGTAACACCCTCTTTCATAGCCTGAACAGCAGATCCGATCGTCCCATGGGCGGTCATGATCACAAAAGGAATATGAGCGTCCACCTTTCTCATCCTTTTGTATAATTCTAAGCCGTCTATGCCCGGCATCTTTAGATCAGACAGGACAGCATCAATGTCTTGTTGGCTTTCAAGAGTCATTAAGGCCTGTTTAGCGCTTTGCGCCTTAATTACTTCATATCCCTCATCATAGAGAATTGCGCCAACGACTTTTAAGGTGTTGATTTTGTCATCAACTATCAATATCTTCTTTTTCACCCTCTACCTCCTGAACCCTGTAATTCTCCATAATAGGTAATTCGATAATCACTTTCGTTCCCTCACCCTCCTGACTTAAAACCTTTAACTTTCCCCCGTGGCTTTCCACTATGCCCAGGCTTATTGGCAGGCCTAAACCTGTTCCTGTCTCTTTGGTGCTAAAAAAAGGATCAAAAATATTCTGAAAGTGCTCATGGGAGATGCCTGGTCCGTCATCTCCGATATTAATCAGGGCCTTGAATGAGGAATCAACCCCTTTGCCTTCCATTATTATCTTTGTTGATAACTCGAGAACTCCTCCCTCAGGCATGGCATCACAGGCGTTTATCAAGAGATTGACAATGACCTGCTCAATCTGATTAGGATCAATCAGTAGAAAGGGTAAAGAGGAATCGAGATTCTTTACTATATTAATTCCTTTTTCCCTCAATTTCTCCTCAAAAAGGTTGAGAGTATTCTGGAGCAGTTCATTAAGGTTTGTAGGTGCCAGTTTTGGTGCGGATTGCCTGGCAAAATATAGAAACTCCGTTACGAACTGATTCAGCCGCTCGATTTCTTCAAGGATGAGCTTTGTATACTCACACATCAGGGGGTCATCCGATCTACGCCTTTGAAGATAGACTATAGCACCTTTCATGGCATTCAAGGGATTCCTGATCTCATGTGCCACTCCAGCAGAAAGTCTCCCCATGGAGATCAGTTTCTCCGAACGTACCAGCTTGCTCTGGATCTCTCTCAGGTTTCTAACCATCTGATTAAAGGATCGGGTTAAGATGCCAAGCTCGTCCCCTGACTTTATGGGAATTTCCTGACTCAGATCACCGCTTGCAATTCGCTTTGTAGCCGCGACCAGCCTTTTCACCGGCCTTAAAAGATTATATGAGAGCACAATCATGACAAACCCTGCAAGGATCAGAGTGACCACTACTACTTGAATCATCTTCGTTCGGATGACTTTCGCTTCTTTCTTGAATTCTTCAATGGGAATGGTAACGGCCACTGACCAACCCATGGTAGGAATTGGCGCATATGCCGCAGCCTTCTCCCCCAGGTAATAATAGGCTTTCCAGCCCGTTTCGCCCGCCATCATGTTGATGACAAATTCTCGTAGCCGCGGATATGGATATTTTGATAGGTTGTATTCATAAGGTTTAAATTGCGGGTGGGCTATGGTGCGTCCGAGCTGGTCCACTAAGAATGCATATCCCTGTTCACCTAACCGGATCGCTCTCACCAAGTTGATCACTTTTTCATAATTTAGATCTATGACCACTTTACCGGAAATTTCTTGCCGGATGCTTTCTAATGGTTTGGCCAAGTAGAGTACAAAACCCTGAAGCGAAGGAGAATGAGTGATCCCTGAAATATAGAGACCCATTTCATTTCTCCACATGGGAGCATGGGAAAATGCCTTCGCTCCTTGTGCAGAAAGTCGATCCTCGTTTCCATCCGCGCAAACACGTACGACCTCGTGGCTATTTTTGTCAAGAATACGAATCTGATGGTAATATGGGGAGCGCGCAATAAAGTTCCTGAAAAGCCTTTTGATTTTTTTTCGGCAATCGTTCGCCTCTGTTTCAAGCCCATAGACCATTGCGAAATAATAATCTTCAATAACAGGGAGCCGAACAATTATTTCCAGATCCATCCGACAAGATTGAAAAATGCTATTAATCTTATCGGCAGCAGTTTTTGCCTGCATCAACTGTTCTTCGCGAGATAGGCGAGTAACAGTTTCTACTGAGGCATTATACGAAAGATAACCCACTACGGCTATGGGTAAGAGTATCAGCGGCAGGACAAAAATTAATAATTTGAAAGTGATTGAAAAAGGATTTTTCATGATTACTAAAATTTTAATCGATTATTTCAATATCCCTTTACCTTAAATTACTATACACCTATAAATTGTAGGATGAACTTGGAATTAGAATGATTTTCAACCTTGCGGAAGTTATGATTAGGATACCATGTCCGACAATACACTTGAGTTGCAGTATAGGTTTGGTAATCAAATCATTTCTGAAAGGAAATTCATGACTTGGTACTCCGCAACCTCCTTTCAGAATACTTCCTGATCTCCTTCGGATTGTCTAAGCTAATTAGTGTCCATCCAGAAATGCGTGATTTTCGAAAGCTTAGGGAAATACGCATTCCCTCGTAACACTCTAACGCACGGTAGAAGAGCATCTTCGGCGTTCCTTGAAATCAAATTAAGGAAAGTTTGCCTTAATCGGACACACTTATCCCTTTTATTTGGACGAGCATTCGTGTAAGAACTCCAACACAATCCCAAAGAAGACTTGAATCTGTTGGGTCATGGATATTGGAAGAAACCACTGTGCAGTCGATTCGAACCTGTTTGCCGAGGGCCAGAATAAATTTTTTATCCTTTTGTCTTTCCATAAAGAAAAGGGATACTCGAATAGCCTAAATGATTATATGCCGTCGCTATTTCTTACGCCCGCCCTATGAAGTCCTAATACACGCCGCAAATACCGTCGATCGCAATTTCCTCAACCTTGATTTCTTCTGTCTTGAAGACATCGTCATCCTCGATGTCATTTTGAGATACCTTTCCCTCTTTTTCCTTTTTTTCCTTACTTTTCAAAATTTCCTTTTTTAAATCAATCAATCCTGAAGATTTGTCAGGTCTTAAGCGCTGTGTCCCGGTTAATGTTATTGATTGGCCTGGGATCGTTTTTGCCTCTAAGTCATCCACTATTTCATACCTCCTAAAAGATTCAGATAAAAGCGATCGCCCTTAATTCCATTCGCATACCCAGCGACCTATAATTTGACGTTTTCGCATAGCTTCTGCGACATCATTGATTTCTTCAACCTTGAATTTTTTGGTGATAAGCCTGTCCAGTATGAAATCCCCTCTCATGGCCATATCGGCAAAGAAAGGTATATCCCGATAGGTCTGGATATTGCCGTAGAGGGTACCTTCCACAGATTTGCAGTGAAGGGGATTAAAAGTCAGCGGCAATTCCGCCATTGATCCTTCTGGAATAATTCCGATTTGCACCAATTTGCCTCCCAAACCCAAGGCCCAGTACGCCTGCGTAACGGCACCTGGATCACCACTGACTTCAAAGGCAAAATCCACACCACCGCCCATAATTGTCCCATCGTCCATCTTTGCACCACCGGTCAACAATTGGATTATCGGAATCGGGTCTTCTTTGCTGCTATCTATAAAGTGTGTTACACCGAACTCTCTGGCTATGTTCTCTTTACTGGCTTCCAGATCTACCCCGATTATGGGATCAGCGCTCCTTAATTTCGCACCGTACACTACATTGAGACCAACACCTCCCATTCCCCAAATAGCCACTGAGTCACCTGGCTTTACTCCGGCAGCATTGTAGACGGCCCCAACTCCAGTTGGCATGCAACAAGCAAGGAAGCAGGCCTGGTCTAAAGGCATGTCTTCTCTGATCTTGATGGCTCCTCCTTCGGGAATGACCATATATTCGGCGAAACCTGAAACGAGAACCGAATGTGATAACCTGGCGCCTTTCGAGTCTGATAGTCTGGATGTCATGTCAAGGAGTGAACCTTGTGCATGTATTTCATGACTCCTACTGCATATATTTCCTTGACCCCTTATACATTCAGGACAGTGCCCGCAAGGAACCATCCAGGCCGTCACCACGTGGTCTCCTTTCTTAACTGAGGTTACACCTGACCCAACCTTTTCAACCACTCCGGAGGCCTCGTGGCCAAGAACTAAGGGCAAAGGAAAGCTAAATTTGCCGTCTATGAAGTTAAGGTCAGAATGGCAAAAAGCAGTATATGCGGTTTTGACCAAAACCTCATTCTCCTTTGGAGGCGCCAGTTCAATTTGTTCGATGCTTACCGGTTTATTACATTCTCGTAGGACTGCAGCTTTAATTTCCATTTTTCCTCCTGAGCTTGGAATGTTTTCCGTTAATTGGTTACTAATGAATGTATTGTGCCCCTATAACCATAGAGCCTACACATAAACGCAAAAATTGTTTTTAAATCAGCAAGATAAAATACGGCGCTAGGAAACAAAGGGATGCTTTATATTAGCTGTTTCTCTAAAGACCCAGATATGCCTTTCTTATGAGCTCTTCTTGTAGAAGCTCTTTACTTTCTCCTGCCAAGATTACTCGCCCGTTTTCTAACACATATGCCCGATCAGCTGTCTCCAGGGTTTGTTGGACATTCTGTTCAATCAGGAATATGGCAATGCCTTGGTCGCGGAGGCCCTGTATTATTTGGAAGATTTCGTCTACTACCATGGGTGCCAGACCGGATGACGGCTCATCAATGATACACAATCTCGGCCTTGACATTAAACCCCGGCCCATAGCCACCATCTGCTGTTCGCCACCGCTTAATGTTCTGGCTAATTGCCCTTGTCTTGCCTTTAATATGGGGAAAAGTTGATAGACCTTATCAAAGATTTCTTGCTTCTGTTTCCACACACGTTTCGTATAGGCGCCCATCTCCAGGTTTTCGCGCACCGACATGTCGGGAAAAAGTCTTCTCCCCTCTGGTATATGGGATATGCCTAACTCCACAATGGCGTGAGATTTTAGCCCATCTATCCTCTTGCCAAGGAACTCGATATTGCCTGAAGCAGGACGTAGCAAGCCGGATATGGTATTAAGAAGTGTTGTTTTACCGGCGCCGTTGGCGCCGACCAAGGCGACTATTTCCGCCTCATTGATTTTTAAAGAAACGCCCCATAATGTCTGAATCTTGCCATAAAAAGTATCTATATTGCTAACTTCCAGCATGAGCCTTGTCTCCTAAATATACCTTGATAACTGTTTCGCTGGTGGCAATCTCCTTTGGAGTTCCTTCGGCAATCTTTGCACCGTGATTGAGTACCATAATTCGTTCACAAACGTTCATAATTGCCTTCATGACGTGCTCGATCATGATAATGGTAATCCCCTTTTCCCGGATCCTGGTTACCAATTCCATGGCCTGGCCTACCTCGGTGGCATTCAACCCAGCCATCAACTCGTCAAGCAATAGTAGTTCCGGCTTGGTTGCCAACGCTCTGGCTACTTCAAGTCGCTTCTGGTTGGCCAGGGTCAGGTCTTTGGCAGGAGTCGCACTTACTGCCGACAATCCCACAAACTCTAATATTTCCAAGGCTTCTCTTACGGCGTCCGTTGATGACATATTGGTTGACGCCCCAAAATAGGAGCCCAGAATGACATTGTTAAGAACCGGCAGATCGGAAAAAACCTTAACCATTTGAAAGGTCCTCGCCACCCCCATCCTGCATATTTTATAAGGCTTTAACCCTGTAATATTTTGGCCTTTAAATCTTATTGTACCTGTTTTGAGAACAAGGGCAGCCGATATTAAATTAAACAGCGTTGTTTTGCCGGCTCCATTGGGACCGATCAGACCGAGGGCTTCACCCTGTTCCACATTAAAGTCCACATTTGATACGGCGGCTAACCCTCCGAAATACTTGGTTACTCCTTTACCTTCAAGTAACGGCATGCTTCCTCTCTGAAAATCGTTTCCATAGTTTTTGTATCACCCCGACCAGTCCATCGGGCAGGTATAATATGGCAATCACTAATATGGCGCCGAAAATGAGCATATATACTTCGGCGAACCTGGTTATCAGAAATTCTTCCAGGTAGGTTAAAATAGCCGCGCCAATAATAGGACCGTACAGTTGCCCCATACCGCCAAAAATGGCCATCACCACTGGCATAAAGGAATAAAATGGATTAAAGGCGATGAATGGGTCAATATAGGTCCATTTTGTCGCCATGACGGCCCCGGCCGCCCCCATGAAGAAGGCGCTGATGGCGAAGGTGGTAACCTTCAGCATCGTTACATTCACACCGGTGTGGGCTGCAGCGTCCTCTTCCTGACCGATACTCTGCAAGGCCAACCCAAATCTGGAGCGATTGATAAGGTAGGAGGTAAGCAATAATAACACAAAAATGCCGAGCAGGTAGTAATAGATAGTATTGTAACCCATGACTACAACAAATCTGCCACGCGTGCCCGTTACGTGAAGCTCCCAGAACAGGAGAGAATGCGCCATGAGCATAACGAGTCCAAACGTGAAGATGGCAAAATAGATGCCCCTGAGCCTCAGTGTCAGGGCGCCGACGAGCAGGGCAAGGCAGAAACTGGCCAGACCACCAATGCCGACAACGATCGGAAAGGGTAATTTTACCCCTATTATAGCGGAAGCATATATGCCGACTCCAAAAAACACGGCCGGCGCCAAGGACATGTAACCGGTAGACCCGGAGAATATAACCCAGCTTACGGTCAGGATGACATACATAAGGATACTGATCAGTAATACAGCAGCATAACCCGGGGCATAGAGGGGTACAAAGGCTAATAGTATGAATATGATGAGAATAATTGCCCACCATACCAAGGACTTTTTAGATGTCAGTGTGGTAATATCCATTTTCTATTTCCCTAAAATACCTGTTGGCCTCGCCAGGAGCAGAATTGTGAAGATGACATAGTAGGCAACCAGTGCCAAGCCAGGCTCTATATAGCTTACGATGCTGCCGATAATACCCAGCAAGAAACCCCCGATAAAACTACCCACGATACTGCCCAACCCGCCCAACACGACCACGATGATAGCAATAAGCGTATATTCCATACCCATGGTCGCCGTAATAGGGTAGCACATGCTTAACAGTCCGCCGGCAAAGCTAGCCATCAAAGCACCAAAGCCAAAACACAAAGCCAGTACCTTGTTGATGTTTACCCCCATGAGTCCGGCGGTCCTCGAGTCCTGGGCCGCTGCCCTGATTGCTTTTCCCAGGCGGGTGAAGGCCAAAAAGAGATAGAAGGCTGCACTTATGACGACGGCAAACAAAAGGGTTACCAGGCGATTGGCGGCAAATAACGCTCCCCCCAGATTGACCCCATAATTTAAATAGGAATAACTCTTTATGTCAGCACCCCATGTTAATATGGCTATATTTTGAATGATGAAGAGAAGACCGAACGAGGCCAGCAGAGATCTCCCCTCAAAGATATCCGCTGATGCTGAAGAGGCCAGTAGGCTCCTGAAGAGCGTTTTATGAAGGAAAAAACCTATCAAAAATAGAACAGGACCGCACATGGCGAGGGTAATGAGGGGGTTAATGCCAACCATTTTATACAGCATCCAGGTGCCGAAAGCCCCGATCATAATGAATTCGCCATGAGATATGTTCAGCACCCTGGCAACACCATACTGCAGGCTGAGCCCCACGGCGATCAGGGCGTAGATGCCGCCCATCAGCAAACCCGCAATTACTATATCAAGGAATGTTACAATCATTATAATAGCTTCCTACTCTTTCATTAATAAGAGCAAGCTGTCCAAAGTCTCCCCCCTTTGAGACAGCCTGCTTACCATTATCGCTCTTCAACTCCTCAATGTAATGTCTATTTCCCTTATCCCTATTTCTTTGGCGGCGCTGGCCACGCAGGTTTGGGGTAGACAAACTTTGCGGTAGCATGTTTCTTGGGGCCGACGACTTCAAATACCCCATTTTGCCACTGACCAATCTCACCGGTATGACACTCTTTGGCCATAAGTCCGTTCTCAAACCAAGTCGGTCCCAGTATCGTGTTGAACTTCTGTGTAGCCATGATATCCCTGATCACTTTCTGGTCCAGGGTTCCGGCCTTTTCGATAGCCTGCTTCCAAAATTCCAGCGCAGCCCAATAGAGGGGGTGTCCCCAAAAATCTTGGATTTCTTCAGGCTTGCCCTTATAGAGTTTATCGCAAAGTGTTTGTGCTTCTTTTGACTGGCTACAGGCAAAGGTAGTAAAACCCGTTACTCCTTCCGCCGCCGGACCAAATGTGGTATGGTAAAATCCGAAATTGGCACCGGGGCCACCTATCCAAGCCTTGGGGTTATAGCCAAGCGCCATTGACGTACCGGTAGCAGGCAGAACCATGTCGGGATAGCCAAAAGCACAAAAGACATCGGCATTAGATGCCTTAGCTTTCTTGATTATGGGCGATAGATCCTTAGTCCCAGGCGGAACACTCTTAATACCAACGATTTCAATTCCATGCTTCGGGAATTCAATACCCGCCACACCGGAATACTCTATGCCGTGGAGGTCACCAATGTACATTATGTATGCCGTCTTCGCGCCCGCTTCGCCGAGAAGTTCAGCAAAGACCGGTAACTCGTACCAATCGGAAAAACTCAGGCTGACGAATGTATAGGGTAGGCTCATAAGCATCTCCTTGATCTGCGTGGCTCCACCCTCGGCTGTCAACAGAATATACCCATGTTTATTGGCTATAGGGGCTTGGGCAAAGAGAAAGGCGGTACCACAGGCGGGCCACAGAAAGTCAACCTTGTCCTCCATAATCAGTTTTTCCGTCAGCCTCGTCATCGTGCCCACATCACTTTTATCATCATATATCAATAGCTCGACGGGTAATTTTTTTCCGTATTCTTTCACATATATACCACCCTTGGCATTGACCTCAGCAACCCATGTCTCATAGATCGGTTTGAATGCCGAGTCTCCAATCACAGCCATCCAACCTGAGAGAGGTCTTGCCATACCAACAACGATTTTATCTTTGGCTAGTGATGGTGTGATCCCAGCACCACATAAGAACACCACAGCAACCGTCAATGCTAACAAACCAAGCATTACTTTGTTTTTCATTTTGTCCCTCCTTTTTATAAGGTTATTTGATGAATAGATTTGTCCATCATCACCAAGAAAAAACCCTTCAACTGAAAAACTATAGCCATCACCTCCTTTCCCTAAAGAACTCTGACTTAAAAGGTAGTACAATCTATGGGGTCAAATATATCGTTTCTATTTAGAATTTATGTTGTTTTTAATTAGTTGTTTGAGCTTGTCCAGAAACTCAGTTTTAGCTTTAGGTG
>CAYRFN010000027.1:0-33836 GCA_964423495.1 uncultured Desulfobacteraceae bacterium
TTTCGTCAACCGTCATTTTCCCGAGTTTGGAACGTAATATCAGGCGTACACCCGTCAATTGCCATGGATTACCTGCCTGTTTGGTAAAATCGTGTTTTCGTTTTGGGATAGGTCAATCGTAAATTCGGGCTGTATTCTAACCGCTTTCTGGTTGAATCGTTTTTTTTCGGAAAAATTGACCTTCCAAAATAACCGAAAAAAAATAATGCAGACTTCAATCAATGATAAAAAGGAAAGAGACATACTCCCGCTATTGCCTGTTTGCTTATATCCCGGTACTTCTAAAAATGAAAGGCCTTGCCGCAGAAGTTTGACATTGATTTCAGCAACAATACTAAAGCGGGAAGAAATCAAATCAAGTTCACGTAATTTTGCGGTTGGATAAATGCAAGGACCATTGATGTATTGCAGAAACACATTGAAAACGCTATAATAGATCAAACCAAATACAGCAGAAATGATATTCCGCATTCGACCGCGCCGCTCATTATTGAGAAAATAAGAGGCCACAAGGTCGGCTTTGCCCGCATTTTGGAGAAGAATGCGCACTGTGTTGCTTGCCAGGTCACCATCACCAGGAACTATTAAGAACTTTCTGCCTCTGGCGATTTTAACAACTTCTTTAAAGGAATTGCCAAGACCCTTTTGCTTAGAATGATGGATGACTTGAACCATCTCATATTGTTGGGCAAGGCGATCTGCAATTAATGGAGTTTCATCTGAACTTGAATCGTTGACGATTATTATCTCACAAGTCAGCGATGGGACTTGTTTGAAAACATCCAATGTACCGATTACAGTTGCTTCCAACTTCGACGATTCATTCAAAGCGGGGATCATAATGGTAATATCAGGTTCTTTCATAGATAATCTCAATATTCGGGACACTAATCATTTAATGACATATCCTTCAAAAGTGAACTAAATATCGTACCAAAACAACATTGGACCCGGAACAATCATCTTAACCAACGTTACGATATCGTCGTAGTTTATACATGTTTTTGTCGTTTAACAGCTTCCATTTTAGCGCTTTAGCGTTTTCGCGCCATTCATCATATACCAATGATATGTTTCTGCCGCCCACTATATTGCGACCGCTTTCAATGCACCAGTTAATGCATTCATGTATTTCATCATGGGAAGTCCCTGGCATGTCCGATTTTAAGAAACTGGCTACATTTTCGTAATTCTCGTCTCTTACATAACTTGCTATCGTCTGTTGATGAATTTTTGTTCTCACAATTCCTGGTCCGATAATGGTAAAATTTAGATCTGGGTTTTCATCATCAAGCAACTCGCACATTTTAATCAGAGAGATCTTCGAACAACAGTAGGCGGAGTAATTTGTGGCCGGGTTGTTCGTCCCAGCTCCTGCAAAAAAAATCACATGCTTTTCCCCAGTCGGTGCCCGTAAGGGATACAGCGCGTGCAAAGCCCGCAATTGGCCCAGCATGTTAATTTGGACTGATTCCTGCCATTTGTCAAAATCACAGGTAAAAAATGACCCGATGGGATCCAACTGACCAACGCACGATATAAAAATATTCCAACTTAAATTTGCTTCTTTACAGGCAAATTCGAGTTGCTCCACATCAACCTTTTTGCAAATATCGCAAGGAACCAAAAGACAACGCCCAATTAGATCTTCTACGTATTCACGCTTTCGGTAGGTTCCTGAGACTTTGAAGCCAGCATTTAAGTACCGCAGAGCCAGCTGATGCCCAATGTCACTGCTAAGGCTTAAAATAAAAACCGACTTTTCTTTTGAATTAGACATGGTGACCTATCTCCACTTATGTAACTAAATTATTTTTACGGATATAGTATTATAAAACAGAAGAAGCTTTCGGCCATGGCATGGCCTCGGACTTGCTGATAAAAAGGCTACCTTGCCGATAGGATGTGGGAATTTCTTCATAAGAAGATGCCTTGTGCCACGACTTATGTTGTACAAACATGTTGATATTTTTGGGTGCTAAGTGCTCGAAAATTGCTTTGGCATTTTTTTCGTTATGAATTTCAATTATGGCATCTGTATGATGCCAGTCAGCCTCTTCTGTAGCAAGCAACAACTTACTCTCATGTCCCTCAACGTCTATCTTTATCAAATCGGCCCACTTAAAAACAGGGTGAATCGGCTCTACCACAACCTTAAAGGTCTCAACTTCCCCGTAGGGCTGCTTCGACCCTGCAATGTGACTAGCAGTCGTATTTCCTAAGACCCTTACGAAGTCAACTTCGCCCGCTTTTACTGAAACTGCTGCTTTGTGGCATTCCACATCATTGATGCCATTGAGTTTAAGATTTCTTCTCAAAATCTCGAAGTGCACTGGGTCCGGTTCATACGCTTTAACTTGAAAACCACACTGCCTCATAACAATCGAATGCAAGCCCAGGTTGGCACCGATGTCGCTCACTCGACGGTACAGTTTTCGATTAGTCCAGTAGAAGCCTAATATAATCAATTCACCAAGACCAAATAGATCCAGGGAATCTATTGCTCCCATCTTGTGGTAAGGCAGACAGATGGAGCCTATAGGCCCAAAGTCTCTGGCAACGGGATCGGAGCTTTTGAAACGTTGCTCAATTTCCTGCCGCGCAATACTTTTGAGGTAATTATACGCCTTGGAACCTGGCAGGTGCAACGCTGGCCTCTCTACTAATGCTTCGAAAAGCTGGGAAAGGTTGGACATATAGACCTCTCATTTCCGATTTGACAAAATTTTTGAGTAGAAGTGATTGCTAACATAGGACAAATTACGGGTCGCCTTGGTTCGAAACAGGCAAGGGATCTACAATCATGTTTTCGAAAAACTCCGCACGCTCCAGGAGTGGTTCTGCGTCTTCATTAGGACGACCAAATGCTACCTGGGGAACAACCCGATTCTCCGGCTGAATTTCTATACTAGCAAAAAAGTAACCATCGGAATTAATTACAGTTGAAAGCTTTTCTGCTACGCCCTCATTAGATTTTATAGTAACTGTTGGATATCCATAGGCTTTTGCAACCTCAATAAAATCAGGAAAGGCCAGCCCCCCCTCGATAGAGGTTGCATAGTGTTTTCCGTCGAGCCACATCTCTTGCGTTTGCTGGACCATACTATGCCCACGATTATTGATCAGCAAAATCTTAATAGGTAATTTGTGTCTAATTACAGTGATCAATTCTTGAAGATTCATTTGCAGGCAACCGTCACCTTCAACGCATATTACGCGTTTTCCATTCGAAGCGATGCAAGCACCTATGCTAGCAGGCAGAGCATAGCCCATGGAAGTAGTGTTAAAGGCGTGGAAGAATTTCTGCTTTGCCTTGAACTCGAAGCCTTGCATCATCCAGGCAAGGGCACAAGCCGTTCCTGAAACAATGGTATCTCCCTCTTTCAGGATTGAAGACAGTGTTTTCACGAAAACATAGGGATTAATTGTTTCCTCTTCATAATAACTGGGAAGGCATGCGGGGTACTTTCTTTTCCACTGCTCTATCCGGTTGAGCCAGGAATCAACATTAGGCATCTGCTCGTTCTTCACCCGTTCTGCAAGAGCATTAAGAAACTCCTTGGCATCCGCATTCACAGGAAGATCTATTTCCACTCCCATGTTATCAAACTTATTGATTTCGAAAGGATCGATATCGACCATAATTTTCTTGGCCCCGCGCGCAAAGGAGGACGGCGGTGTACCCGTAGCCTTTGTATCCAAGCGCGAGCCAACAGACAAAATCAAGTCCGCATTCTGCACAGCAAAATTCGCATATCGCACGCCGTGCGTACCGAAACCCCCCACCGCCAAGGGATGCTCGTGGGGAAACAAATCTCGAGCGGCCCACGTCAAGGCTGCAGGAAAACCCAAGTGTTCAATCAATTGCCGTGCTTGATCTTCAGCTTTTGCTAAGTGGATTCCCCACCCGTAGATAATGATGGGCCTTCGGGCTTCTTTTAATAATCTAACGCATTGCTTGACCACAGAATCGAGTTCTGCATTGTTTTGAAACTGGGATTCTGGTGTATAGCTTTCGAAATTTGACGGGTCCACTTCCATGCGCTGCAAGTCATCGGGAATATCAATTAAAACAGGACCTGGTCTACCCTGCCTCGCAATGTGAAGGGCTTTTTGCAGCTCATATTTAATTTTGTTTGGATCCATTATTAGGGTTGAATATTTGGTGATTGGCTTGCACATCTCGACAATGTCGGTCTCTTGAAAACCGATTTGTCGTACACCAGTATCACCCTTCATACGAAAAGTCGCTACCTGGCCGGTGATGTACAGCACAGGAACGGAATCGTAATAGGAACAGCAAATACCCGTAATCAGGTTAGTTGCGCCGGGTCCACTCGTGGCAATGGCACACCCCATACCACCGCTCTCCCTGGCATACCCGTCCGCCGCCATAGCCCCGGCCTGCTCGTGTTGAGGACATATAAAGTCTATCCCCGGGGTCTCTGCAATAGAGTGAATCAGATGGAGAGAAGCCCCGCCGGATATGGCAAATACATGCCTTATATTCTGCTCAACCAAGAAATATGCTACCAAATCGGACAATTTCATAATAAAAAAGTATTTGCCGGCAAAAAAACTTTGTTGGGCTCTATCCTTTAGCCTTCCTCGCTGCTACGAAATCGCCAAATGAAATAAACGTTGCTTCCATTTATCAGGATTCCTTTCAAAGGCCGCGCTTCCAAGCCCCCAGTCGCCATGGCATATAGTAATACCCAACACCCTACTTTTCCATCATCTTGCGCACAGCAGCGACGACGTTTCTCTCGCTGGGGTAGTACTTTTCTTCCAACACGTAACTCGTAGGAGTATGACTGTCGGGCAGACAGACCCGAACCGAACTTGCGGCCAGCTTACTGCCCAGGTTCTCGCTCACAAGGGCCATGACTTCAGCTGCTATTCCAAAGGACCGCCAACCCGGATCAGCGACCACCAATTGCTTTGTCTTTGAGACCGATGAGACAATAGTTTCCTTATCTATGGGTGAGACGGTTCGAAGGTCTATCACCTCCACGTCGATGGATTCCTTCGCCAGGGTTGCCGCGGCCCGCAAAGCCAAGGGGACCATGAGTCCCACGGCAACCAGGGTGAGGTCGGAACCGGCCCGACGCACTATCGCCTTGCCAAAACGAACCCGGTAGGGCTCTTCCGGCACGTTGTCCTCCATTGAAAAAAGGGCCCTGTGCTCGATCATGATGGTCGGATTTTCGCCAAAGATGCTATCCAACAAGAGTCCTTTGGCGTCGAAAGCTGTCGCCGGTATCCCCACCCTAATTCCCGGCAGGTGCGCAAACCAGGCATGAAAACTTTTGGAGTGCTGCGCCCCCTGTCCCCACCCTTTGCCAACAATTACACGGATGGTGATTGGCAGGCTGCAATGGGCATTTGATTTAAAGCGCCATAGAGACATCCAGTTGCCAATGGCGTCGAGCGAGTATAGCAAGAAGTCTAAACGCTGATGCACCAAGACCGGTCGTATTCCGGCCGCAGCTTCTCCAATAGCGGCGGCCGTCATAAAACTTTCTGCTACGGGAACATCCTGCACCCGATCCGCTCCAAATCGCTCTACCAACCCCGTGGTGGTTCCAAAAACCCCTGACCTATAGTCAACAAGCTGACCCACAACAATTACCGAAGGATCAAGCTCCATGGCCTGAAAATGTGCTTCGTTGATAGCCTTTCCATAATTAAGCGTACGCATGGTCCTCATTTTTCATTTGGTTTGCGAGTCGCGGTGGCGCCGGCCTAATAGGGTGCCGGTATTAATTCATCCTGGTCCTGGTCGAAATCACGTGCTTCCAGATCACGGAGCAGCTTATCCGCCAACGGGCTGGCGGGGTTAAGGTTGAGGGTGTCCCAGTTCAGCTCGTCGGGGAATGGGCTGTTCTTGGCAAAGGTGAAGGCTTCCTCAATTTCTTTGTCAATGGCGCTAACCAGTTCCGTCTTTCCCTCTGGAGTCAAAAGCCCTTCCTCTATCATTCGTTCCTCGATTAGAGCGATAGGGCAATTGGACTTCCACGCTTCCAATTCATCTGCCGGCCTGTATCCCCAGTGGTCGTCATCCTCCGGTCCCACATGGCCGTACCAGCGGTATGTGTATGCTTGCAGTAGCACCGGGCCCTCGCCTGCACGCGCCGAACGCATTGCTTCCAAGAGCGCAGCATGGACTGCGATAACGTCGTTGCCGAACAGTGAGTGGGCCTTGACCCCGAAACAGGCAGCCCGCTGACTGATATTATCCTGCAACTGGCGTTTAAACTGGGGCGAGAAGGTGCTGTAACGGTTGTTTTCACACAGGTATACCACTGGCAATTTATAAAGGGCCGCGAAATTCAAAGACTCCCACATGATGCCCTGATCAGCGGCGCCATCGCCGAAGGCGGCCACTGCTACCTGCGATTTCTTTAGAAGTTGAAAGGCCCGGGCCGCGCCCGCGGCGATTGCGATACCGCCAGCCAAAATGGCGCCGGAGAAAAAATTCACGTCCGGGTACGAGATTTCCTGCGAACCTGCAAGGCCACCATCGGCACCGGTGGCCTTGCCGTACATCTCGGCAATAAGGGCCTTCATCGGTGCCCCTTTGGCCAAATAATAACCATGGTTGCGGTGGTGACCGAATACAAAGTCATCCTCTTCCACGACGAGCGACAGGGCCGCAGGGACGGCTTCCTGGCCCACGCAAAAATGCACCGGACAGCGCATTTCGTCCGCCGGATGGTATTCCTCTATGGTCGCCTCTTCGCATCTGCGAAGACGCAGCATAAATGCGTGCAATTTCTTAACAACTTCTGAATCAACCCCGCTGATCGAGAGATCCCGGTAACGGCCCGCTTTAAGAATAGATTCGTGGGTAATTTGACCGTTCGGCCTGTCGTTATTGCTCATCTACCAACCTCCTTTTGTGCACTGAGCATTTAACCCACAATTTCATTCACCGCAGAGTCTCTGGTGGACTGTTGTGGTAAAATTATTCGGTGATCGTCCAGTAGTAGTCTCCGGTATACCCGGCTTCCTCAAAAAGCTTGATCCAGCCTTCGGGCCAGTCGTGAAATTTCGCAGTCAGAACCCAGTTCAGAAACATCTCCTTTTCTTTCTCGGTCCGGTAGGAATCAACCTGCACAAAACACCTATCTCCTGCAACACGCCGCATCTCTTTGAGTGACCTGATCACACCATCTCTATCAAGATTATGGATGGTGTTGATCGAAACGGCAGCCGTGAAACTATTGTCAGGAAAATGTAGCTTACCGCAACTGCCGAGGTGCAGCCGGCCAACCACTTCCGGCTCACAATTCATCAAAGCGTATTCCGAAATGTCCAGACCAAAGACCTCAAGACTGGGACAGACGATCATGAGATCCTTGACCAGGAAACCCTTAGCACATCCGATGTCCAGAATCCGATCGCCTGGTTTTAGTCTGAAATGGTTAACAATGTCCTCAGCAATGGGAACCCAGCGGCCGTCATAGTAGTAGCCGCCGTAACCCTGTTCCCGGGGGCCGTCAAAATATTCCCTTCCAAATTTTTTAGAGATGGCTATGTTTTCAGGGCTTTGACCCTTATGGCGCTGCTCAAGGTTACGCTTGCTCTTGGGCAGACGGGCTAACAAATTGACTTCGGCCATTACTCACTTTCCAATCATCTGCTGGTGCACCCCGGCTATGCCTTCCTCTAATGGGGTGAATTTTATGGACGGGAAGGCCTTCTGGCAGGCAGTGGGGTCGAAGGCACGGTGGTTGACGGGATTGGCGCGCGGGGTGCAAATGATCTCCACCTGCTTATCGAACTGCCTGGCCACAAGATGGGCCAGATCAAAGAAAGAGATCGACCGACCCGTGGCAGCGTTGAGAATGCCGGAACTGCGATGCTTGAGAACCTGTATTGTCAACGATACTATATCGTCCACCAGAATGTGATCCCGGGTCTCCTCGCCATCCCCGAAGAGGGTTATCTTTCCCTCTTTGGCAGCAATACGCCGGAGGCGATTCGGACCGTAAGAGTTATGGGGGTCGCCATGTCCGTAAACCACCGTTGGTCTCAAGATGGCAAGCGGTTCCTTGACCACGCTCTGAAACATAATTTCACGGGTCCGGTGCATGGCGCCGTATAGATCGGCGGGGGCAGCAGGTGATTCATCAGTGATTAATGCTTCCGTAAACGGATAAACAGCATCCGAGCTGAAATAGACTACGTGGGAGCAAGGGGATTTCTCCAGGGCCTTACATACGGCCTGGGCCATAGTCAAATTACGCATCATTGCGACAATGTCCCGCCCTCTGTCGGGTGTCAGGGCCGACAACATGACCACCGAGTCCTCCAGTTTAATCCATCCGGCCAGTTTCTCAACCGAGGCCGGATCGGCCAGATCCAGATCCTTGGAAGAGAGCGGCAAAACCTCTGCGTTCACCTCTTTTAGCCGGGCCGTCAATGCGGTGCCGAGAAAACCGCTCCCGCCGATGATAACAGTTCGGTCAGGATTTCTTGGTTCTGGATTGTGGTGTTGAAGCATCTTTTCCTCCTTGTTGAAAGGCGGCCTTTAACCGCCCCTGAATCCCAGAGTGAAATACTCAAGGCCTTCGGTCTTGCATCCCGCCCGATCCAAGACGCCATAAGGGTCAATGACGGTCCTGCCGGACAAAGTCCTGGCCAAGGCCGATGGATCGAGTTCGGAAAACTCCCTCCAGGGCGTCATAATTACCAGTACATCGGCACCCTGGCATGCTTTCAGGGCCGTAGAGGCTACGTAAAGACGCGGGTGTTGTACCACTTCAGCCGGCACCGCCGGATCAAAGACACGGACGGAAAAAGGCCTGAGATTTTCAATAAGTGCAAGGGACTGCGAGTTTTTGGTTGAAGCCGTGTCCTGCTTGTAAGCAAGACCCAGCACGGCGATAACCGGATCATCAACTTGCGCCAGAACTTCGGAATGAAGGATCCGAAGCGCCCAAAAACGTCTGTGCCGGCTATTGGACATCCAGGCTCGGACAACTCGCACATCAGTCCCCTTGGTATCGCCCAACCGGCAGATGGTGGCCAGATCACGCTCCAGGTTACCGCCGGCGATGCCCAGCCCGGGAATAAGATAGGCGTGTTGGCCGATACGCTTGTCCAGGCGTAAGGCCGGGACGATTTCCGCCCAGTCGGCGCCCACACACTCGCACAGCTCTGCCAGGGTGTTGGCCGTGCTGATCGAAGACACCAAACAGCAGTTGATAGAGATTTTGGCTAATTCAGCGCTTTCAAAACGCATGGGCAGGATTGGGCAGTTGAAACTCTCTAAGTACTGGGCATAGGCACGGGGCAAAGGCAGGGTCGGATCCGCACACCCAATGATAAACCGCTCAGGATAGAGTGCCCGTTCCACGGCATGACCGAATATTAGCGTCTCAACCTGGTAATACAACAACCGCCCGGGCCGAAGGCGGCTTCTCGTAAAACCCGGCGGAACCTGGCTCAAGATAACTGTGACCGTCTCTGACCCTAACGTCTGCTCAACGAGTTCAATAAGGGAAATGATTTCTCCGAGGTCGCTTCGGCCCTGGTCGTCAGTAGGGACGTCCTGGGCCATATAGACCACGTGGCATCTGCCAAGGTCAGCCACATTTTTGGTGAACGTCAAACGATCTTTGTTCTTGCTAAGCAATCCTGGCAGGTCCGGCTCTATTATTGGAAGTTCCTGCCGGCGAAGTGCCTCAATTCGCTCCTTATCAGGATCAAAGCATACCACATGAAATCCCTTCTCAGCGCTGGCCACCGAAGAAATGAGCCCAAGATGGCTCATCCCGGCAAAACCAATAAGAGGTATACTCATGTGGCCACAACCTCCATTGATTGACGAGCGAGTTGATTTAGCACGGTATTTATCCAGATGTCATTTTCAATGTTTGTCCCGCCTTTGGCGCACAGTCGAGTAAAATAATCGTATTCCAACTTCCAGGTGGGGTCGGGCTGTACCAGTACCACCGACTCCTCGTCAGGCCTTCCGCTGGGGAGTTTCCTGTCCCGAACGATGAAGCTGGTAGGACCCCACTTGCAAAGAGAACGGATATGGGCACTTCCCTTTTCGGCAAAGACGTCGGCGTAAAAGTGGTTGCGCCAGCTTAGCAGGGTCATTTCCAATTGTAGCACGGGTAACCCGTTTGAACCAAAAGAGAAGTGATCAAAGGCCCTGTTCTCAAAGCGGTTGGCCGACCAGACCTCAAACGGGGCCTCAGGCCTGCCAAACCAATAGAGCACAGTATCGAGTAGATGGGAACCGAGATCAGGCAGTACACCTGTTCCTTGATCCCTCCATATTGAGTCGCGCACAAGACGGGCCGTTCCATTGCCATAAAACAAGCGAGCACAGTATACCTTGCCGAGCCGTTTAGAATCCAGCAGCTCCTTCATTCGAACAAAATGCGGCTCAAAACGATGGTTATAAGCAGTATAACAGACCACCCCCTTGGCGCTGCAGAGGGCAGCCAACTTATTAAGGTTGGCATTGTCAACGGCCAAGAGGGGCTTTTCAACCAGAACATGCTTGCCATTGCTCAAGAGATAGGTGATTACCTCAATCTTGGCCTCATCAGGTATACATAGCAAGGCAGCATCAAAGCTATCAATAGGTACTTCCTGGACAGATCTAAAACCAGCAGATGGATTGACCGGATCTACTGTCGAAACCGCGTCGTCCCCAACCACCGCCAACCGCTTATTTCCCTGGATGCCGAGCCCGACAACTATTACGCGCATGGTCAGAAACTTTCTCTTTCATATTTGGTAGTTAAGGCGCCTTTCGGCAATGTCGATTTTTTCCCTAACGTCCTGGGGTTTCACCGGCATATTACCGTCTTTTTCACACTCAACAGCGGCGGCAAACGAACCTATAATGGAGGCGATAATCTCGTTATTTGTGGCGAGCATGACCAGAGTGGCATAGGCCAGCATGGCGTCACCGGAACCCACAGCATCTACTACATTGTCAGCAAAACTATCCACTGTAATAAACATACGGGGGTCGTCCTCTGACCGATAGCGGTAGGTCAAAATGCCGCGTTCTCCAAGCTTTAAAATAAGCGTTCGGCAGTTGGCGTTTTTGTATAACTTGTATGCCAATGGCCGCACCACTGAATCCTGGTCGCCTAAAGCGAATCGGGCCTCGCGCTCATTGGGCGTGAGCAGGTCGAATCCTTGAAAATCCATGATGTTGCCCCAGCGGCTCGCCACCTGACTGTCAGCCACCCGGAATACACCCTTTGGGATAGACTCGATAAGACCTGGAATTGTCTGGGAATTAAAGATGCCATGCCGAAAATCACTGAATACCACCGCGTCCGCCCGATTCGAGGAAATTTGCTTCTGTAGCTGTAATTGGATCTTGTCAGAGATAGAACGATTGTCTAAGTGATCAATCTTGAGCAGTCGATAACCTTCGGATACGATCGCATTCTTATTCGTAGTTGGACGCGTGTTATCGATTATTGCCTGACAGTCAATTCCATGCTTCTTCAGGTTGGTTAGAACAAAGTCTTTATAAGCGTCATCACCCAGCACCGTGGAAAATGTAACATCAGCCCCGGCCGCGTTTAGATGCTTGGCCACCACTGCTGCTGCCCCACAGAAATCGGTTTGTTGTTCAAAACGGAGGCTGATGGTTGGGGTCTTTGTTTGACCGCCTATCATGCTGCAGACTGTATAACTGTCTACGATGGTGTCGCCCACAACGTGAACCCGCAGCCCTCCAAAATTATCCAGAACCCCACGAAGATCATCAAAAGTCAAGTTTTCGGCTTCCATCAGGGCCAAGAGCTTTTCCAGAGAGATATCCGGTGGCGATGACTCGATCAAGGCAGACGATGAATAGACAATGTCTCCGGGGGTGAAAAGCAATTCTCCCCCGTAGCTTTCCAGCACCTTCATTTCCTCTTGCGTCTTGGGGTGGATACCGTTCTCTATGTATTCGTACCCTTTGGCAAAGTAATCCGGCTGAAGCAAGGCCATACTACTAATAGGGGTCGGCTGCCTGTCTATGATCACATAATCAACCATCTCCAGGGCAGCCAGGTTTATGGCCCGGAGTTCCTCCGGAACAAATGGCCGGAAATGGGCCTTGTGGATGTGATCGTCGCTGGTAAGGCTTGCCACCAAAATATCCCCCTTACTCTTTGCGTAAAGGAGGTGGCGAATGTGACCTGGATGCACCACATCAAATGTTCCGTGGCACATAATAACCTTTTTCTTGCGAGGCGGGAGACCGATTAGTTTTACCAACTCGTCAACGGTCTTAATTTTAATTTTGAGTTGTGCCTTTTCCATTTCGGTTATCATTTTCTATTTACCCCCACTTGACAAAGCCGCGAACCAGGCATTAGTAGCCTTGGAGATAGACTCAGGGTCCCACAATGGAGCATCTTGCCAGTAGTCGATGTTTTTGAGAATTTCGGTTACTCCCTGCTCAAAGCTTGTACGCGGGCGCCAGCCCAATTCAGAGGTAATCTTGCCGATATCGGCCCAGGTGCAGTCAGGTTCCCCGGGCCGTTTAGGGATGTGGACTGTCCCGCCACCTAATAATTCCACCAGACGGTTCACAGATTGAGGCCTGCCGGCTCCCAGATTATAGACCTGGCCAATGCGTTCGGTCTCGGCCGCTTTAAGGAATGCCTCGGCCACGTCAGTGACATAAAGAAAATCCCTTGTTTGGGTGCCGTCACCCACCACAGTAAACGGTTTGTCAGACAGCTTCTGCTTCAGGAAGACCCCGAAGACCGCCCCGTAAACCCCGGAAGTTCGGGACCTTGTACCATAGGCGTTAAAAATACGGATGGAGTTGACCGGCAAGCCATAGACTTGATGCCAATGAAACACTGCCTCCTCCCCCAGGTACTTGCTCAGGGCATAAGGGTATTGAGGCGAGATTGGGTGATCTTCACGGGTCGGGACATCCGCCAGGCCATAGCATGAAGATGACGCTGCATAGACGAATTTCGAAACCCCCGAATACCTGGAACATTCCAATATGTGAACCGTACCCTGTACATTGACCGACATATATTCCACAGGCCGTTCTATTGAAGGAACGATGTCGCCAATACCAGCAAAGTGAAAAACAAATCTGACGTCCTCAAAGATATTGGCTCCGGGTTCATAATCCCGAATGTCAGCTCTCTCAAAGACCAAATCCCGATTGTCTCGGTGCTGCTGAAGGTTTGCCTCACGCCCCCCCATCAGGTTATCAATAACCCTCACCCGATAGCCCCGATCGAGCAAGAGATCCACCATATGGCTGCCGATGAAGCCGGCGCCTCCGGTGATGATGGCTATGGGTCTGGAACTCACTTAGCGCCTATTTTCTTCATTAATCTCACATTATAATAGCTAATGTCATCCATGCTGTTGGGGATTTTGCCGTCCTTGAAGGCAACGCACAGATCGCGACAGGCGTCTTCAATGGTCCTTTTGGGCAAGAAACCCAATACCCTTTTACTCTTGTTGGAGTTAATATGATAAGACCGTGGATCATTAGTTGGCGTGGTGACAATCTCGATTTCACCCTTCTGAGGGAACTCTTCCATAACCACCCTCCGGATAGTCTTTGCGATCTCCATAATGCTCAAATTCTGATAACCAAAATTGAATATTTCACCGGCAATCTTTTCGGATGGTACAGTAATCATCAGTTCATAGACATCAGCCACATCTTTGATGTGCAGGTTGGGCCGCATTTGGGATCCCCCAAAAACCGTGATTTTGTTATCGGTCACTGCATGGTTGGTCAGGATGTTGACCGACAGGTCCAAACGCATGCGCGGGCTATAGCCGCAGATCGTAGCAGGCCGGATAACAACACAGGTGAAATTATCGGATTGATGCCTGAATAGAAGTGGCTCGCAGAGGCCTTTATATTTGTTGTAGTCGGTGAGCGGCACGAGGGGATGCTCCTCGATCACGTCCGGTGCATCACTTACACCATAGACTGAACTCGTCGAGCAATACACAAACCGCTTTACCCCGGCATTCTTGGCAGCCATGACTATGGACTCGAAACAATCAAAGTTGACGCTCTTACTGAACCCTTCATCCAGCTCAAAACTTGGATCATTGGAAATGCATGCCAGGTGCAAAATGCAATCAATTCCCTTAAAAGACTTTGAAAGCTTAGCAATGTCCCTGACATCTCCCTTTACCAAGACCAAATTTGGATGGTCGGGCAGGTGATTTCCATAATACATGATATCAAAGACAGTCACGTTGTAGCCTGCATTTAGAAGATGCGGAGTCAAAACGCAGCCTACGTATCCTGCCCCACCTGTAATAAGTATGTTTTTCATGGTTCTTAGCCCTTCCGAATGGAAGGTGAGATATAGTTTTTCATAACTTGCAATCTATCGTAATGGTATCGAATAACCTGCCTTACCGGCATCAGAGTAAAACATCTTTACAGTATCAAGGGAATACTCCGTGAGATCTCTACCCACCAGGATCAGTTTCTTAAGAATGTCATTTGTGACCGTAATTATGTGGCATCCAATTTCGTCCGCCTGGAATATATTGAGCAATTCCCTGGGGCTGCCCCAAATGAGTTCGGCATTGGGCTTGGCCTTCAATATCTCAACTGCCTCCGCCATTATCGGAACTGGATCACGGCCCGTGTCCGCCAACCGTCCGGCAAAAACGGAGACACTTGCGGGGGAAGAATCTGCCAGGCATGCTGTTACCTTCCTCACCTGTTCCAGCGTGAGCAGAGCAGTTACGTTGACCACCACACCCTCCTTGGTAAGCCTCTCGATAAGGGGACCTGCAAACTCTCCTTTTGTGTTGGTTACCGGAATCTTGACATTAACATTGGGTGCCCAAGAGGCGATCTCCAACCCCTGGCGTTCCATTTCGTCGAAGTCTTCAGAGAGAACCTCCAGCGAAACTGGCCGATCCGGCACCGTTTTCAACACCTCCACAGAGAAGGCTTTGTAATCGTCCACACCGGCCTTGCGCATCAAGGTGGGGTTCGTGGTGAATCCTTTGATCAAAGGATTGGCGTACATCTCCTTGATACCTGCAAGATCAGCCCCATCGGCGAAAATCTTTATCTTGAGTTCATTTAATTTTTTCATTGTTAACCTCATGGATTTTGATTTCCAAACGAAAGAATAATTTTGATAGCTTCCTCAAGCGAGGCCACTACCGAGTCAGGGTTTTCAGGTTTCCGCTCTTTGTAGCCATAATCAATAAAGAATGTGTAACAACCTGCTGCTTTGCCGGCATCGATATCGCGCCAACGGTCCCCCACCATGAAACTGTGAGTCAGATCGATGTTTAGCTCTTGTGCAGCCGCCAGCAGCATTCCGGGGTTTGGCTTGCGGCACGAGCAGTTGTGGGCATCGGTATGATAGCAGACCTTGATGTCGTCAAGCAATAGCATGTCGCGCAAATTGCAGTGCATGTTCTCCACCACGTCCCTGCGCTGTAAACCCGTGGCTACATCTGGCTGATTGGTGACTACCACCACCAAAAATCCATTCTCTTGCAATGCCCTGATCGCTTCGGGCACGCCTGGCAAAACACTCAGTTCCTCCAGACTTACTGGCGAGTGGGGTTTGCCGTTACGAACCATCGACTTGTTGATCACCCCATCCCGGTCAAGAAAAACCGCCCGTTTCATTATCGGTCCTATTTTTGGGTCTGGTTTAATCCTTCCCATTTCGGCTCCACCCGGCACAAGGCCGGATGAGAGACCAAGCAGTGCCAGATGACCGCCTGAAAAACCTCCGTATGGGGCGTGACTCGGGCAGGGTCCACTGTGGGCACTACGATCACCTCGTCTCCCACCTCCTTGGTGTAGCCTCCCTGCCGCCCAACAACACCGAAGACCTTAAGCCCACGGGCCTTGGCCTCGTCCAAGGCGGCGACAATGTTGGCACTCACATTTTTGACGACATCGCCGCCACCAACCGAAAATACAAAAACAGCATCACTATTATTTGCTTTGCTAGTCCTGAGCCAGGCAGCAAAGACCGTCTCCCAGCCCTCATCGTTAGTACGGGCCGTAAGCTCTGATACATTGTCCGTTGGGGCATAGGCCTCAATGCCGCATAGTTTGCGAAAGTCATTCACGGCATGGCTGCAATTAGCTGCACTTCCACCAACTCCGAGCAAAAAAAGCCTTCCCTGCCTTTCTCGCAACTCCACCAAGGCATTCACCAATCGCTCAACAGCCGTGTAATCAATGGATGCGGCTATTCGTGACATCTCGTCAAAGTAAATGTCGGAGTGATTCATGTATCTCTCTTTCTGGGCTCAGCCATTCCTTAGGCATACATTTCCATAATGGCGATTTTCACATAATTTTGAGGAGATTTGAGGCTATTTGCAAGAAAAATCAACATGTTGAATCATTTTTTTTGTAAACCCAATATTCCCATTTCGTAAAGGTTTTAAATGACTTCTGATTTTGATGACTATTTGTCTCTGATTTTTTTAAAGTTTTGAGAAGTTTTTACTGTTGGAATCATTCATAAGGGTGATTTTCACCCGGCTATGCTAAAGGTCTCATCCTGTATTAAATGCTGAGTACCCATTTACGTTCCATTTCTGCGGAAATTAGAAAAAATAGAAAGGCCTATTAATATCAATCCGAATGGAATTGCATAATGGGCTTTCCATAGCGAAGGGTCTCTATATTCTAAAATAACATTAAACTTTCCAGTAGTGCTAATAAATATTGCTTGGAAGGCATTATTGGCAAGGTATATTTTTTGTTTTTCACCATTGACAGTCGCTGTCCATTTTGGATGATAATTATTTGATATTACGAGTATGGATG
Source organism: uncultured Desulfobacteraceae bacterium (assembly GCA_964423495.1). GTDB lineage: Bacteria > Desulfobacterota > DSM-4660 > Desulfatiglandales > Desulfatiglandaceae > CAYRFN01. Next base: position 16,799 of record CAYRFN010000027.1, read on the forward strand.
GAGATGTTACGAATCCATCAATAATGATTTTGTCCGGGCTGTAATAATTCACTTTTACATTATCTTTAGAATTAGAAGGTATGTCATATTGAGGTGTTTTCTTCGGAAGTCCTGTATCCCGAGCAGAAAAAATAGCCATATTTTTCAACTCGCTAAATGACAGTTCTGATATTTTTTTCAGCACATCTTTATCTGATGGCACAACAACAGCCTTCCTGACCAAATATACACGTTCCAATACATTTTTCAACTTGTAAATATAAAAGGTCGAGTAGTATTTCGGCTTAACATTATCAAGATTCCTGACCAAACTGCTAAATAAACCCGTGCCAATATGATTATCATTTTCAGAAATAATCACCTTCTCTGACATATTAGCTAAAGAATTATCATAAAAAGGCGAAACTAAGTATTTCGTATTTATCAAGCGCAAAAGATGGATGTTAATAAGAAAACGAGCCTCTTTTTTCATGACATTTGTTGGTTCATGCCATCTATGAATTAAATCCATTTCATACCAGTAACTATCAAATATATCGTTCATTATTTTCGTTTTTAGCTGTGGCTTAATAATTTCTTTAAAATATTCTTTAAAATATCGTGGCGATATTGGAGTTCTGCAGCCAACACCTTCCATTCCATAGTCCTGGATCAGCACTGGATAAGTATACATTATACCCACCCTGTAAGGGTTATTATTGCCCTCTTGATCCTTTATAGCGGCCAATTCAGGGTGACTGTTAAAATAGAGCCTGTATGGTGTGTGTTCATTTTTATTACGGTAATGCTTACATTGGATTATTGCTAAAGAACACAATAATAGCGCTGTAATAATCAACAATGTCTTTTTAGTAGAACTTGATACCATAGATATGTTTGGAAAAGTATTTCTAAACAAGCCAATACTGATTAGCAACAGGAAGACAGTGATATTTAACCAAAACATTTCATAACTATGATTAACAATAGGAATCCTTCCAGGGGAACAGAAAGGAGGCAAAAGAAATAGCAATATGTTGTAAACCAAATCATTTCCATGAAAGGGGAATAGCAACACTAAAGCAAGAGAGAGAGAGAGGCAATACCATTTAAAAGGAACTTTTTTTGTTATAAATTCCTGAATGGCCAGAATAGCAAATACTGTTAGACTAAATGGGAGCGTCCAAAAAAAATGGGACAAATCCATTTTCTCAAAAATAGTTCCTGAGATAATGGATAGATGTGGTTCCGTAAAAATACTTGATAGGATTAATGGAATCAAAACAAGGAAAAGGGCTCTCCTGAGCTTGTATGAATAAAATAGTAATGGAACGGAGCCTACAATCACCAGGAATAAAGTTGATCGTGTTGCCCAGTTCCCAAAAAAATTAATAAAATATTTGGTGGAATTACAGGAGAAGTATAAAAAATCAACAGGAGGATCATAAGTTCTTTGCGCAAAAGGAATATACTCGTATAGAGCATAAAGTACAGGGATACACAGGATTATATATCCGGTCCAAACAAGCAATGTTCTTATGACCATTTGGTTGGTTGAATTCCTACATTTGAAATTCATAAAATATATTATGAGCAATTGAAGAACACAAAAATACGGCAATGTTATAGTCGGATATGCTGCCACTATGATAAACAGAGTAAAAAGGAAGGAAATGAGTCTAACCTTAAAAGATTTTGTATGTAATTGAATAACTACAGAACACATAAAAAAAGCTGGAAAAGCGAAATTGAAAATAGCTTGCATGACGCCATTCGGTTGAATTTGGCTACTAAGTGAAAAGATCAATCCTCCAGCGAAAGACAGGCCAGGGGCAACTTCTAAAAAATCCTTTAGGAACCAATACATTCCATATCCGGCGAATATCATTAGGAAAAAGATCATTCCAGTGTATATCAACCATGACGGGATAAGAATGGAAGCCAGACACCATATGAAATAAGGAGAATAATGGTATGCATATGCAGGCATCCCGCCAGCAATATTAGGGTACCAGGCGAATAAACCATGCTCCATTAGCATGTTCCCCATTATCTTATATCGTGCGAATTCAGTATCAAATAAATCGTGCATTCTTACTGTTGCATAAGGTCCTAAAGCCACTTTATCTGCATAAAAAATACATGCCAATAAAATCAGTATTGCAAAAACAAATCTTTTTTGGTCAAATATGTGTAGCTTTTTCATTTTAACCTTTAAGACTCAGTTTCTCTTTCTGCAACACGGTAATACCCTGTTTTAAGCAATTTACCATTTTCAAGACCTATACTTAACTCATCACTACAACGTGCTAATTCATGCTCTACTACAGAGGTAAGTTCTTCATCGGACATTTTAGTCATGTTAATATGAAGATCTTGACGATCCCCTATTCTTAAAAAATACTCTTCTTCATCCTTGATATAGCCGTTCTGAATTGCATAACCATACATGGGTGTTAAAGGTTGAGGTAATAAATAGCCTGCACTGGGATATACATTATTATCAATGCAGCAATCTATTGTTTGTTTTATTGTTTCCTTTGTCTCATTAGGGTACCCAATAACAATACTAGTCAGAGAAGCCAGGGCAGCCTTTTTTAAAATCTTACATTGGCGCGAGAATGCCTCAGGCCCAACTTTCTTATTCATCCACTTTAGAATCTCAGTGCTTGCAGATTCAAGAGAAAAACTCAATGCCATACAGCCAGCTTGTTTAAGTTTACGCGCAACCTCTACATCTTCATCTTTTCTAAATAGTCCAGATCGACAGTCGGCATCCCAGTAAACTTTTAATCCATAATTCAATAATGTTTCGGCAAATATATTCGCCTGTTTAATCGAGAAAAAGGTCAGTTCGTCATTTAATGTGAAATAATTAATACCGTATTTCTCATGGCAATATCGCATCTCTTCAACAATTAAGGCCGCTGAACGGTAACGATACTTTGATCCCAGAAAGACATGATAACAAAATGAACAACTGTATGGGCATCCGCGTGCCGTGTTAATTGGTATCGCACGTATTTTATCCTTTGGAATGGGTGGTAGAGGCTCATTTATTGCTTTTGACAACGATTCTATATAAATTTCTATATCAAAGATCTCCCATTTTATTGATCTAATTGAATCAATATTTTCTATAACAGGGCGAGGTGGAGTTTTAATCACCTGTCCTCCATTCATATATTGCACCCCAAGTACATTTGAAATGTTTTGCTTTTTCTTAATACACTCCAACAACTCTACAGCAGTTATTTCTCCCTCTCCTATCACAGCTATATCTGCAGCGGTTTTTGTCAATAAAATATGAGGAATTGATGATGCAACTGAATTTCCAATAATTATAATCGTATCCGGAAAAGCCATTTTAATCACGTTACATATCCACTTGACATATCTATAACCTGTTACAATACAACCCAACATTACCACATCGTAATGGTTTTCTTGAAGGAACTTTTCCGTTTCATCAGTTGACATGGGATGAGCGTCTAAATCTAACAAATCAAAATCGTAAGCAGCTCGCTTTATAGCAGAAACTACATACCCTAAACCGATTGGGAAAAATTTCCTGGCAGAATCAGGACGTAATGCAATATTAATAACCAATATCTTCATAATTTCCGCTACGTTTTTCTACTTATTGTCATTTAGTTTAAATCTGTAGCTGATAGTCCTAAAAGAATTTCATCAACCGGCTCATTATCGACTATCCATTGTCCCTTAATTAGACCTTCTTTTTTAAAGCTCGCTTTTTCAAATGCTTTTGCACTGCCAATATTCAAAGCATAACATCCTGCCTTTAATTTTCTTAGATTGATTGTTTTGAAAGCAAAATTCGATACCAACCGGATTGCTTCTGTGGCTATACCCTTCCTCCAATAATTCTTCTCACCTATCACCAAACTAATATCAGCAAAACGATGAATCCAGTTTATTGGCCCAAGTTTAATATTACCTATATGTTGATTGTTTTCTTTCAAACAAATAGCAAGAAATATCTCATTTTTATGTCCATCTAAATTTTCTACATACCTCTTTATATTTTCAAAGGATTGTGGGATATAGCGCGTTTCAAGATATTGATTGACATCAGGATCATTCATCCAGCAATAATAATTTTCATTAACATCGCTTATTCGCACTTCCCTTAAATATATTCTTTCTCCTTCAATAAAATGTTTAAAACCAGCAGTCGTTTTTTCCATAAAGGTCGCCCCAGTCTATTATACTTTCATAAATTAGTGCTTATCAAACCCTTTTCAGAATATTCAGCATTGAAAAGCATAGCTTCTTCAAGATATTTTTCAGGTGTAAAAAACCTTTTTCCTGGTTTTAATCTTCTCACTATGTTTTTCCCACTTTGATTAAAAACTTCCTTGACAATCAAAGTTCCTGATAACGAAGCAATAAAGACAGCCTCATTATTAACCTTATAAATCAAACCTGTTTGAAATGGGTGAAACGGTCCATCATTAAATTCAGAACAGCATTTTTTTAAATTCACTCTTTCTCCATCAATAAAAGTGGAGGCTCCGGCATAAGGATCATCAAAAGCACAGATGAATTGTTCGATTTCTTTTGTATCCCACTGCCAGTTGATAAAACCATGTCGGATGGTATTAAGCCTGGGGAAATATACACTGAAATTTTCCTGGACTTTAGTTAATTCAAAATCTTTTCCTTCCTTGACTTCATTGAGAAAGTCCTTGATAAAATTAATCTCTTGCTTTACGGCGAACTCAAAATAATCTTGGGGTATTCTTGTCGAAGGCGGGAAAAAGTACTCTTTTGATTTAACGATCTCTCCTGAATCGAATACCCCCTGAATCATTTCTTCATTAATTACCTGCAAATTGCAGCAGCCAATTTTGTTTCCTCGCAGGATTTGCCAGGTATAGTGGGCTCCGCCCCTGTATTGAGGAAGGCGAATACCCATAAAGTCAAGAAGTCGTCCCTGAAAGCATTCAATTAATTCTTGTGAGAAACTCCATGCTTCACCAAGACCAAGACCAAGAGATTGGTCGGAAATTAGCTTCCTGATATAGGGATTCTGATTGATATCTTTAGTAGAATAGAAGGGGATCGAATGCTCATCAAGAAACTCCTGTAATGTTTTGCCATCAGGATAGATCGCATCCCTTAATTGGCGCTCACATGTGAAAATATCGAGTGAATAGGTATCTGAGTCTCGGATATCATTTGACAACTCAGCAAGCAACAAGGATCCGCCAAAAAGAATCATATGGTCAATTTTTCCGAATTTCATCTCTTATCTTTAGGCCATATAATAGGCCTTCTTCGTATCAAATTTTGTTCAGCAAATCTCTCCAGATATTGTTGAACTTCAAAAAAACTCAAATCAGCAATTCTTGCCAAATCAAGCACTGAATTTGTTCCATTGACATTGAAAAGTATAAGATTGTTTAGTTTATGGTTTTTCTCAGGGTTATCTATGCTATCGTAATATAAATCTCTTTTGGTCAACCAGGGCTGAAATAAACTCGTATATTCCGGGATATAGTCATTTTCCATTATACTAATAAAATTTTTACAGATCCTTAAAGCTTCGTTTAGGAACCGTTCTTCAATAATCTCGATAGTGTCATTGCTGGTGTGATATTCTGCAAATGGGAATCTCTGTAAAGCCACTCCAGGAATGCCAAATGTTGGCCATGAAAAAACTCGCTCGTCATTTCCATACCCATCAAAAAAATCAATTTCCCTGAAAGGCACTCCTGTTTCTCCAATTGCGCCCCGAAGAACATTTTCAAAGCGACAGCCTTCTTGAATACTTTTCTTGAGACACCATTCAAGCCCTGCGCCTACTGTTTCAAGATTCAACATTCCGATAGTATTTTGTACTTTTTCAGGATTTTCATTCATGAAAAAGATTGGCCCCAGCATTTCAGGCACAAGAAGCATTTGATACGAGTAGTTTCGTTTATCAAGATGTTCTATTGACCTCATCAGCTCCACGGCCACAACACAGCCGCTTAAATCATCATTACACAGTTCATCAATATGGGCACAAATACAGATGATTTCTGAACGTGAGCCTTTTAAAAAATACTCAGCCAACTTCATTGGGGAGGTTTTTCGTTCAACGCTGATTTTAATGTAATACTTCCCATGTGGAAGATCCAACCATAGATTGTGAGGCAGAGTTATTCCCCAATCCACTAATCGAAAATCGTATGCATTACGGTGTTCAAGGACAAATGCATCTGGCTGGTCAGGCCTTGTTCGTAAATGGCATTCTATTTCCTCTTTAGTAAACCATCCATCCACAGGCTCGCTATAAGGTGCCACAAAAAGAGGACTCTGTTCAATAGAAGCAAAGATCTTGCCGCTAGAGTCCTTCATAATTCCCTCAGTGACATGCCAGCCATGAGGGACAAGCCAGTCTTCGCATTTGCTGCCTGCCGCATATTCATGAATTTCAACAAAAGGGATCTCACGTTTGATAATGTCAAACGCTGCATCCAGGCCAGGAGAATTGATCATTCTTTGTAAAGGGGAAATCTCCTTCAGAAGCGCCATCATCCTTGAGCAACATTCTGAAGTGCAATCAACCATTGGCCTTGATCCTAATAAACCTCAACTTCCTCTTCTCATTGGGGATTTAACCCTTTATGTATGCAAACGAATGGGGATTCCAGCGTTTTTAACCTGAGACCTTGTCTGCATCGGGTTTTCATCTTTAAAACAGAAGTACGTACCAGCTGAAACAGCATCTGCTTTACCGACAAGAAATCCATCCACAAAATGAGCCGCAGCACCACATCCTCCCGAAGTAATCACGGGTATTGATACACTGTCGGCTATCTGGGAAGTCAATTTCAAATCCAATCCAAGGCGGGTCCCATCCCTGTCGATAGATGTTAAGAGTAGCTCGCCTGCGCCGCGCTTTTCACCCTCAATCGCCCATTGCACCGGATCCAGGTTCGTCTCCTCATTGCCGCCGCTAATCCATACTCTGTACTTCCCGTCCTTACTCATACGAAAATCTATACTCAAAACTACGCATTGAACGCCAAATTTCTTGGCTGCCTCATTTATAAGATCAGGGGTTTTTACGGCGGCGGTATTAATGCTTACCTTGTCGGCGCCGTTTGACAAAACCTTTCTGAAATCCGAAAGACAGCGAATACCACCACCCACGGTAAAGGGCATAAAAATTTCTTCTGCCGCATTTCGGACCACATTGATAAGCACATCTCGATTACCAACCGAAGCATCTAAATCCAGAAAGATAAGTTCATCCGCTGCTTGAGCCTCATATATCTTAGCCTGGGAAACGGGATCACCAATCTCTATGGTTTCTCTAAACTCAACGGTAGTGACGAGAACCATTCGCGGTGATACTCCAAACCGGCTCCGCCTCATTTGCAGTTTTGGTATTAGACGCACTTTTAACATTTATGGATTCCAATCCAGAAAATTTTTAAGAATCCTCAAACCGTAATCCTGGCTCTTTTCCGGATGAAATTGCGTTGCAAAGATATTGTCATTTTGCACAGCGGCCGTTATTCGCCCCCCATAATCGCAGGTCGCTACGATATTGCACATATTGTTGCATTTCATGTAATATGAATGGACAAAGTAGAAATCTGGAGATAATGGAAGTCCTTGAAAAAGCGGGCAATCTGCATCATACTCGATATTGTTCCAACCAATGTGAGGGATATGCAGTTCGGGATTATCAGGTTCTATTCGGACAACCTCGGCATCGAACCAACCAAACCCTTCCCGTTCCACTGCTTCCTCACTTCTGAGGGCCATAGCCTGCATTCCTAAGCAAATACCAAGAATAGGCTTTCTTTCCTCAACAATTGCTTTATTCAGTACTTCTACAAGATCAGCTTTGGCTAAATTGTCCATGCAATCACCAAATGCACCCACGCCCGGCAAGACAATCCGTTCAGCCCCTCCAATAGCTTCCGGATCACTGCAGATCTCAACGTCAGCGCCAAGCAAATTCAGAGCATTGAATACTGAGAGCAAATTACCCATCCCATAATCGATAAGAGCGATCATATCCTAAATCATCTTGATCTGGCACACATTTTCCGCCAGCGGTTTAGCTGTTCTACAGATTCATCTCTCGGCATGGCTCCGTTTTTAGGCCAAAGATCAAAATCATGCGTCTTTTTGCCTGGAAGCACTTTTTCCGGGTCGTGGTCATAAGGAGAGACCCTATGACTCATGGCTACTTCCAAGAACTCATCTTCCGTCAAACCGATGTATGACAGAAATATGTCCAGGCTCGGAGGTCTCCTGCCTTCGTATTCCCCTATAAATTCCAGTGCCTTATCCCGTTTTAAGCGGTTGTTTCGAATGTCCAATGAGGCTAGGTGAGACGGTCGGGTGTAACCTCTCTTGATATATTTGATATAATCGCGCACGCCTTGCATGTAGCATTCAATTTTTTCATATTCATATCCTGGTGGAACATTCTCCACTTCATCCCCTTTCCAGCCGAGCTCCCCCCGTATGACCAGATACTGGTTTTTTACATCCCAGGGGATATAAGATCCAAGGCAAACCGAACGATACCTGATCCTTCTCAATTCCTTTAGGGGCGGATAGGTATAAGGTCTTAAGTCTCTTTGGGCTACGTCTCCTTCAAGCCGGACAAGCATATCCTGTGCAGAAATACCGAGATTGATATACCGGTTAAAGCGTTTTTCATCAACCTCTTCTGGTTGGTCATAGTTATAATAAGCTGTATATTCAGCAGAGGGCTCACCCCATAATATCAAAGGAATATTTTTCTCGATGGCCACCCACATAGGGTAAGCAAAAATACCCGTATGACAGTGCCAGCAGAAATCCCCTTTATCCAGAAAGCACTGTAACATTAGCTTCTGAACTATCTTCCAGTTCGGGGTGAACACATGAAGATCGACTCCTAACTTACGGATAGTACGTAATCTATTCTCCAGTAGGTTAGGGCGAAAGAAACCGTGATCGAAACTGACCACTAAGGGCCTTAGCCCATATTCCATAACCAGGTAGTACAGTGTCCACGTGCTGTCTTTGCCGCCGCTGAACGGGACGATACAATCATATTCATATTGCCCTTTATATTGCTTGATGAGTTGGTCCAGTTCCTTTTTTTTCATATTCCAATCAATTTTTTCCTGCTTATACTCATGCTGTCTGCAAATGTTGCATACACCCTGTTCGTCAAAGTAAATGGTTTCATGAGTCTCAGGAAGTATACATTTCGAACAACGCATTAACTCTGTCATCAGGTTCCTCTTATATGGTCCCAATTTAAAGGAGTTCCACGTGGAATATCTCTTATGGCCTTTTTGCCCAGAATCACAGGTAGGTGCTTTGAGAGCAATCCAAAACCAGGCCTTATGCTCCTTACATTTTCGTTAGTAAAAACATCACCGATCTTAACATCTTTTATTGCGAACAAAGACCGTCGAAAAACCCTGCTTTCTTTCTGGCTACCACTTACACTATAATCGACCCTTCCAAGGGCCTTTTCCACTATTCTAACCGCCTCAACCATTGCCTTAAATTCTTGTGGCTCCAGAGAGAAGGCACTATCCGGACCAGGCATCGAACGTGACAGTATCAAGTGTTTTTCGATAATACACGCTCCCAATGCCACTGCGGCCGCGGGTACAGCAATTCCAAGAGTATGGTCCGAAAGACCTACTGGAACGTGAAAAGTATCTGCTAAGTGTGGGATAGTTCGCAGGTTCATTTCTTCAGGCAATGCAGGATAACTACTAGTGCACTTGAGCAGGGCAATTTGATCATTGTCTGCTTCTTGAATAATATGCAGTGCCTCATCAATCTCTGCCAGTGTCGCCATTCCTGTGGACATGATGATCGGCTTTCCCGTCCGAGCAATTCGGCGCAATAATAGAAAATCTACAATTTCGAATGAAGCAATTTTGTATGCCGGGACATCCATTTCTTCAAGAAAATCAACAGCAGAATAATCAAACGGGCTTGAAAAGCAATCCATGCCAAGGTCGTTCGCGATTTTCTTAAGCTTTGGTTGCCAATCCCAGGGGGTAAACGCCTCGCTATAAAGATCATATAAGGTTTTTCCTTCCCACATTGTGCCCTTGATCCGAAAATACTCGTTGTCACAATCTATGGTGAGTGTGTCTGGAGTGTAAGTTTGAAGCTTAACTGCATCCGCACCAGCTTCTCTTGCAGCTTCGATAATCTTGACAGCTTGACCAAAATCCTGGCCATGATTTGCTGACATCTCAACAACAATGTAAGCAGGATAGCCTGGTCCTATGATACGGTTATTAATTGTGATATACATTCGATCTATCCATCGTTTTGTAAAGGAAGGAGCGCTCTGCCTATCAATTCTCTGACCGGCGTATTCCATCCTTTTTCCAAAAGTAAATACTCGAATTTCTTTTTGTCCTTAATCCTATGAAAAGATCCGCCTTGAGGCTGTTTCTGCCCTTTCGCATCACCGCGCATGATAAATGGCCAGTGTTGCGCGAAAACCCCGGCTATCTCTTCGTTAAGCTTCTCATATGTTGTTGCCAGCGTCTCACCCTCTGACTCGAAAAAAACCTCTTTTTGGGCAATGATATCCCCGGTATCCAAACCTTCGTCCATATAGTGAATAGTAATGCCTTTTGGGGTGTCCTCCAGAAAACTCCAAAGATTTGGATCAGCCCCACGATTCCAGGGCAAAAGGGAGATATGTAAATTGATAACCTTCTCTCTAAAGTAATCCAAGATAAATTTTCGGACTACATGCCTATACCCATAGCTGACAACGAAATCCAGCGAATGTTTACGCAGGAAATCAATGTCGACCTGGGCATCATATTCAATAACTCGGCAGCCGTTCTTCTTTAGAATGGGCGCAAGGGGCGAAGGAACCTTGCCAAGAACCAAAACATTCATTTTATCGCTCCAAAATACTCTCAATAACCCGTCCAGCTCCCATACCATCCACAAGCTGTCGGCCCATACTACTTTGCTTCCGCCTTGCTACTTGGTCATCAATAAGATCGACCAGATAACTTCTAAGTTTCTCAGAGGATAAGTCTCGGCACCAACCAAAGTTTACTGCAACCCCAGCTTCATCAAGCCCACTTGAGATATCTTCCTGGTTGTCTGCCAGGATGATACTCAGAAAAGGTACGCCCGTGAATGCCAATTCCCAGCATGTACTTCCACCTGCAGTAATTGCCATATCAGCCCAAGCCATGAGAGAAGGCATACTACTTACTGCGTTAGGTAAAAGGTGAAAGGTGAAAGGTGAAAGGTGAAAGGCTTTCTTCAAAGAAGACATGTGTTGATTAGAGGGACCAACGACAACTTTAACTTCCAGATCAGGATCGTTGAGCAATTTTAAAGCCTCAATTACTTTCAAAGTTACATTATCGGGATCTCCTCCACCCAGGGTTACAAGAATCTTTCTTGCCTTTTCAGGGATCTCTCTCTTCCAGTTCCTATACTCTAAAAACTCCCGTCGGAGCATGACGTAGTCACAACCTAAAAGCTGGATAGTGTTCTTATCACAGGAATAGTTCAGATCTGGCGCATTGATGTTTTGATTGACTAAAATATCTACATGATAGTGATCCAGATGGGCCATATCATCAATGACTAATAATCTATAGCCACAATCTCTAATCGTTTTCTGGTAGTCAGGGGTAAAGTGGTAGCCGTCAAGTACAAGCCAGGGGCTTGCAGCTGATGGCTGATGGCTGATAGCTGATAGCTCATTAAGTACAAATGTCAAATCACCTGGGTCAGGATGTGGTTCTTTAATGGCTATAAATTCAAAGCCCTCATTGAGAATACGTTGGCGCAAGGCTTCGCTTTCACAATGGCTTAAAAATGTGACATTGCCACCCCAATCCTGCCATGCCTGGGCAAGGGCAATACATCGCATGATATGGCCTATACCTATCGCGGTTGTGGAATCAGCTCGAATGATTAAATAAGGTAGCATGGTAGGTGGTTAGACTTTAGTCTGTTAGGCTGTAGGGTGTGTTAGGGTTTTCGCATTGATCGAAGCAGGGCACCCAAAACCTTCTCGGTCTCCACAATTTTTGATTCACAGCCAGAAATTTCATGTTCATCAGAATACCCCAGGCGCTTTGACAGACTAAACTGGTAATGCAACTCCCTTAATGAACCGAACGCGATTTCAATAAATCGGAGGTACTCGGCCTGACTCTCACGTGCGCAGCCTTCCACGATGTTTGATGGAACTGAAAGCGCCGCTCTTCTCATCTGGGAAGTCAGTCCATATATTTCCTCCCTGGGAAATCCCCTGGTTACCCGATAGATCAGGAGCACCACTTCATCTGCCAGTTCAAACGCTCTGAGCTTCGTATGATCACGCATGATTGACTCTTGTTTTACTACAGTCTAAATGCCTTCAGTCTATCTACCTTTGCAGTTACGATCAATTTATCCGGTTTGCAGAATGTAGAGAGATGTATTTACTACCGTATCCAGTAAGCGACCATTTTCTTTTCTTTTACAAGTTCATCAAATTCGTGATGGTCACATGTTACAAGTTCTATATCACGAACATTTGCTTCTGCAATGGCAATAGCATCTGCTAATGCTATTCTATTTGTTGCTTTCAATTTACCGGCTTCATAAAATACTTCATCGGTTAATGTATCTATAATTTTTATTGGTAGATTTTCTATTTTTGCCAAAACATTTTTTGCTTCTTCAAAACCGTCATCACGATATACCCCATAGTATATTTCAAGTACATTGACCTTATTTATTAAAAGACCGACGCCCTGTACACTTGCCTCACAAAGCAACTTTTCTACAAGGTCAGCACCCTCCTCATCATTCAGAAATGCAATAAGAGCACACGCATCAAAGGTAAAAATCTTTTTCATTTTTCAAGGGCCTTTTCTTCGTTTTTCATACTAAAATAGCTTTGAGTAGAAAACCGTTTGTCCTTCAAACACCCCTTAGCCTCCTTGATAGGGTCATCAATCGGCTTAAGAAAATAACCTCCATCAATTTCAAGAAATTGCACTTCTTTCCCCTTTAGGTTTCTAGCTACTTCAGGTGGCAAGTGTAATTGTTCGGAATTTACTCTTATGGTTTCCATGGTTCCCTCCATCAGTTATGGTTAAAAATACTTTTATACAATTCGATACGGCTATGAAGAAACCGTGCCCAAATTCTTTATCGAGTCATGAGTTGTCATAACAAAATATGCCCATCTTCCCGCAAAGATTCTAATAGACCTTGATTTCTGATAACTTGGGCGTTCAATTGATAAACTTCAGGATGTGTATCCAAAAATGACTTTATCTCTTTAATTTTAAAATATTCATCATTTCCGCTATATAAATTCTCTATAATCGCTTTTACGACCAAGTAATCTTCCTCTTGATCAACTGTAATCCTGTATTTACTATCATCCGTCTCATTCTCCACGGTCTTGATTGCAAACAGCTCGGGATAGTTACGAAAATAAAGAGTTACATGTTCTCTTTCGGATTTTAGTTGAGCGTTTTTCCAGGCCTTTTCAAGCGCCTTAAATGAAAATATTTCACAATCGAGCCCTTCTGCAAAGGTTTCGCCAGTTCGCACATAGTCCAATTTGGAATTGAAATAATATTCAGCGACCTGATCACAGACTTCCGGGTCAATTAACGGACAATCTGCCGTTAAACGCATAATATGTTCTGCATTGTATTCTTTTGCGGCCTGATAATAGCGATCCAATACATCGTCCTCAGATCCTCGAAAAACCTTCAACCCTTCTTTTTGGGCCAGCTCGGCGATCGAAACATCTTCTTTATTCATTGTAGTAGCAATGATGATCTCATCAACCCTCTTACTGAAACGAAGCTTTTCAATCTGGTAGCTCAACAACGGCCTGCCCATGACTTCCATGAGAACTTTGCCTGGAAGACGGGTTGAGGACATTCGGGCCTGGATAATTGCGGTTACTTTCATAAACATATCAGAATTTTCACATTGCATTGTACTTCTTGGTTTTTTGCGAAAGCCGGTTTTTGTGCTACCATAAGGAAGACCAGGCTGCGCTGTACCCAACAATACAAGATGGGAAAATAATCTGGTGTTGTTTTAAGTGATTTGCAGTAAGTCAAGAAAAATTATGGGACCAGTACTCAATATTCAAATTGTGACCGTGCAACTTCAACTTCAACCCCCATCAGCCTGGAAAAGATCTTCGGGGCCATCTGTTTTACCTTCACATAAACCACCCTGCCACCCTCACTTTTAATTCCATCTGCCATTCTTGAGTTAAAATCCGCCAGTTCTGCATCAAATTCCGGCAGGAACACAACTACCGCTTCTTCTGTCAGCAGGTCATCCATCTCGGGATGTTCCAAAACATATTTGCTGAACTCTATACTTAATTCGGAGTTCCTGGCAAAAAACTCGTTTTCTTGTTTTTCCATGCTAACCTCCTACCATAAAATATTGTTTGTACATTTTCCAATTAGATTTGATATCGTATTCAGCGAATGTCAGGGCCTCATTGTAGTCTATGGTGCCGGTATCTGTCCTGTCGCGGCAGCATTACTGTAAACCTAACTTCCTTCATCATAAATACCGCTTATCATTCGTAAACAACGCTTACAACACGTTTTAGACCAATCCCCAATTTTTGACCCTCAGCCTACCGGAAGAAAGCATATTTTAAGTCAATCTCTTAAATCCAATGCTTGAGGGTTCCCCTCGTAATTTTCTAAAAATATCTCCCTTATCCATCGAATGAGCAATTTTTTTAAAAGCTTTATCTACCGCTTCCAAATATGAGTCCACATGAGCATCTGTGTGGGCATAGCTTGCGTAGAACAAGTCTGAAGCAAGATAACCCTGTTCCAGCATAAGCTGTATAAAATAAGCTTTTACGGCCTGAGCATTTTCCATCTCAAAGGAAAAGTGGCTCATCGGCTTTAACCCGCCCACCTTTAAAGATATGTCATGCTTATCAGCTAACATTCTCCAGCCCTTTTGAATTTGATCTCCAAGATGATCTAAGTGATCGGCTACATTCATATCCTTATGCTTTTTTATCATGGCTAAAGCGGCTGTCGGCCCAATGCGATCTGTCCAGTAAGTGCTGCTGATAAATGTCTTTTGAGCGGCCTGCATGACATCGGCTTTACCAATAATTGCTGCAATAGGGTAGCCATTCCCTAATGCTTTAGAAAATACTGCAATATCCGGGGTTACATGGTGAACAACCAGATGGGCCCCTCCGGTGGTGATCCGGAAGCCCGCGGAAATTTCATCGACAATAAAAACAGCTCCGATGTCATTTGCCAGGGAACGTACCCCCTCGACAAATCCAGACTTGGGGTCGTCGTCACGGATCGGTTCCATAACAATGACACCGATTTCGCCTTTTTGTTTGGCTACTATATTTTCCAATTCTTCCAAATGATTGTATCGAAACGGTAATGCCGTACCGGCAAGTCCTTTTGGGACTCCTATCGGGCTGAGACCTGAAAGCAGATGTTCACCAAGGGCATTTTCCGTGTCCAAATTAGCAGCAAGATACCAGTCGTGCCAGCCATGATAACCACAAAATGCGATTTTATCCTTTCCTGTATGTGCACGGGCAATTCGCACAGCAATAGCCATAGATTCGCCACCTGTACGGGCATAACGAACCATTTCCGCCCATGGATGTAGGTCACATAGCAGTTCAGCCAGCTCAATTTCTTCTGGACAATTTAGTGAGCAGCTTGTGCCATTGGCAATCGCTTTTTGAACAGCAGCATCTACATCCTGGTCCGCATAACCTAAGACATTGGCACCAATTCCGGAAATGCTCATGTCAATATATCTATTGCCGTCAAGATCCCAGACCTCCACACCTTTGGCCTTGCTGAAATATCCTGGCCATACACCAAGTGAAAACATATCCGGTCGCTTGGAAAGAACCTGGGTCATACCAGGAATGCAGTTTTTGGCACGCTCTTGCATGCCAAGACTTTTACTTAATTCCCTTGTCAAAATTCTTTTCCATGGGATTTATTTGACTTGATAAAATATTGTCAAAATATTGGTCATTATAAAAATAGAATCTTTTTGAGATTCCTTACATTTGTAAACCCAGGTTTTGAATCACCCTCTCTTCCAAAATACAGGATTTAAGATTCGTTCTTCAACGTTATCAAAAGCTTCCCTAACACGACCAACCATATCAACAGGTAAACTCTCATTCCAATATATAATATTTTCCTTAACCTGCGCAGGTGACTCAGCTCCAAAAATGATCTTGGCATCTTGATAAGCCTCCCTGACATAACCCAGGGCCAAACCCTGGCGTGTCAAGCCTGAACACCGACAAAACTCATCCAGCTTTATTAAAAGGGGAGTGGCAAACTGCATGTGTCTTGGTAGTTCTTCAACACTCATCAGCAAAAGCCCCTGTAAGAAAACACTCCTTACATATATTTGCTTTTTCTTCCTTTTTGCATTCTCAAATATGCCAGCACGCTCGAAACGTCGATCAAGGATATTTGATGGAAGCTGGACAATATTTATCCCGTCTATATCCAGAGCTAACCCAGCCCTGTCAGAGGAATATACCGAAACACCGATATGCTCTGTTAAACCTTTTGAAATAAAACCTCTAAGAATATCACCCAGGCCCCTTTCCCAGAGTTCAAGATACTCATCTCTGTGTAGAATCAAACCATACAGAACGGGGACATCAAGGTGAGTCAGGCTTTCCCTTACAGCTTGCTCCAGGGCTGCCTTGTCAAGATGATCAAGATTCGGGTCCAATTTGGTTATGATTCTGAGTTCGGAACCGAGTCCAAGTGATCGTACTATATTACCTAAAATTTTCTCACTTTCCCCATAGCTCTGAGCTGTATCATATTCTTTTATGCCATTTTCCCAGGCTGTTTGAACAATCTTCTCTGCCAGATCCAAATTGGGTTGTCCGGACTTATTGGAGATACCGTATTTCATTCCAAATTGGGCTGTACCAAGAACGAGAGGAGACATTTGGTTTGAGTTATTACCTGAATTTTGCACTGACTGACTCACCCCTTTACGATTACACGGCTAA
>CAYRFN010000028.1:0-33720 GCA_964423495.1 uncultured Desulfobacteraceae bacterium
GGCATCAATTTTCAGATGCCTAATTTATTGTAAGTGCGAATTATCGGACAGCCTCTTAGTCTCGCTAAGTCCTCTGCCTTTTCCTTCTCGCTTTCTGCTGCTGCTGCTGCTGCTGCTGCAAGTCTTTTCTCTTTTTCCATGGAGACACTTAAATCCTCGGCCATTTCAGAAAATGAAACGGCTAAATCGCCAATTTCATCTTTTGACTTAATCTCTATTTTGGTGTCTAATTTACCCTTGCCTATTTCGGCCGCCGCATCCTTTAATTTTGTGATGGGGGCAGAGACAGAATGAGCAATAAAGAAACTAATCAAAACCCCAAGTACTACTGTCGCAAGGATGATAACTAATAGGGTATTCCTTAATCTCATTACCGGAGCAAATATCTCTCCTGTTTCGTGCTCTACTATCAGGATCCAGCCTAACCCCTTGTAACTCCTGTAACCCCTGGAATGGGCATAAGCAAATAGTTCCTCTTTTTCACCGGGAGAATCACCTTTGGTAATGAAATAGTCACCGTGGAATCTTTTCTGTTTAAGTAGCGACAATAATCTGTGGGGCATGTATTTGGGTTCTTCTTCTCTTGGATATATAAATTTGCTATCTTTAGTAATTAGTTTAATTGCTGTGGCCTTGAACCTTGAGAAAGCTTCTGTTTCTTTTATTATGCTTATTACATCCTGAATATTCAAGACAGTCTTCATAACGCCTAAGAAGTTTCCGCTTCCATCATCAATTCTTAAACCAACAGCCAAAGAATAAACTCCGGCGCTTTTATCATATTCGAAATCCTCTATATATAAACCGTCTTCTTTTGATCGCTGCCACCAAGTTTCGTCTGCCTGATAATAGTCAGTAGTTTTTTCAGTCTGGGCGATATTCGCGCCGTACTTATTGGTCAAAAATACCTCACTATAAATACTATATCCGTATCTATGTTGATAGAACTCTCCTGCCGTTAAATCTTCTCGCATATTTTCTGCCAGTTTATTGTCAATCAGCTCTTGCATAAAAGGTGTTATGGTCTCTTTTGCTGCGGCCGTCCAGGCTTTATCTTTCTTGTCAATATAATCTTGAATATTACCTGATTTTTCAAATTCTTGGTTTGATATTATAAATTCCTCCCTGTGGTTTTTTCCCAGATGCTCTAAATATATCTCAATATGTTCTATCCTTCTGTAAATTTCTCTGTCTATTTTATTAATCATTTCGGTAGCCACTATTGCAGAGTCTTCTCCAAGCTGTCTTTTTAATGTTTTTTGGACGATATTAATAGACAAAAGACCTGCGATGCCTCCGCTTATTATTGTAATTAGCAAAAAAGCTAAAAGTAATTTTTGACGTATTTTCATCTTAGACCTCTTTTTTTACGGCCATACCCGATTACATTTAGGCGATACGCCGTAAGTGCTAATAAACAGATTCAAGGACTAACGGATAAATCATCGAAAAATTTGCCGACAAAGGTGGATATTTATATCCTGAGAGCCTTCTCTTTGCAGGGGGAATCCCCATACTGGTTTCCCACACCCTGGTCTACGAATTACCAACTACAAACTATCTCTCCCCATCTTTTCAGCAATCCCTAATCAGCAATCCCTAAATTCCCTAATTCCTCAATTTCCAATCACCAATCATCAATCGACAATCCCCCAATCATCAATCCCCTCACCCTTCCTCAAACAAGCCGCTGATTCGTTCCATTTCTTCGAGCTGAACATGCCCTTCATTTCTTGCTTGTCTCTTGCGTATTTGCCAACAAATCCAGCCCGAGCAATACCTTTTCTCTCGCTGTAAAATCTCCGATGATTTTTCTTATTGGTGACGGAAGATGCTTTACCACTGTGGGTGTGGCCAAAATCTTATCATCCTCGGCCAGGCCCGGATTCTCAAGGACATCTATGACCTCAAGGGCATATTGATCTCTAAGCACATCTTCCAGAATCGCCCTTAAATCCTCAGTAGCCTTTATCGAGTTTGGTGTTTGTCCAATAACGTAAAGTCTTAGTCCTAACATGACATCCTCCTCAGAATGATGATTGAATATTCAATATTCCATTGGCCCTTCCAAGACGCCTTTTGCAACCAAAGCAATCTCTTCAGCGCCGATCGGTTTTTTAAGAACCTCAAAATCTATTCCGTCTTCCTCGACGCTCTTGAGTCCTTCAAAAAACTCCTTAAAAAAAGCTGTTACGATGTAAACAGGTACATCCTTGTCTATTTTTCGCAGCCCTCGTAATGTTTCCACACCGTCTATACCCGGCATCTTAAGGTCAAGAAAAATTAAGTCGTATTTATTGTTTTGTTCCATCTCTATCCCTTTCTCGCCCGATTCAGCGGTATTCACCTGGTACGCCGTATCCTCAAGTGCCAGGGAAAACGATTTTCTTATCGACTCATCATCGTCAATCACTAAAATAAATTTGCTCATCTTGTTTCCTCCTTTCTTCTTTCTATTGGTAACAGAACCTTGAACTTCGTTCCTGTGCCGGGTTCACTCTCACACATGATCTCTCCTCCGTGGGACGCGACGATGCTATGGCATATGGAAAGGCCCAGTCCCGTTCCCTGGCCGACAGGTTTTGTCGTGAAAAAGGGATCGAAGATGCTTTGAAGATTTTCACGGGGAATGCCACAACCGGTATCGGCAATGGTCAGTTGAACAAATTCACCTTCAGGGTGTATGTCAACAAGAACCTCCTTTTTCTCGCTCTCCTTTACACTATCCAGGGCATTGTTGATCAAATTGAAGACCACTTGTTGAATACTGTTTACTTTTATCCATGTTTGGGGGGTTCCTTTAGCAGTATGCTCAGTTACTAAAACATTTTCTTTCTCGACCCGGTAGGATAATAACTTGAGAACTCGATCAAAGATCACAGCGCAGCTCTCTTTCCGATACTCTTCTTCACCTTCTTGTTCCATGCGCGAAAAGGTTAAGAGATTCTGAACAATATCACTACAGCGCTTCGTTTCACGCTCAGCGTCCTGAAGGACAGCGTATCTCTTATCGTCCTCTGAGGTGTGTTTGAGACAATACTGAACAAAATTGAGTATACCCATCATTGGGTTGTTAAGTTCGTGAGCTATGCCGGCAGTCATGGTGCCCATAGCACCCATTTTTCCGGCCTGGATGAGTTGGGCCTGGGACCCCTTTAGTTCATCGAGTAGTTTTTTCAACTTTTCCTCTGTCTTCTTCTGCTCAGTGACATCCCGCGCGGCCGCGAACACCCCCTGGACCTTCCCGGCCTCGTCCCGATACACCGAGGCGTTGTACAAGACTGGCATCACATGCCCATCGGCGTGCCGGAGCTCCAAAGGATAGTCTCGCACCGCACCCTCCTTGAAGGCTTTCCGATACCCTGCCCTTGCATTCTCAGGATCAGTGAAATAATCTGAAAAGTCCGTGCCGACGAGTTCTTCTCTGGTGCGACCGGTTATCCTCTCTGTTTCGGAATTCACATCGGTGATCTTTCCGTCCGAACCGATGGTCACCAGCGTATCGAGGCTCGCCTCGATCAGGCTACGGGCATATGCACCCGCCATCCGCAGCTCTTCCGTGGTGGCCTGAAGCTCCTCATTGGTGGCCTCCATTTCTTCATTGGTGGCCTGCAGCTCTTCATTGTTGGCCTCCATTTCCTCATTGAAGGCCTGGAGTTCCTGCTCACGCTTTTGAACCTCACCTACCAAAGTCTGAGCTCTCTCTAAGGCATTATAGAAGCGATTGCCCTTGTCGAACTGCTGTTTTTCCCCTACCCGTTGCATTTTGGCCACTTCCTGCTCCCAGGATTCCGATTCAATATGATTGATGTCTCTCATCGCCCCTATGAGGTGGCCACGCCGGATGTTCCGGACGGTGCGTAACGGCACAATGCTTTTCGAGACATCGGTGACGGTGGTAGGACGCTTGTTAATATCCCGGGCTTGGTTTGAATGGCGTAACACCTTGACCTCTTTCATGGTTCTACCTCCTTTTTTGGAACGACGAAAGACGATTGTTGAAGGACGAACGGCGATCTATTTTGGAATTATCTTTTTTCATTTTTGGTCTTTCTTGCGGTTTTTCTTGAGGCGATAAAGATGGCCGTCAATTCATCTGCCTCATTTAGTAATGATTCGACAAGATTCCTTTTTATCAGATTTTCATCTATAATGAATTCCAGCCAGAAATGAGATTCATCGACCTCTTCGACGACGATACTGAGTTTTGAGATAAAACCCGCCCTGCTTTGCGCTAAATGAGCAGCACGGTAATTGGACGCAACCGATGTAGCGCATCTGATCAATTGACCCCGAATATGGTTCCCCAGATACGTTTTCGGTAATGCCTCCGTCAATTTGACACACCGATGGGCAAACATCTTCGTCCGCCTTTTCAACTCATCACTCATTTACGTTTCACCCTTTCCTTCCCCTTCTACCTTCCGTTCGTCCTTCGTCAATCGCCCTTCGCCCTTCGTCAATCCAATCAGTTCCACAATCTTTGCCCCAATCTCCTCTACAGGCAACGCGTAATCAACGGCGCCCGCATCGATGGCGGCCTTTGGCATGCCGAAGTACCTGGAAGTCTTCTCATCCTGGGCTATCGTTGCCCCGCCTTTCGTCTTGATCTCTTTAAAACCGACGGCGCCGTCATTTCCTGTTCCCGAAAGAATTACCCCTATTACATCAGGCCCGAAGTCCTGCGCCGCCGAGGTGAAGAGCACATCCGCAGACGGGCGCACGTAGTGCACCTTCTTGCCGGTATCCAGGACGAGATATCTCTTATCGATGCCAAGGTGTTTTCCCGGCTCGGCTATGTAAACCACTCCCGGTTCCACGGGCATCCCGTGCTCGGCCAGGCACACTCGCAGAGGGGAGAGGCGGTCCAGGTGCCCGGGCAGGTGGGTCGTTTGATCATCTCTCAGGTGTTGAACCACAATTATCGCCGCCGAAAGGTCTGCCGGCAAGCGGGACAGCACCTGCGTCAAAGCATCAATGCCCCCCGCCGAGGCGGCGATGACGACCAGCTTTTTGATTGATGATTGATGATTGATGATTTTAAGTTCATTAATTCCTTCCATTTTTTAAATCCACAATATATCCAAAATATAAAGTCCAGCATTTTGAATTCCGCACTCTGAACACGACTAACCTTCTGATATAACTTCGCTTTATTGTCCACGCATCGAAAAAGCTTCCGTGTTTCCCCCACCGGCACTTCGGCCTTCCCCAGAAACAGAAAACCTCCCTGTCGTACTCCCTTGTATAGATGCTTCAGCACCCGGACCTGTAAGGTTGAGGTGAAATAGATCAGCACATTGCGGCACAGCACAAGGTCCTGCCCGGCACATGGGGGATCGGCCAGAAGGCTGTGCTCTTCAAAGGTTACCAGCCGCTTCAGTCCCTGTTTGACCTTAAACCTCTCACCTTCTTGGGAGAAATGCTTTTTGAGTAATTCTGGTCCAAGCCCTTCAACATCGGCCCTGGCAAAGAACCCCCTCCTTGCCTTATCAATTGCCTTTGGGTCAACATCGGTACCGAGGACCCGGATCTTCCACTCCTTTGACTTGGATCCGAGGAATTCCAGCAAGAGGATAGTCACGGAATAGGGCTCCTCTCCTGTTGCACATCCCGCACTCCAGACCCGTATATCCCTTTTCTGCTTCCCCCTCCCGTTGAGCAGCTCGGGGAGCACTACCTCCTTGAGGGCCCTGAAGGCCGGTTCATCTCGAAAAAAACTGGTGACATTGATGGTAAGATCATCAAAAAGCCTGTTGAATTCCTGGGGGCTCCGGTCGAGTATGCGGCCATATTGCTCATAACTCACCGCACCAGTGACGCGCAAACGCCTCCCTATTCGCCGGGTCAGGGTGGATTTCCGGTACTCCCTGAAATCAAAGCCCCTTTGCCGGTATATCTTTTCTAAAAGCTGTCGGAGCCCCGTCTGCTCATCAGCCAAATAGTTCTCCTCCCCAGTCCTTTTTGGCGCTACTCTTTGAGAACGCAAGATTACCCAAGCAGCACATAATTAACCATATTTAATGCATTTTTTGTACCAGGCAAGAGACTGCTTCATTCTCCAGGAGAACGGAAAGCGGCATCAAGCGAAACTTGCCTAAAAGGTGGGCTTGAACTGAGTAAATATCATGTGGTTCCGCATAGTTAGGTATTTTTTGTGCTCCTTATCGGAAGGTCGTGGGCCTCAATCTATTGCGCGGTTTTAACTTGAAGTCATTCCTAACCGGCAACCTGAAGAGAGATATTATGGCATTGCCACACTATAATTATAGAATAGGGGCCATAGTGAATATGGGGTCACATCTTCATTTGTCATTTATCTTGACAAAAGCCCGCTTTTTTATACCCTAGTTTTATGGCCAGACCGACTCGACTGGATTATCCCGACACCTTTTACCATGTTCTATCCCGTGGGAATGAAACTGTTCAAAAGATAATAAGTGACATATGAAGATGTGACCCCAATTTCAATGGCAGTTTTATGACATTACGATCGGAAAATTTTGATCGAATCTTCTTGATATATTCTTGCTGCTCCATCCTTTTGGAGGAGCAAAAACCACAATCTATCTGGGGAATTACCATATTGATCACGATGTGATTACAGGGAATCCTTGCACAATCCAGAGCACTTACGAGTCGCTCCAACTCAAGGAAGCCCATGGCCTCGGGGATAGTAACCGCCACGAAGGCCGTTCTTTGAGAATCCATCAGGGTCTCTTGAATCCTTCTCACATTCTTAGACAGGGCCAGCGCCTTTTCGGCGGTCTTGGTCAGCCTGACTACACCTTTATATTTCAACAGCAATCTGAAGAGTGCCCTCAACCATTCCCTGACCAGATCGGGAAGCTCTAAAAAGCGCAGAAGGTGGCCGGTGGGCGACGTATCAAGGACAAAGATATCAAATTTCCCTTTTTCCCTCAGTTCCATGATCCTGTCCAGGGCCATAATCTCGTCGAGACCGGGAGGCGCAAGGGTAAGCAGTTCCGTCATGACCTCACGGTCGAATTTTATGTCAATACCACCACCAAGAAAATTGTCAAATACCTCTTCTATGTCCTTTTTGAACTCCTCCTTGAAATCACCCCACAGCTTGTCAGCATTTATCTCCAGGGCAAAAAGGTTGCTGTCCGACGTCCTATGTCCGATGTCCAATGTCTGGTTCCCTCCTACCGACTTTGGACCTTGGACTTTGGACTTTGGACCATACACAATGGGTGTAATCTTATTCCCGATTGACAACTTAAAGGAATCTGATAGGGAATGGGCCGGGTCTATAGAAAATACAAGGATCTTATTTTCCGGATTTCTCTGGGCCAGATAGATGGCCGCGGCTGAGGCAAGAGAGGTCTTGCCCACCCCACCCTTGCCACCAAAAAATACAAATTTCAGATCGGGATTGAGGACTAAGCGGGACTGGGGTTCTGCATCAGGTTGGATTGCTATCGGCGTTCTTGCTGGCATGGGCACACCCAAAAGATAATCCGCCAGCCTTTTCAGTTCTTCGATACCTCGGATTTCCTTGGGAAATAAGGGTACTTCAATCAAATTAAATTGAAAAAAAAACTCTTTGATTTCGGACAAAGGTTGTCTTTGATCTTCCCTTCTTGAAGCACAAAATTCACAGCCATTCTTATCTGCCACCCGGTTGACAATAATTTCCTTCATCGGGATATTCATCTTCTCGAGAGAACTGACCAGCCTTTTAGTCTCGTAGATACTCATAGGCTCAGGAATGGTGACGGGGACAAACCGGGTTGTCTGCCTGTCCGAGAGTAATTTCTTGACTTTCTCAATGTCCCCGGAGATGTTATCGAGGAAGATATCACACTCATCTTTCACATACCTCTTTCCTGTAAAATGAGTGCTCATATAACGGTGCTTGTGCTGCATCAGGTCCATGACCTCTATCCATTTCTGCATCTGGTCAGGCAGGGCAAGCATTCGGACAGTATGCCCTGTGGGGGCGGTATCCAGTATCAGGACATCATAACTCCTTTCTCTCAAAATGTTGGCCATCTCTATGATGGCCATGACCTCATCCATACCCGGAAGAGAAAGGCCGAAAAACTCTCCTATATCCTCCTGGTCAAAATAGGTCCCCCGATCCGCCAACTTTTTGATCACCGCATCTTTCTTCTCTTTAAACTCCTCTAATAGTTTGCTTGAATTTAGCTCGCGCGCAAACAAGTTTGCGCGGTTCGATGTCCGATGTCCGATGTCCAAGGTCTCGTCACCTTTATTTAATAACGTTGGACATTGGACATTGGACTTTGGACCATAATCGATGTGTGTGACTTTATCCCCTATCTCAATTCCAAAGCTGTCAGACAGGGAATGGGCAGGGTCTGTGGAGATAACCAGTACCCTCTTTTCGTTGTAATAGGACCGGGCTAGGTGAATGGCAGCGGTGGCTGCCATCGTGGTCTTGCCCACCCCGCCCTTTCCACCAAAAATGATCAAGCGCAGGTTTGTGTTTTGAAAATATTCAGGTACATTACAAGATAGCATTATTGAAACCGCAGTTACAGGTTGCGGACTACGGTATACTCATCTCCTTCAGGACATCCTTATCTCCTGTTCCGTGCTGAAGGAGATTACCAGAGGCATGTGAAAGGGCATCCTCTATAAGGGCCTTGAGGTAATCATTATCGAATGGCTTGGTGATATAATCATAAGCCCCCAATTTCATCGCTACCCTGGCGGTTTCCATGCTTCCGTAACCCGTAATTATAATTACTTCCGTATTTTTATTTAGTCTGTTAATCCTGCGCAAAGTCTTGATTCCACTCATATTGGGCATTTTCAAGTCTAAAATTACCAAATCCGGCCTTTTTTTCTGTACAAGTTCTAACGCCTTTTTGCCGTTATTAGCCGTAAGAACTGTGTATTCTTTATTTTTTAATATTGTTTGAAAAAGCTTAAGCACAGCTTCCTCATCATCTACTACTAAAATAATCGGTTCTCTTTTCATTTTAATTTCCTTTCCTTAAAAACTGGTGACCGTTCACCCTCCTGGATCATTTCTACCGAAGGGAGAAATGATCAATGTTAACCTCTTTCTCCCTTCCTTAAAAGTTTGCGTTTACCCTTTTTCTTAGGGAGTGTTATTTCTAAAATCCCATTTTTAAAATGCTCCACTGTATTCTCAATATCTACATCTGGTGGCAGATCAATCTCCTCTTTGAACTCCTGTTCCCCGTGTTTGGCAAAGATAATATATTTGCCAGGTTTTATGCCGATGTTTACCTCTCCTCTTGAAAAGCTACCCAAGTTTATTATAATTTTCACTTCTTTTGCTTCTTTAAACACATCCACAAGAGGTTCTCTTATTTTCTTAAAAATAGGCTTGGTTTCATACATCCACTCACGAGGTCTCCTATGAACATTCAGCTTAAATCCTTTCTCCTCCCGCCTCCTTTTGACGTTGGTAAGCTTTTTACGCGGGCATGTACTTGTTATCGGCGGAATGCTCCTAATCACAACCGGTTATCCTCCTATGCCATTTGACATTTCCTGCCCGCCATCGCTCGCGCTCAGGCGAGATGGGCGGGGACCTTGGGCAGCCTGATTTCCAGCAGATTGTTTTTTAGAAAAATCTCGTGGTTGTCAAGGGTTACTTGAGCAGGGAGCCCGAATATCTCCCTCAGGGAGGAGCCAATCTTGTGGGACCTGACTGTGAGTACATCTCTCGTGTAATCCAGCCGTACATCGGAGATATGAATCCCCCTCACTTCCATGATGACCTGAATATGGGAATCCTCATCAAATATGTCAAGTAGCCTTTCTTCACTGGGTACGCATCTATCCAGCTGACCCACGAGCCACCAGCTAAACAGGATCAATTCTCCGGTCTCGGGGTCCAGCTTTGATCTCTCAAAGGATAAGACAGGACAGCCAACCACCTTCTGTCCTACGGGATTAACGGTTTCTTTGATAATGAGCAGGACATGCGTATGATTTGGGGCATCAATTAGGTCTGCCAATTGGTTGATTCTTGCGTGGCGATTCTCCCACATGAACCACAGTATGTCCTGCCCATCTGAATCCAGTTGGGCTGAAATCTCTTCAATAGCACCCTTATTAATTTTCAGTAGGGAAACTTGGTATATTTTCTTTTTCCAGTTTTCAACATGGTTTACGATAAACCAGACCTCCCCCTTACTGGCGCCCCTTCCCCCATCATAACAAACGCCCAGGGCGTCCCTGTCTTTCATTGCATAATAGAACCTTCCCGCTTTCAGGCCCTTAATATGGCCCAGTGGGACTTCAAATTGTAAGGTGGGGATCTGGTAAAAGAGAAGCCTTTGATCGGTGAGAAGCATCCGGGCCACCTTCCACCCAAGTCCAGTACGCCTCCGGTACCCCCCCTGGCCCTTCAGAATGACCTGCTCACCCTGCCGCAGCGTGGGGATGCTGTTCCTCTTTGGAGGCATACTGGGCCTTGGAGGTCTCAGTAGTATGTTTTTTTTATTGGTCATTGGTCATTAGTCAGTGGTCACTAACCACTCAGATCTCCTCCAACAGCCTCCTCAACCCTTCAGTCCTCTCTTTGATGACCCCGTTGTTACTGTCACCCACGACCTCTTTCAGGCCAAATATGGCCAACTCAATCCGGGGTAATTCAGATGCCGATAACTTCGCTTCCTTTTCCTCTATTACCAGTTCAGCTGCACGGATCATGCTGTCGGCCAGGATGTTGACCTCCACTTCCTCTCGTCTCTTTATATCTTCTTCTGCATTGGCTTCCGCCTCCCTGACCGCCTCTTCCACCTCTTCATCGGAGAGCAGATGTGAGGCGTCAATCCTTATACCGGTCCGTCTTTCGGTATAGAGATCCTGGGCTGAGATATTTACTATTCCGTTGACATCAATCTCAAAGGTGACCTCTACCTGTGCCCTGCCTCTGGGCATAGGCGGAATGTCTGTCAACTGAAATTGCCCTAAGCTGATATTATCGATAGCCATCTCGCGCTCACCCTGGAGGATATGGATGTCCATCACTGTTTGATTGTCCTCGGCGTTGGTATATATCTGGCCGGCAGAGATGGGGATAGTGGAATTGCGGGAGATGATCTTAGAAAAAAGGCCTTCTTCGGTTTCAACTCCTAATGAAAGGGGAGTTACGTCAACCAGTATGACATCCTCAATCTCCCCCATCAGAACCCCTGCCTGGATAGCCGCTCCAATTCCCACTACCTCATCGGGGTTGATCTTGATGTAAGGCCTTTTATGAAAGATTTTTTTCACCAGATGTCGAACACACGGCATCCGGGTGGAGCCACCCACCAGCACAACCTGATCGATCTCTTCTGGAGACAATCCAGCAGCAGATAGTGCCTGCCGTGTAGGGCCGAGGAGCTTTTCCTTCAAATCTGCGGTTATGACTTCAAATGTCTCCCGATCAATTAAGGCCTCCAGGTTTTTAAGCTCTCCTCTACCCGTTCGGATAAAAGGCAGGGAAATACGCGTGCTGGGTTTGAACGAAAGTTCCCTCTTGGCCTTTTCGCTGGCCTCTCTCAGGCGCTGGAAAGTCATTTTATCCGATCTAATATCAAACCCATTTTCCTCTAAGAATTTATCAGCTAAACAATCAACCAGCCTTTCGTCCCAGTCATCGCCGCCAAGTCTGGTATTGCCACTAACGGCTTTGACATGAAAGAGACCATCTCCCAGCTCCAAGATGGACACATCAAATGTTCCTCCGCCCAGGTCCCAGACAAGGATGGTCTGAATTTCTTCACGATCCAGCCCATAGGCCAGGGAGGCCGCCGTGGGCTCGTTGATTATCCTCATCACATCAAATCCGGCCATCATACCGGCCTCTTTGGTCGCCTTCCGTTGACCATCGTTGAAATAGGCTGGAACTGTAATGACAGCCTTTTCCACCTCCTCTCCGAGGTAGTTTTCCGCGTCTGATTTTATCTTGCGTAAAATAAATGCCGAGATCTCCTGGGGAGAATAGCTTTTGCCGCTGAGAGAGACTCTATAATCGGTGCCCATTTGTCTCTTAATGGATATAACCGTACCTTCCGGATTGGCCGATGCCTGTCTTCTGGCTACCGAGCCCACCAGCTTATGCCCTTGGGCCGTTTCGGCAAAGACTGAAGGGGTCAGGTTCTCGCCTTCAGCGTTCTTGATCACTTTCGCCCGCCCATATTCTATAACCGCTGCCACTGAGTAAGTTGTTCCCAAATCTATGCCGATCGCTTTTTTCATCATTCTCCTTTGTCGAACACTAACCACTGACCACCCTCTGGGGCGTAGGCCCTGCCGGGCCGGAGGCTGACAACTGTCCACTAACCACTTTAGGGCTCACCCACCCACATTTGGAGCACCCCTGCTCCAACAGCTCCTTTATAAGAGCCCTTCTTCCGCATTGAGGGCAGGTCTCAGTTTCATCTTTTATCGGGCGCATCTTCGGTCTACTTAAGCCTTTCTTAAGCATTTTATTCCATTCCTCTAAAGCATCACCCGAAAAGGTGGCTACTCTTCTTGTGCCGTTAACGGCATAGATAACATCCAGAACCTTCTTTTTTTTCAGGACCCCACTCAGGTCTCTGATTTCCATTGCCGAAGCAACGAGTTCGCCAACGGGAATTTCAAGGGCCACTCTTTGTTTAAAGTCATACCACCAACACAGTCTTTTATCGGTAAGGTATAAGCAACCAGAACTCCACGTATTGTCTGTAATCCCCTCTTCATCCACCAGGTACCACATCTTTCCACTACAAATGACCTGCTCTCCGCCGGTTAAGAACTCCGCCGTTCTTTCTTCAAAAATGGGAAGCACTGGATCTTTTTCCGGGACAAGCCCCAGCGCCTTCATCCTTTTTTCTATGGCCTCTTTCAGTTGATCAACATTTAAACCGGTCAGCCTGGCCACCTTATCCCCTTCCAGAAGGAGATATAACTCTTCCCTCTTTCTATTCTCAGTAAAATGTTCTCGTTTCCTGATAGCCAAACCCTGTATTTTCACTAAGGGGGTCTCGAATAAAACCTCCCTAAAATCTTCATGATAGAGCAGCAGTCTCTCACCGGTTATGTAGAGGCGACCATATCTCCAGGCGGTGTATATGCCTTCACTTGAGTAATATGCCCCCAACGTTTTGAGGATGATCTCTTCTCCCTGTACCAGGGCGCTTTTTTTCTTGCTCCTGTAATCCCGTTCCCAGGCCCTAGTACGTTCATCCCACGCCTGCATTATCCCGTATTTTAACATAGTCTCCATCCCAGCCAGGGCTGCTCTCAGGTTAACGCCGATCAAGGGAATACCTGCAACCGATACGATCAGGTCGGCATGGATCACCAGGCCCTTGTCTAAGACTCGGTCAAGAAGATCCACTAAAGTTGCATTTGTGTTGCGTTGAGGGGTCATTGATCATTAGTCATTCGATTGTCGTTCGGCTTCGCCGTCATTCAGTTGTCCTTCGGTGGTCATTCGGTGGTTTTTCGTTTTCCGATGGATCTGATATAGTTGTTGAGCTTTACACCAATATCGTCGATTCCCTTCATGAGTTGATGAAAGAGTTCACCAGTTATCAAGCCCCTATTATGGGCCTTTGTAAGCCAGGTCCTGGTTTCATATTTCCTTTTGACGTCCCAATGGGACGAATAATCACTGACCACTGAGCACTGTCATACGAAAGAGTACGGAGGCCAGGGGCCGGTATATCGAACAGAAAAGCCTTCCAGGGCATCGATCTTTTCCAGCTCATCCCCTAGTTCCTTGCTCTCATACGTTGGGAGCAAGCAAGACAGATTCATGAGCATTTGTTTATTTTCGTCCTCTGTTTTCTTGGTCTTTTCCACTTTAAGGTCATCCACATAGGGTTTGATTCTCTCATACAACTCCTTAAAGTATCGGTCTGCCCGCTTTTCCACCTCCTTCTTTAAGATGTCCCCTAATTTCTGCCTGTACATGTAGGCCATGCCTCTCGGTTTGGACTTTATTTCTTGATCTAACTTCTTGATCTCATGGTTTTCCTGAACAATCTTTTGAGCCATGACCTTGGCGTCCCAGAAAACTTGCACACCATATTCTGCCCGGTCTCGGACCTTATCCATCTTTGCTTTCAAGTTTTCATAATCTTCTTTTAGCCAGATCTTCATATTCTCTTCTGGGTCAGCACCCGCATCCCCTTTAATGATGGTATCAAATCCGATAGGGACCACGGTGCCGAATCTTTCCAAGGCAGCATCCACCACCTTTTGATGGGCCAGAACCCAGTTCTTCACAACTTCTTCATCTTCCGATTGGTACGGAGAAGGGGGGCAACTGTGGACTACGGCACAGAGATCTTTGTAGGGGATGGTATAGACCTCGTTGCCTTCTATTCCGACCCTGCCAAGATTTACGCCTTCACTGCCCTCGACAACGCAGTAGATATACCTTCCGTTCATGGGTCTCCAATGTCCAAGGTCCGATGTCAGTGGTTAGTGATCACAATAGTCAGTTATCCTGTATTGTGCCCTATATCGTGCATCATGCCTCGTGTATCCTGCATCTCTGACCACTGTTCACTGACCACTAATCACTGTTTCGTCTCCCACCTTTCCGGATTGATCATTTTATCCAATAGTTCATCTACAATATTATCCAGGCCATCTCTGACCGATTTTACCGATTCCGTGATCCCTTGCTCCTTTTTCATCTCTTCGATGGCTGTGTCCAGATCCATCAGGGCCTCTCCTAACCTCTCCATCTCCTCTTCAGTGAGGCTTCCCCCTTCCATCCTTTTCAATGCCTGAAGTCTGAGAGCATCCTTGATGATCTCCACTAAGGCAACGACTAACCCTAAGACTCCGTGTTTGAGGTTTTTCTCATCAATGTCGATAGGCATGGTTAATAGTGATCAGTGGTCAGTGATCAGTGATCAGTTTTTTAGTTTAGAGATCAAAGCTGAAACCATTTTCTTCAATTCAATGACTTTTGCTGTAAAAAACTCATTATTTTTAGAATCTATGTAACCAAGTCTGTGGGCAATGATCAATTGTGTATCTAACTCGGCCAACGATCCCATAGTGATGTATAGAAATTGTCTAAATTCGGCTGTATGCTGGCGAGATTGTCCTTCTGCTATATTGGAAGGTACAGAAACCGCAGATCTTTTGATTTGATCCGATAGGGCGTAAAGCTCTTCTCTTGGGAAATTTTTGAGGGCTTGATAAATCTCAACGACCAAATCAATCGACTTCTGCCAAATTATCAAATCCTTGTATGATCTTACCTCAGTACTCATGTTCTCCTTCGTCGAACACTAACCACTGTCCACTTCAATCTTCAATGCCTTGGCGCTAATCCACCCGCACCAGGGACAACCGGTGCTGATGAGATTCTCCACTGGCACCCTTTTTTCACACTGTGGGCAGCCCTCTTTAGCGATCATGGCCTCTTTCCAGGCCGGGGTCTCCAGTTCGGTCCCTGACGGGAACTCTAATCCATACTTTGCTGCCGTCTCAAAGGATGCCAGGGCTGCTCTTATTTTCACACCAAGCAATTCAACGCCTACTACAGACACGGCAATGTCTGCATTTATCACCAACCCCTTGTCCAGGACCCTGTCTATGACATCAGCCAAACCACCATCTCCACCATCTCGAGACGGTTCTATAGCCATTCTTATCCTCCTTTTATTATGAGAACTTTGTAAAACATCCCATTTAGGTTAAAATAATCTCCAAGATTCCGTTGTTATATACTTTCCCGAATATGTTTTCATATACGTGAGGCAATTTAACATCTCTGTAATAATTTCGGTTTCCCCGACTTGCAGATATGGCTAAAATATCTTCGGTTAAATCAAGCCTTATATCTTCTTCATTAACGTCGGGTAACTCGACAATCACACGTATCTTCTTCCCGTTCTCAAATATGCCCACGCGGATATCTCTTTCGTGATTATTCATCGATCGGTTCTCTCAAATACTTTCGGAAATGGCCCCTATTTTGTGGAGGTCTTCCAGATCGGAAAGATGAAGTTATACCTCCGTATCTTCCGTATCAATACGCTTGCGCATCCTGGTCCGCTTGAACTCCTGCATATTTCCTTCAGGATCAAGTCCCATCTCGTAGATGGCCAAGATGTCCATACTGTCCGGGATCGATCGCTTTTCTACCGCCTCCAACGATACCAACCACCTATCCTCTTCTTTTTCCGCCGATATGGTCGAGGAAATCTCCAAGCCGGTTAGACTACTCAGTTCTGACCTCGCCTTTTGAATTACCTTTGACATACTTAGTGCCATTTTTTCTACCCCCTTTCCTATATCCCTTCCTTCAATTTCCTGATTGCCTCTAAACGTTCCATCAGTTTAGATTCTTCTTCTTCATACTTTTCATTGCTTATATCCCCCATCTCGTACCGCATTTGGAGATCAAGCAGCCCTTCATGGATCTTTGACTCATCGGTCATTTCCTGATAGGCGACATCCCTCAGTTTTTCACCGAGCCAGATGGTAAACTTTAAAGGGGAAAACAATATGTCATCTATGATGAAAGCCATTAGTTATGTCCAAAGTCCGATGTCCAAAGTCCGATGTCGAATGTCCGATGTTCAAATAACATCATTTCTTCCCTTTCAGATAGCGGATAAATCCACCAATTAGGTTTTTTACGACCAGGGCCTTTTCATAGATTTCGTCAAATTGTGCTTTTGTGATGTACCCTTGATCAAGAGCAACATATAGGTGAGATTGAACCTCGGATGAGGGCCGACGTGAATAGATTAGGAACCTTATGAATTCGGTATCAGACTGAGAATCAAAGCCTTCCGCAATATTTGCCATTGTGGAAATTGCGGCCCCTTCAATTTGATCTCTCAACCTGTAACTTCTAAAAGAACCGCCTGCGGAGGTCACCCTGAAAACCATTTTTGTTAGTTCTCTACTTTCTTGCCACGCCTTAATATCTTCAAATCGTTCAATCTTCATTTCCTATTCCCTCAGACATTGGACGTTGGACTTCGGACGTTGGACGCCCTCACCATTTCACTACAATCTCCACGAAATTACACGGAGGAACAGGTCCCACATATTTGAATTTCATCTTACCGTCATACATGACGGTCACATCTTCCACAGCCCGGTCAAATGCCTCTTCCTTATCTCTTTCCACCAAAAAAGCAGTGTTAGTGACCATCTGGTCACCAAAGGCATTGTTTATCTTATGGTCAACCCACAGTCCTCCAAAAAACTTAAGAATCTTCTTTTCTTCCTGCAGCCTATTGTCATCCAGGGCGGTCTTCACCATCTCACCCAGTCGGACCTGATCTCGCTGGTCACCACCCCCTCTTGACTTGAGCCTGTCTCTCAAGAGCATGATCTCTCTATTCTCTTCAACGATTTCTCTGTAGGGTAGCTCCTTGTTTGCCCATAAGACCTTGAGCCCAAGCTCCATCTTATCCTTCATATACTCCAAGGATTCCTTGAGTTCATCGTATCGGGCCTCTAACACCTTCTCTTTGATAAGTTCAATTCCCTCGCCAATGGTGCCGAATCTTACTGGTAACATGGGATAATATTTCATGACCTCTTCCATGGCCTTCTGGTGTGCAATGGTGTTGCCCCTTGTAACATGATATTTTACAATAGGAGAGGGGCTGATAACCGCCCCTATGTCACGGTAGCAGACTGTACGGACCTCGTTCCCCTGATCTCCAATCCCTATGGGGCCGAAGCTCTTTTCTTCATCAGTGGCAACAATGGCGTATATGTATTGTCCTTCTTCAGTCATGTTCTTATGTCCGAAGTCCAATGTCCAAAGTCCACTGTCCACTGCTCACTGCCCACTGTCCACTGCTCACTGCTCACTGCTCACTGACATTGGACTTTGGACCAAATAATCAGCCAGTTGATTGAATCTCTCTTCATCCCCTCCGGAGATCAACATTTTAAAATAACCCTTCACCCTTTCGCGGTTTTTTACCTCTTCAACCGCAATATCCTTCGCAAGGTGAGGGAACACATCATGATAAGCCCCTATAAAAAGAACCCCCATTCCTTTCTCTTTTAGGGTCTCATTGATGGTCTCGGCCATGAATTTATCTCTCTTGTCCAAAAGCCTATCTTTATGAACCCTATACCCTATGTAAGCCGTAGTCCTTTCCCATAGCGATTTTGTCTGAGCAAGTTTGAGTATACGACCATATTCTTCCTTAAGGAGTGCTATATCTTCTGTTTTTTTGATCTCTCCGCCTCTCTTAATCAAATCAAGGACAATCTGGTAATTTCTACTCCCTTTCTTGGCCCCTTCCTCGATGATCTTTTGGCCCAACTCACCATCGGCCATCAATCCATCCTGATAGATCTTTAAATTCGTGGCATCCAATTTTTTGAAATAGCCCTCGATTTTATCCCAAAAGGTGATCACGACCTGTTTATGCCTCTGCCAGCGTCCCCTTCCGCAAATTTCCGCGCTTCTTTTGTCGATGGCAGTGGCGATGCTTCCCAGGTCAGACCCCACATGAATAACAGGGACGTAAAGCAATTGCCTCATCAGGCATGAGCCTCCGACTGCTCCAGTGGCTTAACCGCGATCCATTTGCTGACAGCATCTTCATTAAAGGAACGCCGCTCCCCCTGACAGTAATCAGTGAGAATTTGATAGGCCTTGGTTATCTTCTCAAACCTCTTCTGGGCTTCCGGATCACCCGGATAGTTATCGGGATGAAACATTTTGCTCAGTTTCCTGTAGACCTCTCTGATTTCCACGCTCGTGGCACCTTCGCCCAAGCCCAGCATCTCCCTGGCTTCGTTTACCTCACTAAATTCCACCTTTTTCATCTCCATGGTACAAAAGCTATAAGGGGGAAGTGGGCCAACGATTCTGAAATTTATTTTATCCTGGTAGTATTTATCCAGTTCATCAACCTTTCCTTCCAGTATTTTCCTTTTATCCTTATTGATCAGAAATGCAGCATTCACTATCATAGAATCATCCATAATATTATGAGAGCGATGGTCTTTTGCGTACTTCTTCAGGGTACGCAATATCTCGGAGGCACATTCTTTTCTCTTTTTATCCAATGATTCCTTGACCAATTTGCCCACGTTTATCTTGACTTCAAAAATCTCGTCAGGGGGTTTTGATGCTGCTTCTTCCTTGAGTATCTTAATTCCATCCTCCTCTCCGATTTCCTTTAAAACAGTCTCCAAATTGCCCCATAGTACCGCTACATCGAGCTCTATTTTGTTCTCCATTTCCTTAAGATTCGTGTTGATCTGTCCATAACCCTTTTCCAAAATTCTCTTTAGTTCTTCTTCTCCTTGAGCCACCGTCCCGAATTTCATCGGGATAATATGGTGGCTTTTCATGACCTTTTCGATGACCGCCTGGTAGACTGCCAAATTGTGAAGGAGAGTTTCTTTGGGTAAGGAATCAAATCGTATAAACGGCAAATTGCTAACCACAGCAGCAATATCCTGATAGGGAAAAATATAAACTTCTCCCTGATCAATACCTATGGGGCCTAGATTTCTTGGTCTATTTGTGCTGATAAAGCCGTAGATATAGCGTCCTTGTTCTTCCACAATTTCCTCCTTGCAAAGACTGTAAAATGTTGGGAATTAGATCTTTGTGATTCATCTCCTAAAGTCAAAATGTCGAAATCCAAATTTGATGAACTCGTAAAAAGTCAAAAAACACCATATTCTGTCATTCCGGCGAAAGCCGGAATCCAGGTTTTTTAATTGGTTACAGAGTTTCTGGACTCCGGTTTTCACCGGAGTGACGACTTTTTACGAAACCATCAAATTTCAAATGAATTCCAAAATCCAAACGACAAAATGTTTCATTACTTTTCATTTGAGCATTTGATTTTGTCATTTGTCATTTTTAAGTTACATATGCATCATGCATCTTGTTCTTGTTTCCTGTGTCCTGCACTTCCTGTAACGCCTGCTGAAAATGTCCACTCGAAATCGCAAAATCAGTGTAATCCTCTCCGCCTTTTTCGATAAACTCTCTTATGGCTTCCATGGAAGCCTTCCTGCAAATGGATTCTATATCCGATCCTACAAGGCCCCCCGTAGCACTGGCCAGGAATCTGAGATCAACGTCGGAGGATAGAGGTTTCCCTCTTGTGTGGACTTTAAATATTTCTAATCTCGTCTTTTCATCAGGTACAGGAAGCTCCAGCAGGAAATCGAATCTACCGGACCTGAGCAAGGCCGGGTCAATAATGTCCAGTCTGTTGGTAGCTGCCAAAACCACGATTCCCTTAAGTTCCTCAATGCCATCCAGCTCGGTAAGGAATTGGCTGATTACTCGGTCAACAACATGAGATGCCGCTTCAGAACCCCTTCTCGGAACCACGCTATCTATTTCATCGAAAAAGATAATGCACGGAGAGGCCTGCTTGGCCTTTTTAAAAATCTCCCTTATCCCCTTTTCGCTCTCTCCAACCCACTTGGAAAGGAGTTCAGGGCCTTTGACGGAGATGAAATTCACCTCTGATTCCGAGGCCACTGCCTTGGCAAGCAAGGTCTTGCCTGTACCAGGAGGCCCATAAAGCAATATGCCTTTGGAAGGATTTGTTTTGGCATGTTCAAATAATTTGTTGTGCTTTAGAGGCCATTCAATGGTCTCGCTCAACACCCTTTTTACCTCGGTAAGACCTCCAACATCACTCCACTTTACATCCGGAATCTCTGTAAACACCTCCCTTATGGCCGAAGGCTCTACCTCCTTCATGGCCTCCATGAAATCGTCCATGGTGACATGAAGTTTCATCAAATCCTCATATGGGATTTCTTCCATCTCGAAATCGATGTTGGGGAAGATTTTTCTCAGGGTGACCATGGCCGCTTCCCTGGAAAGGGCCTCTAAATCGGCCCCCACAAACCCATGTGTAATCTCGGAGATGCGAACAAGATCCACGTCGTCGCCCAGCGGCATACCTCTGGTGTGAATGTCCAGGATCGCGAGGCGTCCGCTCTTGTCCGGTATGCCTATATCGATCTCACGGTCGAAACGTCCCGGTCTTCTCAGGGCGGGGTCAAGCACATTGGGAATGTTGGTGGCGCCGATGACAATGACCTGACCCCTGGAAGAGAGCCCATCCATTAGGGCCAAAAGCTGGGCCACCACTCGCTTTTCTAACTGTTTCTCGCCGCCCATCTCCTCTCGCTTGGGTGCTACTGCGTCAATCTCGTCCAGAAAGATAATGCTTGGAGTATGGGCAGTGGCCTCATCAAATATCCGTCTGAGATGGGCCTCGCTTTCGCCATAAAATTTGTGCATGATTTCCGGGCCGCTAATATGCCCGAAATAGGCATTTGTCTCATTGGCCACTGCGCGTGCGATGAGGGTCTTTCCGCATCCCGGTGGTCCGTAAAGCAACATCCCTTTAGGAGGGTCGATGCCGAGCCTCTCAAAGACCTGGGGATATTTCAGGGGGAGTTCGATCATCTCACGAATCCGCCGGATCTCCCTGCCTAAGCCCCCGATATCTTCATAGGATATTCTGGTCTTGGCCTCGCCAGGCTCCTTCCTCTCCTGGACCTTCATAACGGTCTTGGGATGGATCATCACCACCCCTTGGGGCTTAGTGGACACGACCCTGAAATCCTGGGTTCTAGTCCCAAAAAGTCTGGCCCTGACCGTATCTCCTTCTATCAGGGGCAGGCCCTCTAAGAGACTCCCAATATAGCGGGCATCATAAGAACGCATAACGGTCATGGGGGCGACAACGATGTTTTGGGCTGGCTGGAAGTCAGCTTGTTTAACACTGACTTTTTCATCAATGCCGACCTTGGCATTATCGCGAGTAATACCGTCCAATCTAATCAAACCCTTGCCGCGGTCTTCCATATAAGCCGGTAAAACCTTGGCCACGGTCTCCCTTTTTCCCGTGATGGAGACCACATCCCCGACCTCCACTCCAACCTTCTTGAAGTCTTCAGGGCCCAGGCGAACAATGCCACGGCCTACATCCTTGGAAGCGGACTCTGCCACTTTGAGGGTGAGGGTTTTTTTCTCGATATCTTTTTTCGGAGTTTTCATGTAAAAAGACCTTCACTCAAGCATAAATGTCAAAATACTGTTAGCTGATCACTGATCACTTTTTACTATCTTGATCTCCAGTATCCCGTTCTTATATGTCCAGGACATATCCTCGCTTTTTATTTGTCGAGAAAGGAGGACCTCTTTTTGATATTTTCTGGTTGCTCCCTCGGCATTGATATTCAAGATGTCCCCTTTGATCTCCAGGTTGACATCCTTCTCCTCGATACCTGGCATCTCCGCAACAATATGTATCTCCTGGGGCTCGTCGAACACGTCCACTATGGGCTCGCGCACCTCCTCCACCACAGGGCCCTTTGGGGTTTTCTTTATATTCCCAAAAGGCTCGACAGAAGGCCTGCCATCGGCCATGGTACGAACCCTGACCCCGTAAACGCCTTTCAGATCTTTAAGCCCATTTATCTTCTCCAAACCACTGAAACGAATCTCACCCGTTCTTGAAATCTCCTCTCCCTTTTCCGCCAACTTGGTGGCAGTATCAATCAAATTACCCAATCCTTTGAAGAGACCCCCAAGACCGAAATCAAAACTTACCTCCCCCTCTTTCTCTTCATCCTTCTTTTTTTCAGTCATTTTTTCCCTCCAGTATAAAGTCCAAGGTCCAAAGTCCAAAGTCCAACGTCGGAAGTCCAATGTTAAATGTCCAAGGTCCGATACTCGACTTCTTCCAGACTAAAATCACTTCTTCCCTTTCAGATAACGAATAAATCCGCTAATTAGGTTTTTGACTAATACGGCTTTTTCATAAATTTCATTAAATTGTTCCTTTGTAAAGATTGCCAACTGAAGTGATGTTAAAAACCATTTTTGTTAAGATTCTGCCTTCTTGCCAAGCCTTAATATCTTCAAATCGTTCAATCTTCATTTCCTATTCCCTCAGACATTGGACGTTGGACCTCGGACGTTGGACGCCCTCACCACTTCACCACAATATTCACAAAATTGAACGGTGGAGCCGGGCCAACGTATTTGAATGTCACCCGGTCTTCATATTTTTTCACCAGATTTTCCACCAGATAATCGAATTCTTTTTCACGTGTTCCGTCTATCAGGAAGGCGGCATTTAGAAACATACTGTCTCCAAACAGCTCATTTGTTTTCACGTCAATGGCTGTGCGTTTGAACATATTCATAACGGCCCTGGCTTCATCAGCCTTTTTGGTTTCCAGGGCCTTCTTTACTGCCTT
Organism: uncultured Desulfobacteraceae bacterium; assembly: GCA_964423495.1. Lineage (GTDB taxonomy): Bacteria > Desulfobacterota > DSM-4660 > Desulfatiglandales > Desulfatiglandaceae > CAYRFN01. Next base: position 23,212 of record CAYRFN010000028.1, read on the forward strand.
ACCCAGGGCGATCTTGTGTATATTGTCAGCCTTCCCCGAATTGGCCTCGGCCTTCTTTTTGAGCCTTCTAACTTCCTGGTTTTCTTCTGGTATCTCATGAAAGATCTGGTTCATGTCTTTCCAGAGTGCCTTGAGGCCCATCTCCACCTTATTGTCCATATCTCTCAGCAGGCCCTTGAATTCACTGTAGCGTCTTCGGAGTAGAGTCCGCACTTCTTCGGCGCTTGAAGCGATGGTGCAGAACCGGACAGGCAATACCGAATAATCTTTCATGACCACCTCGATTACCTTTTCGTGAGCGGTCATGTTTTCCCGATCAATAACGTATTTTGTTATGGGTGAACTGCTGACGACGACGCTGATATCGTTGTATCCGATGGTTGAAACAATATCACCCCGCTTGCCGATACCGATGGGACCGTAATTCCGCCCTTCGTTACTTTTAATGATACAGTAAAGGTATTTACCCTCCTTTTCCATTGAATCATCCCCCGGTCTGTGGCTTTTCCTAATAATCGATTCTTACCACTTGCATCGAACTCTTTTTCACTGTAGGCGCAGCCCTTTTCTTGCGTGGTCTCTTTTTGGCCTTCACCTCTAATTCTCTGATTCTTTCCTCGATTTCTTTGATTCTTCTCCCGATCACCCCTCTTCTTTTATCCACAGCCACATTTTCTTTTTTCGCCAGGATCAGATTATTCTTCAAAAGATAAAGCTCCGCATCATCTGTCCCCTCCCACTTGGACATTGAGCGGTGCTTTACCTTTCTGAACGTCTTTATTGATGAAAGGCCTCGAATCTCTTTGCTCATTAAAACTCCCCCTTTCCAGGTGACATCCTTTTGCCACCATTTACTTTCGGACATGTCACGGATCTCCCGCACTCCCTCTTCTGGCAGGCTGGTCCTAACAGTTCTGATCAATCAATTCGGAGATAACTTCTTTCACCCTTGCCTGGCTTGTCCTACTTCCAATTCGGCTGGTCTCGGAGGCGAGGATGTCCAGGCAGGTCTGCCTGAAAACAGGATCATCTCTACTTACCGATCCATTAAGGACATCAAGGCTCTTTGCGATCATGATAGATCCCCTGACCGTGGGAGAGAATTCGCAGGCGTCGGAGTCCCGTAGTCCCCGGACAACTTTTACTATCCTGGAGGCATCGCCATTGGCCAGACCCGACTTAGACTCGGTTATACGTACTTCTGTCTCTTCGTCGAAATATTCCAGATCAAGGGTAATCATACGATCCCTCAGGGCATCCTGGCTCCGGTGTACCCCTGCGTATTCCTCCGGGTTACTCGTAAAGATGGCCGTAAAGTCGGGATGGACCTTCAGGTAGTTGCTTTCCGGTCCCTTACCCACAGGCAGGTCGAGCATCCGCTCCTGGAGCACGGACAGGAGGACATTATTGGCCTCCGGCCTTGACCGGGTAAACTCGTCGTAAATGAGGGTGAAACCGTTTCTGCAGGCGATGGTAAGACGATTGTCCATCCACCTCCGCCTCATATCCTCTTCAGTCTTGAGGACCGTATGGATGAAGTTGTCCACCACCTTACGGCTGCTGTACCCATATTCCCCGCCTACCAGATCCGAGGAGGAAAACTCCTCGTCCCCATGGATCATGACCATCGGCCGTGCAATCTTCCCAGCCACATGCATGGCAAGGGTGGTCTTACCTGTTCCTGAAATCCCTCGAAAGTGGATGGGAAAACCAGCGGCAATATAAGCGAGGGCCCTCTCCGTTACGTCCCTTACGTAAGGGGTCTCCACAAAATTGGGCAAAGAATGAGGGTCCAATACGGTCATTATATAATCTACCGGCATATCATCCTCCTCTAAAATAGTTTTAAGATAAAGTTTTTGGACTAATCTTGCATACGATCTTTCAAGAGGTTCTGTCGCTATTCAACACCTCTTACTCCTGGACAGGAGGATGCTCGTTTAAGAGACCGGGATTAAATTCCCCGGCCTCTACAAACATTAGGGCTTATCAGGCAATATAATATGTTGAGTCCTCTTTCCTTATTTTGCCCGCGTCAAGAAGTTCCCGGATTATGGGAATCAGGGACCGCCAGTTCTCAATACCCAGGAGGTCTGCAATCTTGACCATCTTCAGTCCCTCGGGGTTGACCTCAAGCATACCCAGGATCTCATCCTTTTCTTCCGCTTCCTCAACAGGCTCCTCAATAACCTCTTCAACAGGGTTCACCTTCACAGCACCTTCTGCCTTAGCCGGACCTGTTATGATCCCCGGTCTAACAGACTGCTTATTGGCCATGAGTTCCTTCAAAGCGATTGCTGCTTCTTCACGGTCTTTTTTGAAATCTCCCAGTATGCTGCTGATAGCCCATTTACGCTCACTTATTTCTGCCTGGGCCGCTGTCTTGCGATCTGCCGCGGCCGTATCCAGATCCGACTTGAACCTGTCCAGATCCGACCTCAGCCGATCCGTCATCTCCCTCAGCCGATCCGTCATCTCCTTCAGCTCGGCCTGAGTCGTATCCTTGCGGTCTGCCTCGGCCTTATCTAAATCCGACTTGAACCTGCCCAGATCCGACCTCAACCGATCCGTCATCTCCTTCAGCTCGGCCTGAGTCGTATCTTTGCGGTCTGCCTCGGCCTTATCTAAATCCGACTTGAACCTGCCCAGATCCGACCTCAACCGATCCGTCATCTCCTTCAGCTCGGCCTGAGTCGTATCTTTCCGGTCCGCCTCGGCCTTATCCAGATCCGACTTGAACCTGCCCAGATCCGACCTCAGCCGATCCGTCATCTCCCCATGGGCCTTAACCATCTCCTCACGGCCCTTGTTAAATTCACCCAACAGCTCTGCTGTGTTCACCTTCAGCATTGCCACGCCCTGTACCCTTTCCTCATAGCCCTGTACCCTTTCCTCATAGGCACTGGCAATCTCTCCAGCCAGTCTTCTCATTTGATCTGCCAACATATCGTCTCCTCCTTGTATTAGTGCCTAAGACGTGCTTGGGACATCATGCCGTGTCCGTAAGGGGTGGGGTCCACACCTCAGCGATCCTCAAGGATGTCTTGAAAATTCCTAATAGCGAATCTGACGCGAATATGATTCTTGTTCGTGCAGATTGGCGAAAAATGTCCAAAGTCCAATGTTTGCTGACCACTACTACCCTCCAGGGCATAGACCCCTACGGGCCGGAGGCTGACCACTGCCCACTAACCACTCACTCTCGCCACCGCCTGCCACTGGTCCTGGACCTTGGTCCTGACCACGTCAAAATCATCCAACATCCCGGTCAGTTCGGCATCGCGATTGCTTTGCTGGGCCCTCAGGGATTTGAGCATGATCCTGAAGTCTTTGACTTTGATCTCTTCTCCTTTTGCCAAAAGATTCTTGAGGGCAAGCCTCAATTCCTCCTGGTCGATCTGAAAGCGTTTGAGGGCCTTGATTATGTTCTTCTCACGCTCTTTTTGCCGTCGTGAGATATCTTCTTTAATGGCCTCCATATCTTCCAGGGTTGAGTCGCTTCCCCTGAGAACAATCTTCCTGAGCCGGCCGATCATCTCCTCTTCTTCCTCCTGGAAGAGCTTGAGGCTCTGTTTTGCCTCCTGCTCGGTCTGATGGCGGCGTTCGATCACGTCCTTGATCATACGATCGAAGTCCTTTTTCCTGAGGCTTTCCGCTCTGGCAAGATTATCTCTTAATCGAACAATCATGTCCTCAAGCTCCATCTGAAAACTTCTGAGGAAATGATATGCCTGATCCATCAGGCCATTGACCGTACCCACGCGCATTTCATAGGAATCGATTATGCTGTGAGCCAGCGCCCTTAAATTTTCTCCGGTTCCCACCTTACTCACCTCTCATCGTAAAAAAACCGCAAATAGATCGGACAATTATACATAGCCTCTAATCATAGAAGGGAGTATTGTCAGACTTATTTACGGTCTTCCAGGATACTGTTGGAGATTACAGATATGCTCGAGATCTGCATTGCGGGATCTTCCTTTTGTTGAAAGAGGGGCCTTTGAGCACCTCTAACCTCTCAAGGATATCTGGCAATCCCCCTTCGATGTAATTTTAACCTTACGCGGTAGCAGTAAGCCCGACGGCTTCGGCGTATTTCAGATATGTCTCTACGCCGGCTACCACAGCCCTTGCCTCGATGGCAAGCAGTTCGATACCGACCAGTGAAATCCTGACCCATGCATCGACCACTACACCCTTGTCGAGGATCCTGTCGATCACCTCGGCCAAGCTTGAAGATGCCATAGACTTTTCCATTGCCATACCTTTTCACCTCCTTTCTCAGTTAGTTTGGTTGCCAGTCCCACCTTGATTCAGGCATGCCAACCTAAGTCCTTCGATTCATAAATTCGATGACGAATTCATTCACTCAGGACTTAGTGCTGAGTGAGCAATTTCGACGTATTAGATAGTCAAAATACGTCACTGTATTTGCGAATCGAAGCACTAAGTTGTACAGTAAGCGAAATTCATACCAAATTAACAAAAAACATCATATTTTTTGTAAGTAACGGAATTTTAAGGTAAAAAAAAACGAGATGCGGAGGGAGTTGCAAAAAGATGGGAGATTGATTAATGCACGCTATGGAATTACTTCCCTATTTTTAATGATCTAACTCCTTGGTTCCTGGCGATAAGGTCATAAAGCGTCTGGGGCTTTGATCACCTTCAGAATCTCATCATGATCAAAGGGTTTGCCAATAAAACCCTTGATCAACCCCTCTGATATGGCTTCCTGTACGGCATCATCGTCCTGATAAAAGTAACCAGAAATCATCACGATATGAATACCAGGGTCAATATTTAGAAGCTCCCTTGCCAGGTCTAATCCATCCATATCCGGAAGTTTGGCGTCCAGGAAAGCCGCTTGGAAGCGACCTGACTTTATCAAGGCGAGTGCCTCATGACCGTTTAATGCCTTTTTTGACAAAAACCCATTTTTTTTTAATATATTTTCTAAGGCCCAGCACATATCCGGCTCATCATCCACGATGAGAAATACCTTTCTTTTGTCTTTCATGCCCGCTCCCAAGTTACGAGGTTCCTTTATCACTAAAATCCGAATATCGAAATTCGAAATTCGAAACAAATCCGAAATTCGAATTTCAAATGATCAAAATATTATCAGCTTTTACGTAATATGGATCCAAAGATATTCATAAGTTCGGTAGCCTCTTGTTTCAAATCTTTTCCTTCTTTTTCCAATTCCGAATTACCATATGTGTCAATCAAATTTAGCCAATATCTACTTTCTTTGGCCTCTTTGCGACAGATCTTGATTCTCATAATGAAGTCTTTCTTGCTAAGGGATTCGTTAGCTTCTATGTAATTGGAACCGACAGAACCTGAGGATCTGATAAGTTGCTTCCCATCTTCAATGTTTACTATGGTTTTACGCAATTTTTTTACGAAGGCTCTCACACTTTTTGCAAATGCAAGCGTACGATCTTCTAAATCGTATTGTTTTGAATTTTCGGGCATTTGAATTTGTTTCGGATTTCGTGCTTCGGATTTCGAATTTTAAACGATCTCCCTAACACTTGCAACTCCTTCAAATGAACAAAGATGGAAATTCCTACAATCTTGAATTATAAGATGGGTAACTTCACCGTGAATGCACTCCCCTTTCCTTCAACGCTCTCCACCTCAATGTTGCCCAGGTGTTGCTTCACGATGGAATAGCATATGGAAAGGCCCAATCCTGTTCCTTTTCCCACAGTCGACGTAGTGTAGAAAGGATCGAATATTTTATCAATCTCTTCCTTAGAGATACCATACCCTGTGTCTGCAATACGAACCACAAACTCATTGACCATTATCTCTGTAGAGATGCTTAGCGTTCCTCCTTTTGGCATGGCATTGATGGCATTAAGGAAAAGGTTCATAAATACCTGTTGAATAAGGCTTCCATTGCCGTTGATCAGCACGCGCTTTTTAGGAAAATGTGATGTCATATTGACCTTTTGAATCCTGGCCTGGTTTGTGACCAAACTCAGCGTTTCTTTGACGAGAGGGATAAGGTCGACCTGTTCAATTTCACCTTTCTCAGAGGGACGGGCGAACCTCAAGAGGTTCTCAATAATGATGGATGCCCTCTTGATTCCTGTTTGAATTTTCTCGGCGCACTCCTTGCGAAACTCCTGGGTAATATTATTATCCATGAGAAACTGAGTAGCACACGAAGAAATCGCCAAGGGGTTTCGAATCTCGTGAGCAATACCTCCAGCCATTACACCCAAGGCGGCAAGTTTCTGGGACTGAAAAAGCTGAGCCTCAAATTTCCTGCGTTCTGTCAAGTCTCTCCCCACACCTACGATTCCTACTGTTTCGTAAGAATCATCTTTCATAGGAGAAAGGATCCAGGAGACCTGAATATTATCCCCCTGCTTTGTAATGAGATCCCATTCAGCTATCTGAGACCCGTTTCTTGTCTTCATGATGGCGAAAGTATTTTTTACCTCTTCCTGATGATATGTATTACAATATTCGAATAAGAAATGATCCTTAACTTCATAGAAGGAATAACCAGAGACCTTCCTGGCTGCATTATTCCAGGTCAATATCTTTCCCTCAATATTGGTAGAGAGGACGATATCGCTTGCACTCTCGACCACGCTCGTCAGGCGACGTTCTACCCCACGGACCTCCCCGCTCAACCGCACCTGCTCGGTCACATCGTCCATAAGGAGCATGGCACTCTCGACAATACTATCCCAGGAGAAGGGAAGGAAGCGGTAGTAGTAAACCCGTATGGGAAGCCCGGGTACCTCGTAGGTCATCCTTTTTCCTCTGGTTGGCTGGTTCTTCTCGAATACCGTATGGATGCTCTGGGTGATGTCCATATGATCGAAAATGATGGGTGGGAATACTTCTTTCAGTAGATGCCCAATGGTGTTCGATAGGGAACGCCGACTCTTTTCCAGAAAATTTTGGTTTGTGGCGATGATGCGTGTGTCCTTATCGAACAGCAGGACTGACGAAGGAATGGCCTCCAACAGCATTTCATAAAGTTTTCTGTAATGTTCAGAGGAAATATCGTAGGAAACTTTGGTCATGTTCACACCTTGTGACACTAAGGCCTCATATTGTTACGTGCTTGTTTAAGCTTCCAGTCTCAAAACTCGCTGTAACCAACTGCAGGGTATATTCATCCAATTCAAAATCATCCCAACCTAATAAATGAAGTTTTGAATTCAGCTCCTGTAGAGTACTCTGAGGATTAATTGAGATTGTATTAATCACGTTCCTGACAAACCCCGGGATGATGTCTAACTTGATACCCTTCTTTTCTAATCGCTTTATCATAATTTCAGTAACTTGGTTCATATATTGCCTCTGTTCTCGATTTTGTGTTTATGCCCTCGTAAAAACTAACAGGAACCTTCTCAGTCGGCTGGAGAGGGCTGGGGAGAGGCAAAGGCGATATCTATTCTACTCATAATCGCCCCCTGTCGCACTAATTGCTAATTGTTTAACCTTTGTATGTATTGTCTTATAATCTATCTGTAATATTCGAGCCGCTTTTGCCTTGTTCCCTCCCGTATATTTTAGCACCTGTTCAAGGACTTCCCGTTCCACGGAGAGGGTGCTGCGGCGCTTAATCTCCTTGAGTGATTTATTTCCCCATGACATCCCTTGAATTTTTAGGCCAGGTGATAGATTAGGCGCGAGCTTTTTCCTTATATCAAGATGCTTTTCTTCGATCACATCACCGGCCATAAGCACGGCCCTGCGAATGTTGGATCTAAGCTCACGGACATTCCCCGGCCAATCGTGAGCCAACAAAGCCTGGACGGCAGATCCTGAAAACCCTTTCACATTCTTATTCAGTTCTGCATTTGTTATGTCTAAGAAACGTTTGGCCAGGTAAGGGATGTCCTCCTTACGGTCACGCAGTGGTGGAACCGTTATAGTAAACTCGTTCAATCGGAAGAAGAGATCAGACCGGAATGACCCTGATTCAGTTAAGGCAAAGAGATCTTTGTTGCTGGCGACCATTAAACGGAGATCAATTTCTACGGGCTTGGAAGCGCCCACACGGTAGACCTTTTTTCCCTGAAGTACGCGTAATAGTTTGGCCTGAGAACCTAAAGGCATGTTGGAGACCTCGTCCAGAAACAGGGTACCACCGCTGGCTAATTCGATTTTTCCAGGTTTTTTAAATTTCGCGTCCGTAAAAGCCCCTTTTTCGTGTCCAAACAACTCGCTTTCCAAAAGCGTTTCTGGAATTGCACCACAATCCACAGGAATAAAAGGGCCTCCTGATCGAGGGCTGGCATGGTGTATTGCTTGAGCTACAAGCTCCTTGCCTGATCCAGTTTCTCCCTGAATGAGCACTGTAAAATCCGATTTTGCCACTTGATTGGCATTATAAATGAGTTTGTAAATTGCATCACTTGTTCCCATCGTTTCCTTGAGGTTGAAAGATTTTCGAAGCTGATTGGTCAGGTGATATATCTTCTTCTTGAGACCACGTTCCGTCAGAGCCCGGCGTATCACCCTGATTACCTCCAGATTCTCGAACGGTTTAGCGAGGTAATCGTGAGCACCTGCCCTCATTGCCTCGACAGCCCCTTTAACATCGGCATAACCGGTGATCATGACGACTGGAAGGTCTGGATCCATTTTCTTTGCTCGCTTCAATACCTCCATCCCATCTAAGCCCGGCATTTTGAAATCCACCAGCAACACATCGGGCATTTCAAAGACGATCATCTTTAGGGCCATATCCCCATCATTCGCCATTAGTGTCTTAAGACCCTCTCTTTTTAAAAGACAGGAGAGGAGCCTGCAGACCTCTTTTTCATCGTCCACTATAAGAATCTTGGAATTTGCTTTGGTCATCCTCTATTTCCTCCACGATCAAGACTTCTATTAACCCCAATGTTGCATAAACAACACGGTGATTTGGAAGGCTTTGATCGAATGCACAAATGGTGATGTCCTGCAATATATGTGAAAACGAGAGGAAGCCTTTAAATATAAAGGTTTTTGTGATGTTAACCGTGTTGTTTATGCAACGTTAGGGTTAATTCTCTTTTCGGATAATTAAGGCTTTTATCTATGGAATAATTTCCATAGCAATACTTCCATACCACTATGGGCTAAATTACATAACAGCTTCATTCTTATCAAGCTCATCCGGAAGCTATCCCACTTTTCATTTACCCTTACTGTACTTAATTGCAATCACCATGCCATATGCTGAATTGTGTATTCCTGCTTCTTGATGCCGGGTCTTAACTGTTGGCCGCAACGTATCAATCTTGAAAAATCAAACATCAAGCATCCAACACCTCCCGGACAGCCTGTGCCAACTCACTCACAATAATGGGCTTCATAACAAACTTCCGAATGCCAATGGCTTTGGCCTTCTTTTCTGTGATACGCTCGCTAAACCCCGTGCAAAGAATAATTGGAATATCGAAACGGATACGCATGATCTCTTTGGCTAACTCATCACCTGTCATGTTAGGCATGGTCATATCGGTGATAACCAGATCAAATTTATTTGGCTGTGCCCGAAAAGCCTCCAGGGCCTCGATGCAGTTCGTTCTGGCTATAACCTCATAGCCCAAGCGTTCCAGGGTTTCTTTGCCCATCTTAACTATGCCTTGTTCATCGTCAACAAACAGTATTCGCTCCTCTCCCCTTGGAATCTCCTCCTCCTCGGTTTCCCCTGCCTCTACCGTTACAGTGCTTTCAAGCCTGGGAAAAAAGACATGGAATGTTGTTCCTTTACCTGGCTCACTATCAACCGTGATCGCCCCTTTGTGGCTTTTGACAATTCCGAGGACTACGGAAAGGCCCATACCGGTTCCCCCACTTTTTTCTTTGGTGGTATAATATGGCTCGAATATCCTATCCATGATCTCTCTGTCCATACCATGACCATTATCGATCACGGCAAGTCTAAAATGTGACCCCGGATGCAGGCCAGGATGTAGGGCTGTAAAGCCAGAGTCAAGCTCAATATCTTCTAATCCTACTTCCAGCACACCACCCTCCTCACGCATAGCCTGATAGGCATTGACAGAGAGGTTCATTATCAACTGGTGTATTTGTGTTATATCACCCGCTACCATGCCAGCATCGACGATGTTCTCACGGATCTCTATGGTTGTGGGTAACGATGACCTTACCAGTTTGAGCGCTTCCTTGACTGCGAGGTGGATATTAATCGGTCTTAGCTCCTCTTCACTCTGGCGACTGAAGGTGAGAATCTGTTTTACCAGGTCTCTTGCGCGCTTTGCTGCATTATAAGCTTCATTCATATTCTCCCAGGCCTGGCTCTTTTCATGCACATCACCAAGCGCCAGCTGGGTGTATCCGATTATGAGCGCAAGGACATTGTTAAAATCATGGGCAATACCCCCGGCCAGGGTGCCTATGGCCTCCATCTTTTGGGCTTGATGAAGCTGGGCCTCAAGTTTCTTTCTTTCCTCAAGAACCTGCTTACGTTCGGTGACATCCCGAATGATGCTCTGGTATTCTAAAATGCTTCCGTCA
>CAYRFN010000029.1:0-33378 GCA_964423495.1 uncultured Desulfobacteraceae bacterium
TAGCAGGCTTAGTTGCCGCACCCCTTACAGTCGTATGGCCACTGAACACATTGCTGCATATAGGATCCCCGTTTCCTTTAGTAACCAATATATTGCACTTATCTGACACTCCTTTGCCGCATTTCACGGAAGCCTTAGCCTATTCGGCAAATCATTATGGCCTTTGGTATAAAGCTAATTATCTGCGTTTTTTTTCTGGTGGAATGATAGGATTTTCTTTTCTCTTGTTAGGTATTCCGTTGGGCTTTGTCACTTCAAAAGAATATCGGCACAACCGTATTGTTTTGACCTTGATAAGTTTAGCAGTCTTATATTACGCCCTCATTGTCTTGAGCACACTGGATATTCAGATTATCTATCACGATCGATACCATTTAATAAGCTATTGCAGTTTAGGCTTGGGGGGTCTTTTGGGGTGGATAGCGGTAGTCAACCAGCTTTCGAACCTGTGTAAAAAACAACTGTTTAAGAAATTCGGTCTGCTTCTTTGCTCTTTTAGCGTATTGCAACTCACCGTTCCATTGATCATGTGGTCACCTCATCGGGAATCCACTAAATTGTATGATCGTGAAGTCCACCCGTCTTTAATTGGGGATATTAAAAATATAATTCAGCGCTTAAACAAGCCTTACGGTACATCTGCCGGAAGTGTATCAGATTTTATTAAAAAAACCACGCCGCAAGATGCCGTTATTGCCACGACTAGTATCGCCACTTATTATTACAATCGACCTTTTATCTCATTGCTTCCGAATACCCAGGATAAAATTGACTTGAGAGCCCCTGCCAAAGATATTCTTGATAGGCTAAAAGAAGCCGGAGCAAGTTTTCTCCACCTTGCTCCGTTCTCGAGCCAAAATCCTTTCATGGAACCCTTGTTTGAACGGCAGTTGTCTTCGGTACGCAAGATTCCGGACCTGCCGGGTGTTGTACTGGTTTACGAGAAGGGCCAGGCTCCTAATATTGTAGACAGAGTTTATTACATCGGTTCTGCCGCTAAAAAAAAGGATTCGGATGTGCTGCAGAAAATACGAAACAGGATTTTGGCTGAGCCGGTACAAAAATTTTGGGCCAAGTGAATCAAACCTACGACCATTGTTTTATTATGGTCCGGGTCGTTGTTTGCTGATTGTGAAATTCAAATAAGAGAAGACAATCAACCATTCCGTTTTTTAAATATAGTTACAAAAACTAATTCAAGTTACAAGATCGAAGATGTTTTACCAAATTCAAGATATCATTTTCGGATTCGTAAGAAGATAGAAAAGGAATCATTTCTATGGAATGAAATTACGATGGAAACCGTGCTTTAATTTTATGGTCACTTGATACCGTCGTTAATCAAACTCACTTGAATAGAGATCAGAGCTCATGAAAAACCACTACCTGAGCAGATGCAAAAAATAGATGATTGCAATAATAAAAGCGGTATTATGAAAACACGGTTTACAGATGATAATGGACGTTTTAAAAAGGCTTTTTTCCCGCTACTACTTCTGGGGACGCTCTTTTGGGTTTTCGTATTACCGGACATAATGGGTTTTGAGCGGTGGCCAAACAAAAGAAATCTATACACCGAGCCATGTTGCATTACTGCTGGGGCAGACTCAATGTACATTGTAAGAGACTACATCATTGATAACATCAGCGCGGGTTCCCTTCCACATTGGCTTCCAACGGAATTTATGGGTATCCCCATTGCGTTGCAATATTGCTGGCAAATTTATAACCCATTGGAATGGCTTTGGTGGATCGATGTTGACGCTTGGCGGACATTAGTGTTGTGGCTGTACCTGTTTTCTTCGGGGCTGGGTTTATATGCGGTTATGCGCAAACATTTTAACAGCAGTGGCCCGGCTGGATTATCGGCAGCGTTCATATATTGCCTGACAGGTTGGGCAATTTGGCATTACACCTATTGGTATTACATTACCATCCTGCTGCCCATACCACTTGTTTTGCATTTTTCACTTAATCTGCTCAAAAAGCGCAATATTGTCGTTGCCTTTATCGGGTTGACCTTTTCGACTTCATTGATTTTGCTTAACGGTCAACCGCAATCAATATTTTGTTGCGGACTCGGCATTATTGCTCTTATGTTATTGTTCGTAGCAAGAACAGCAGCAAAAATCCCCAACCTGTACGCCGGTCTGTCCTTGCTGGTAGCCGCTGCTGCCTTGGCGGTTGCAATCACATCGTGGCAGACCATACCGTTTGCCCTGGACCAACTGCGAGGGGAAACTTGGTCGCAGCATATGCCTGAAATTCACCTTCGGGTCAGAAAAACCGGGATTGTTAATCTGTTTAAACTAACCTCACCTTACCTGAGGGGAACAGAATACAATGACTGGTTTGTGAACCCAGCACTTACTTATACTGTTTCTGAAGATTTTGTATTTTCTCTTGGTGTTTCCGGCACTTTCCTGCTACTGGTGGCGGCATTCGGTGTTTTTCTTCCGAAAACAGGTGCACAACAAAATGACCTGACGATCCCCCTGCAGCAATGGTAGTGCTTTTATTTTTCACTATTTTTTTTATCATTGTCTGGCATGCCCTGGTGCCGCGGAAATTTAGTTTCTGGCCTTTTCCTTTTGTGAACTTCACCCGCTATTTCGCCCCTCTCCTGACGCTATTGGGAGCAATTGCCGTGGGACTGGGTGTGGACTGGTTGCCGCGCTTGCGTCACCGGCCCTGGGGGGCCCTATCGCTGATTGTCAGCTGTGCCATCCCAACAGCAGGGGGCATCCTGATACTAATGAATGCGCAGAAAATTTACCCCGCCCAAGCGGTTTTTTGCGCCGTCCTTACAGGCATACCTATTATTGCTCTTTTAGGGACGATAGGGGGCTTTTATGTTCTGTCAAAACGCTATAAAAAAATTAAGGGCGCATTGGTCATTGTTGTCTTTGCTGAAGCATTTTTTTTTACCCGATACTCTCCTGAGTATAATGCCATATATATTCGTATTGTTTTATACGTTTTGCTTTGTTCAGCTGCTGTATTGCTATCGATACGGAAAATGCGCATGGCAGTTGCCCTGGTAAGTGCGTCTGGGGTTTTGTTTGTTCTATGGTTTGCGATATTTTATGATGTTGAAACGAGAATTGATCCGAATAAGGTCAGCCCATACATTAATGCCGCAGAATTTTTAAAGAAGCAAACACCCATTCAAGCGCAAAAAGGGTTCCGGCCGCGAGTTCTCGGAACCGGCTTTAGGAACACATATATCGGTTTCAATTCGTATATCGGCGTTGACAACCTTGTAACCATGATAGCAATTCTCCCGCGAACCTGGGCAGGCTATATCTTTGATTTGCTTCGTCCCAAGACTATGGAGACAAATTATATTTTCACGTATCCGAATGTATTTTTCGGGATGGGAAAAATGAAGACCAGATGGTCCGATGCCGATTTAGTATCCTCTTATTTCAACATACCCTGGAGTGTTTATTTCGAGAAATATTATTTCTTCCAGTTGCTGGGAGCGTCTTATTTAATGGATTTTCAAGGCGGACCTCTTGAGAAGGCTTTATTGCGTCATCCAGAGTGGAAGACTGGCCTAGAACTTGTTTACGATGCGCCTCACCCTTATAGGGGTACGTACGATATTAAAATATATAGAGATAAATGTGCTCTACCACGGGCATTTTTCACTCCATCATTTGGTCTGGTTCCCAAAACTGAAGATGGTTGGGCTGCAAGAAAGTGGATGGTGGAAAACAGGGAAACACTTAAAAAGAAACCGGTCGTGGAACTTGACTATTCTTCTCTGCCAAAGTTTGCATCTATTGTTTACCCACTGAGGGAACCCTTTTTAGTTAATAGGTATTATAACAATGCATATTTATTTCAAAGTCGCGAAGACTCTAACAATGAAGTCATAGGCCAGAAAATTACTTCCTACAGGCCGAACGAAGTCCGTATTTCGGTTAACGCACCGCGAGAGGGTTTATTGGTGTTAAATGATGCATATCATCCAAATTGGCGGGTAACTATCAACAACGAATCTAAGCCTCTTGTTCGAGTTAACTCTATTGTTAGGGGAGTATTTGTCAGATCAGGACAGCATGAGGTCGTCTTTTCATATAAACCTTTTGGTGATTTTGTGAAATGGCTGCCGGTTGTCGGCATCTTATGCATGATAGCGTTCGCTTTTGTTTTGCATCGTCACAACAAACAATAGGTGTCATAACGCTTTATAGGGGATTTAAATTTGAGCTACTGTAGTTCTCTCTTAATTTTGGGAAACTCTTGCAGAATGTTTACAATAGCTTCAAGTTAGGCCATAAACATATTGCCATGACTAACATGCTGATCGAAAGGTGAATCCTATGGTAAAAGGATCATGAAGTTATCTAATTTAGGTGACAAAAACTGGCTACGAAAGGCGCTGCTTCCGTTGCTGCTATTAGGTTCTCTCTTTTGGGTATTCGTATTGCCGGACATCATGGGTTTTGAGAGATGGCCGAACATTAGAAACCTTTATACGACTCCAGTTGGCACCATTGCTGGCGCTGAATCTATGTATGTTGTAAGGGACTTCATTGCGAAAAGTATCCGTGAGGGCTCGCTTCCTCAGTGGCTTCCGACTGAATCGTTGGGCATACCAATTGCACTGCAATATTGCTGGCAAATTTATAACCCATTGGAATGGCTATGGTGGATTGACATTGATGCCTGGCGGACGATGGTGTTGTGGTTATACCTCTTTGCATCAGGCTTGGGGCTGTATGGAGTTATGCGCAAGCATTTTAACAGCAGTGGTCCAGCCTCACTGTCGGCAGCGTTTATATATTGTTTGACGGGCTTTGCAATCTGGTATTATACATACTGGTATTACATTACTATTCTCCTACCTCTCCCATTTGTCTTGCTCTTTTCGCTTAATCTCCTAAAGCGACATAATGTTACTTTTTCCTTCATCGGTTTGACAATATCGAACTCTCTGATTTTGCTACACGGTCAGCCACAATCGATTTTTTGCTGTGGGCTGGGGGTCATTGTCTTTATTTTGGTTTTTATGTTTAAGGCCCGCTCTAGACTTCCCAGCGCCCTCAACGGCGCCCTTTTGTTGCTGGCGACCATGGCGTTGTCGATTGCAATAACATCGTGGCAGACAGTACCCTTTTTCACGGACTCATTTAGGGGAGAAAATTGGTCACAGCATCTGCCGGAAGTCGGATTATCGACCGCGCCGAGAAAAACGGCGATAGTCAACCTTTTTAAAATCACATCTCCGTATCTGAGGGGTACAGCAAATACTGCCTGGTTTGTGAGCCTACGCCTTACCAATACAGTTTCCGAGGATTTTGCCTTTTCGCTTGGCGTGACGGGTTGTTTCTTGTTGTTTATTGCAACATTCGGAGCATTTTTAAAAAAACAAAACTCCCGGTGGTCCGCGATTGTTATTCAAAAGCAGCAAAGCGTGATAATAACATTTTACGCTATTTTTTTTGTTATCGCCTGGCATGCATTGGCCCCATTGCGATATGATTTCTGGCCTTTTCCTTTTGCTAATTTCAGTCGCTATTTTGTTCCCCTGTTGACTCTTTTGGGTGGCATCGCCGTTGGGCTTGGGGTAGACTGGCTTGCGCGGTTGCGGGTCAAGCTGTGGGTGACATCTTTGATCGCAAGCTGCGCTATTCCCACAATGGGGGGCCTTGTGATCATGTTATCCGCTGAAAGAATCAGTAATCCAGGGCAGGCGGTTCACAGCATTTTCCTTACCGTGATACCGATTGCAGCTTTGCTGATCACTCTGTTTGGCTTGTATGCACTGTCGGGATGGAACTTTAATCGGCTAAGGACGAATAATAATCTTTTGGGCTCATTTGCAGTTATTGTCTTTGCTGAAAGTTTTTACATGTCACAATTTGCAGGAGATTTCACCGCCGCCATAATTTATGTGATTCCATACATTCTTCTTTACGCCACTGCAGTGCTGCTGTTACTTCGCAGGCATCGCTGGGCAGTGGCTGCGGTAAGCACTTCAGTGTTCCTGTTTGTTGTGTGGTTTACCGCAGTTAATCGACCTCAAAGTCGATTTGACCCGGAACGTGCTGAACGATATACAGCGGCTGCGGATTTCTTGAAACATCAGATGTCGGCCCAAGCTCAGGAAGGGTATCGTCCCCGAATATTGCCGACCTGTCGGTGGGAGCTATATGTTGGCTTTAATTCCCACGTTGGCATTGACAACCTTGTAGCCTTTATACCAATTATGCCGTTTACATGGGGCGGCTATTTGTTTGATTTCCTTCATCCAAAGATTATGGAGACAAACCGATTATTGACACTTCCCAACATGTATTGTGGAATGTGCCCAACGTATTCGGGAATGGAGAAATGTCAACGTTGGGCAGACTATTTTAAACTCCGGCACTTCTACCATGTGCTTGGTGTTACACATTTGCTGAATTTCAAGGGTGGCTCTCTTGATGAGACTTTGTCGTGTCACCCGGAGTGGGGAACCGACTTAGAACTTGTGTATGAAACGCCTAATTCCATGGATCGAGGCCAGGGGTATATCCTAAGAATATATAAAGATAAACATGCCTTGCCCAGGGCTTATTTCACTTCATCCTTTGGTCTTGTTCCCAAAACAAAAGATGGTTGGGCTGCCAGGGAATGGATGTGGGGAAACCAGGAAACGATCAGGGAGAAGCCGGTCGTGGAACTTGACTATGCTTCCATGCCCAAGTTTGCATCTATTGTTTACCCCCTGAGGGAACCCTTTTTGTCATCAAGGTATTATAATAACGCTTTTCTCTTTGAAAACCTTGAATACCCTGAAAATGGAATTATAGGTCAGAAGATTACTTCGTACAAACCGAATGAAGTCCGTATTTCGGTTAACGCCCCACGTCAGGGATTGTTAGTTTTAAATGATGCGTATCATCCAAATTGGCGGGTAACTATCAACAACGAATCTAAGCCTCTTGTTCGAGTTAACTCTATTGTTAGGGGAGTATTTGTCAGATCAGGACAGCATGAAGTTGTCTTTTCATATAAACCTTATGGAAATTTTGTCAAATGGTTGCCACTTGTTGGCATCATATCCATGATGGTGTTCGCTGTTGTTTTGTACCATCACGGTAAGCAACATCTGTCGTAACCGTTTACATGTCTGGTTTTGCTCGATCGCGATGGTAGCATTTATGTTGCGGCGTAATAGATTCTTACCTGGCAAACCTGAGAAGTTATCTCTCAGAAAGCTGTCATCAGCTTAATAATAAAGCGTTTTCAGGTGAAGTAAAAATTTCAAATATCTTTGGCTACGTTTTATTTGATATGGACATGAAATTTCAATATCTATAATACTATCCCAGCGTCTAAAAGGATTACTACTGATGAGATTTTCTGTACTCATTTTCTCACTCAATGAGATCGAAGGTATGAAAGTCGTCCTGCCCAGGATAAAAAAGGAATGGGTGGATGAAATATTAGTAGTGGATGGTGGTTCAACTGATGGCTCTGTCGAATTTGCAAAATCGTGTGGTTTTAGTGTGTTAATGCAAAAAAAGCCGGGGCTACTCTCTGGTTTTACGGAAGGTATGGGAGCGGCATTCGGGGATGTCTTAATCGTATTTACACCGGATAATAATATGCTTCCGGAGAAGATTCCCGAGTTGGTTTCAAAGATGAAGGAAGGGTATGACATGGTTACCGTTTCCCGTTATTTGGACGGCGCCAGAAGCTTTGATGATTCATTGGTAACTGCATTTGGCAACTGGATGTTTACAGCCATGGTGAATAAATTGTTTGGAGCGCATTGTACGGATAGCATGGGATTCTATCGAGCGTTTCGCAAGAACTTAATGAAGGAGCTTGGGCTCAAGATGTCAAGGGCCACACCTCTGGATATGACTGTTCGATGTGCGAAGAGAAAATTTAGAGTAGCGGAAATCCCCGGAGACGAGCTGCCAAGAATAGGTGGCAAGAGTTCAAGGCTAATCATCTGGAACGGCCTAATAGTCCTTAAAACAATTATCCAGGAATTCTTGTGTGGCCGCTAACCAATTTCTGCTGCTGGAATGAATTGTCGAACCTAATTCAATAAAGGATGTAGGGAATGAAAGAAGACTCCAGGATCTATATTAGCGGACACCGCGGCCTTGTTGGCTCTGCCATTCTACGTCGCCTTCGAGGTTTAGGATACATGAATCTCATCACTCGTACCCACGGTGAACTTGACCTTATTCGGCAATCAGATGTGGAAGCTTTCTTTGCCGAAGAGCAACCTGAATACGTTTTCCTTGCTGCGGCAAAAGTCGGTGGGATCCGGGCAAACATGAGCTATCCGGCAGAGTTTATTTACAATAATTTGGCCATACAAACCAACACCATCCATTCGGCATGGAAAACAGGTGTTAAGGGTTTGCTATTCTTGGGTAGCTCTTGCATTTACCCCAAAATGGCACCCCAGCCTATTAAAGAAGAGTATTTTTTAACAGGGCCTCTTGAGTCAACCAATGAACCCTATGCTATTGCGAAGATTGCGGGTATCGAACTGTGTGATAGTTTTAATTCTCGTTTTAACACTCATTTTTTAAGTGTTATGCCTAACAATGTGTATGGGCCAAATGACAATTATGACTTGGAGGATTCCCATGTCCTTCCTGCTCTTATTCGCAAATTCCATTTGGCTAAATTGGCTGCCCAGAGAGATTGGGAGGAAGTAAATCGGGATGTAGAATACTATGGTAAAATACCGGAAGATACCATTTCAGGATTAAAGCAAAAGACTGGCCCAATAGTTCGACTCTGGGGTAGTGGATCACCAAAAAGAGAATTTTTGTATTCCGATGATTTGGCTGATGCTTGCATTTTCTTAATGAATCGGATTGAGGAGATTTTTTCCTCAGTATTATCATGGCCAGAAGGACGTCACCTAATCAATATTGGTAGTGGCCAGGAGATGACAATTCGGCAACTATCTAATATTGTAGCTCAAGTAGTGGGATTTGATGGGCAAGTAGAATGGGATTCAAGCAATCCGGATGGAATCCCACAAAAATTACTGGATGTTAGTAAATTAACCAGATTAGGATGGCGTTCAAAGATGTCATTAGAAGAAGGTATTCGCCTTGCATATCAGGATTACCGAGATAGATTATAATAGGAATATGCGATGTCTAAACGTGCTATGATTACCGGCATAACCGGTATGGTGGGTTCCCATCTAACTGATTTTCTTTTGGAAAATACCGATTGGGATATATACGGCATGTGCCGTTGGCGGAGTCCCCTTGACAATGTGGAGCATCTGTTAGAAAGGGCTAATAAGAAAGAACGACTCTTTTTTATCAGCGGCGACTTGTGTGACTACATTTCTCTTCAAAACGCTGTTGAAGAAAGTAAGCCCGACTATGTTTTCCATCTGGCAGCGCAAAGTTATCCTACTGTGAGTTTTACGTCACCGGTTCACACATTCGACACAAACATTTTGGGTACCGAGCGATTACTTGAAGCGTTGCGGAAATGCAGAGGTATCGATCCCTTCATTCACGTTTGTTCTTCATCAGAGGTCTTTGGGCGGGTGCCTCGGGAAAAGTTGCCTATAAATGAGGAGATATCCTTTCATCCGGCCTCACCTTATGCTATATCCAAGATTGGCACGGATATGATCGGGCGGTTTCACGCTGAAGCTTATGTGCAGAAAGTTGTCATAACTCGAATGTTTACCCACACTGGACCAAGACGCGGCGATGTTTTCGCCGAATCTACCTTTGCCAAGCAGATCGCTATGATCGAACAGGAATTGATTCCTCCTGTAGTGAGAACTGGAAATCTCAATTCTTTACGCACGTGGTCTGATGTTCGGGATGCGGTAAGGGCCTACTATATGTTGCTTACAGTCAATCCAATCCCCGGAGAGTATTACAACATAGGTGGTACGTTTTCCTGTACAGTCGGAGAAATGCTTGACTATCTTGTTTCCATTTCTACAAGCAAACGCGCTATAAAAATTGAAAGCGACGAGTCAAGATTCCGTCCCCTCGATGCAGATCTGCAGGTTCCAGATACGACAAAATTCAGAGGTCATACTGGATGGGAACCGGAAATTCCTTTTGAAAAGACCATGCAGGATCTTCTGGACTACTGGAGAGGCAGGATCGCGTTCGGAAAGGTGTTCCTTACAAGATAGATATGTCTGTTAGAGTTGATGATCCGAGATTGCTCACCCCTCAATGTACTTCTCTGATACCAGTGGAAACTGTTCACAAAAATCCCTGGTTCACGGTGCGCAACCGTGGCGGCTATTATACTGTCGAGCATAATCAACCTCAGGTTGCAGTGCTTCCCGTTTTGGAAAATAGAGCTATCGTGATGGTCCGAGTGAAACGGCCGGTGTTGGCGGATATCACCCTTGAACTGCCTGCTGGTGGCACTCAAGGCAACGAACGGCCGGTTCAGTCTGCGGCCAGGGAACTGGCGGAGGAGACGGGGATTGAGATACACAATTTTGACAGGTTTGAGATGCTTTCGCCTCTTGGACTTACTCCACGCACTCCACAATTGCCGTACGTTTTCCAAATACACATCAGTCTACAAGAATATGAAGGAAGGAAGAGCCATGATGTTGAAATTGAGGGAGTAGAATGCTTAGAATTCGCTGAAGTGATTTGTAAAATTATCACCAATAAGATTTATATGGCTCTTCCAATCGCGATTTTAACTAGGTTTTTAATGAAAATTAATTGGAATAACTCAATAAAGGACTAATTATGATACAGTTGAGTATAGAGCTTTACAAAAAAATGTACTTAATTCGAAGGGCTGAAGAGGAAATACAGATTAATTATTCTGATGACGATATGAAGACTCCCATGCATATGTCTATGGGAGGAGAAGCAATCGCAACCGGAGTTTGCCAAGCCTTAAATCCCAGCGATCAAGTGTTGGGAACCTACCGTACACATGCCCTGTTCTTGGCTAAAACGGGTGATACTGATCGTTTCTTTGCCGAAATGTACGGGAAGCGGTCAGGAACCGCTCAGGGAAAAGCAGGGTCTATGCATTTAAGTGCTGTTGATCAAGGACTCCTTTACTGCTCTGCAATTGTGGCTAGCTCAATCCCTGTAGCACTCGGAGCGGCATTTGCCAATAGTTATTTAGAAAACGGAAAAAATGTTGCCGTATTTTTTGGTGACGGTGCAATCGACGAGGGGGTGTTTTGGGAAAGCGTTAACTTTGCTAGTCTCCGTGGTCTGCCAGTGCTGTTCATATGTGAGGACAATGGTTTTGCGGTTCATACCGCCCGCAGGCATAGGCACGGGTTTGATTCAATAAACGAGGTGGTCTCGCAGTTCAAGTGTGACGTTTTCGAAAGGGATACCACAGACCCTGAAGAGATCTATCGTACGACTAAAGACGCTCTGGATCTGATGAAAAGGAATAGTCAGCCATGCTTTTTGAGGTTCCATTACTACCGCTATCTTGAACACGTTGGTGTGAATGAAGACTTTAATGCAGGGTATCGCCCAAAAGCTGAATACTTGAAGTGGCGCAAAAGGGACCCTATGCTCTTACAACGGGCAAGGCTGCTGGATGAAGGAGTCGATGAATGGAGAATTGGGAATATCGAAGGTGAAGTAGACGAGAGGATTGCTGAGAGTATTCAGCGAGCCAAAAAGGCCCCGTTCGCAAATGTTTCGGAACTGTATAATGGAGTGTTTCGATGCGAGTGATTACTTATTGCGAGGCACTCAATGAGGCGATGATTCAAGAAATGGAAAGAGATCCAAATGTCTTTGTTTATGGGATTGGAGTCCCGGATCACAAGAAGGTCTTTGGTTCAACCGCGAATATTCTTGAAAAATTTGGCCCCAAGAGATGCTTTGATACCCCCATTTCTGAGGATTCGATGACGGGCGTGGCTTTAGGTGCGGCGATAAATGGACTGAGACCAATCCATGTCCACATTCGTGTAGATTTTTTGTTGCTTGCCATGAACCAGCTTGCCAACGTTGTGTCCAGCTATTGCTATGGTCTGGGCGGCAAGAAGGGGGCGCCATTGGTTATCCGCGCTATTGTTGGTAGGGGTTGGGGCCAGGGATTTCAACATAGTAAGAGCGTGCATGCTACATTTGCCCATATACCTGGGTTAAAGGTGGTTTTGCCGACAACCCCATCGGATGCCAAAGGCCTCTTAATTGCAGCTATCCGCGACGATGATCCAATTGTGTTTATCGAGCACCGATGGCTTTACTGGCAAACGGGTGATGTTCCAATAGAACCATACAGCATACCGATTGGGAAAGGCAGCATTTTGAGACAGGGCACGGACATAACAATTGTTGCAACCTCCTGGCTTAATGTTGAAGCATCCCACGCTGCGCGAATATTAGAACGGCATGAGATAGAAGTGGAAATAATCGATCCTCGATCGATTGTCCCCCTGGATGAAAAGTTGATAATTGAATCCGTAAACAAAACCGGATACTGTCTTGTGGCCGATAACGATTGGATCTTTTGCGGTATGGGAGCAGAAATCGCTTCTATGGTTTCCGAAAGGTGTTTTGGAAGGCTGAAGGGGCCGGTAAAACGCATAGGTTTTGCCCATACTCCCTGTCCAACCGCGCGGCATTTTGAAAATGCTTTTTATCCCAATGCCAAAACAATTGTGCGAAAGATAGAAGAGATGCTTGATCTGAATCCCTTGAATTTGTCCAGTGAATTTTTCTATAGCCACGAAAGGCGATTTAAAGGTCCGTTTTAGAACAAAGCGGATTGGATCTATGATTTTTTAGTGCTGAAGAGGAAATAATATAATGCCAGAAGTCACTCTTGCAGATTTTGCTAGTTCGTTTGGGACGACTGTAGATGATTTTTCACAAGATTGCTCGAGGATGATTGCCGAGGGGGAGTTCGGATATGAAATATTAGATGGTGAAGAACGAGATGAAATAATCTTGGATATACTTAAAAAGATTGACTCCGATGAACAGGTCATTGGGGCTAAAGAGCGTAAAAATGTCTGGTACCATGGGTGGGAGGAGAATTTAGAAAAATTTATTGAAAGTGGATACGACCCCGAAGCACTGATTCCTAAATTCATCCGCAGAAACCAAGTTGTTCGATACAATGGGAAATATATCCGAACAAGTAACCCTAAATTCGAATTGAATTACATTACCGTTTTCAGGCAGTGGGTGATCGAAAAATATTTAGCACATTATGAACCTATTTATGAATTCGGTTGTGGGACGGGTTTCAATCTGGTCGCGATTGCAAATTTATATCCCTCAAAGAAGCTATACGGATTAGACTTCGTTCAACCCTCTATTGATCTTGTAAATAAGATCGGCGATTGCAAGGGATTGCATATTAAAGGTCTTATGTTTGATATGATTACCCCCAATGTGGATTTCCAACTTGATGAGAAAAGTGCTATTTTTACATTCGGTGCGATCGAACAATTGGCAGGAAGATTTGAGAATTTTGTTCAGTTTCTATTAGAAAAACGACCAAAGCTCTGTATTCATATCGAGCCAACAATTGAGCTTTATGATGAGAATAGTCTGTTCGATTTTCTGGCGTGTAAGTTCCATAGAAAAAGGGGCTATACTGAGGGTTTTTTACCTCATCTTCAGCGGTTAGAGTCCCAAGGGAAACTGAGAATTGAAAAAATCAAACGATTACGGTTTGGCAGCCTTTTTATGGAAGGCTATATGTATTTCATCTGGTACCCCTTAAGTTGACATGATGTAACACATTTTAGAGGTATTCATAGGGGTATTCAAAGCTTGACTTATCAAGTAAAAAATGGATCTGGGAATCAGAAATAAATACGCTCTTGTAACTGGTGGAAGTCATGGTATTGGACGTAGCATTGCTTTTGCTCTTGCGGATGAAGGGTGCAATGTGGCCATATGTGCTCGTGGCCAATCCGGAATTGATAGAACCGTCGAGGAAATAAGGAAAAGAAATAATGTTGAAGCATTTGGGGTTTCTGCTGATGTGACAAAATCTGAAGAAATTCGCAAAGTGATTGAAGTAATTAGGGAGAGATGGGGGAGGCTCCATATCCTTGTTAATAACGTAGGAGGAGGGGGCAGGTGGGGAAAAGAATCAATAGAAAATACTCCCGAAGAGATTTGGTTGAAAGTTTTTAATAAAAATACTTTGGCTGCAATCCGGTTTACCTTGGCGTTTATCCCCATGATGCTGCAGCAAAATTGGGGAAGAGTGGTGACTGTCGCATCTATTTATGGTCGGGAAGGTGGCGGTCGGCCTTGGTTTAATCTTGCCAAGGCTGCTCAGATCAGTCTGATGAAGACGCTTGGAAGGTATCATTATCTAGCCAGGGCCAATATTACTTTTAATAGTGTGGCACCTGGCGGTATTATGATTCCTGATACCGGTTGGGAAAATGAGAAAAAGAAAAACCCTCGGTCTTTCAAGGATATGGTTGATCGTGAATTCCCCTTAGGTAGGCTTGGGACACCAGAAGAGGTAGCAAATGTAGTAGTGTTTCTCTGTTCAAAAAGGGCTTCCCTCGTCAATGGAGCTTCCATTGCGGTCGATGGAGGTGAAAGCAGGTCTTTTTTATAGAGCTTCTTAAGGAGGTGTAACGATGATTAGGGAAGAAGTTACAAAGAGCTTTGAAGGAAAAAACACTTTGGTTACCGGAGGCACCGGCCTTATAGGACGTCAGGTTGTTAAAATATTATGTGATGCCGGTGCTCATGTAAAAATTGTTTCATTAGACAGAATAAACATAGACGAACGCGCTGAGTATATTTTAGGGGATTTGACTGAGTTCGGGCTGTGTAAGGATTTGACAAAGGATATGGATTTTGTTTTTCATCTTGCAGGAATTAAAGGGTCTATTGATGTGACAAAGTCCAAACCTGCCAGTTTTCTTGTACCTCTTCTGATGTTTAACACCAATGTACTGGAGGCTTGCCGCCTGAACAAAGTGCAAAAGGTCTTGTATACAAGCTCTATTGGAGCATATCCGAGCGCTGAAATATTTAGGGAAAGTGATGGGAGTGAAGGTTCTCCCATGGACATGTTCCCAGGTAGGGCCAAACGAATGGCGGAGATGCAGATACAAGCTTACAAAATCCAATATGGATTGGACAACTTCTCTGTTGTCAGACCATGCAATGTATATGGCCCTGGTGATAATTTTGATCCCAACAATGCAATGGTCATCCCTACGCTTATGTATCGTATTTATAATGGAGAAAATCCTGTGTTAGTGTGGGGTGATGGTTCAGCTATCAGAGACTTTGCATACAGCCATGATGTGGCTGAAGGAGTCATTTTGGCTCTTTACCACGGCACTAAAGGACATCCGTTTATTAACCTGGGAAGTGGGAGAGGGTATACAGTTAGGCAGTTGGTGGAAACTCTTCACTCATTCCTAGATTTCAATTACGAATTTGACACCACCAAACCATCAGGTTTTCCTAAAAGAGTGATGGATATTTCCTTGGCTCGAGAACTCATTGACTACAATCCCACCACTTCACTTTTGGAGGGACTCAAGGAAACCTGGGAATGGTTTATTGAGAACCAGGATGAGTATTTGAAGAAAAAAAATTATTTTAAAGAGGATGAGGCATAGGTATTATTTGGTAATTGAAGAGTCAAGGTTTGCCTCGCATTTCTTGCTCGCAGTTTTGAGATGAGACGCGGTACTAACAGCTGATGGTGATGGAGTGAGCAATGGAAGTTCTTTTTGTTATATATCAGGTGGATTTTGCCGACCATATTTCTCTGGCCTATCTCTCTGCGGTCGCCAAAGAACTTGGGCACTCGACACATTTGTGTGTTTTAAAGGAAGACGATCTCACGGAAAAAATAAGAGATCTCAAGCCAGATGTTGTTGCTTATTCCACAAATATATATGGTTTTGATAAAATGTTAGTGGCTCATAGGAAGGCCAAAAAGGCACACAATTTTGTGTCTATAATGGGAGGTCCGCACGTGACCGTATTTCCGGAAATATTCCAGGACGCTGATGTTGATGTTTTTTGTATTGGTGAGGGGGAACTTGCTTTTCAGGACTTTCTTGAATGTCTTGAGCAGCGTATTTCATACGAGAATGTGCCGAATTTAATTACCGCTAATTCCTATAACCCTGTTAGACAGTTAATCAGTAACCTAGATGATCTCCCGTTTCCTGACAGGGGCCTTGTTTTAGCGAATTCATTCCTTAGAGATACCCCAAAAAAAACGTTTTATGCCACACGCGGGTGCCCCTATAGCTGTAATTATTGTTGCAATAATTATTACCGGAAGCTTTATCGAGGAAAAGGAAAGTTTGTACGCCGGTTTTCGGTCGAAAGAATTATTAAAGAGATAGAATATGTCATATCTCGATATAGGACAGACTTTATAAAATTTGGGGATGATCTTTTTGCTGTAAAAGCTGACCAATGGCTTGAAAAATTTTCCGAGGATTATTTAAAGAAAATTGGTATTCCTTTCAATTGCTATTTGCGCTTCGACACTGTCAACGAAAGGCTGCTTACCTTGCTGAAAAAGGCGGGATGCTATTCGGTGCACATTTCTGTAGATAGTACGTCTGAACATGTTAGAGAAAAAGTGCTTAACAGAAAAACGAAAAATGTTGATATTGTTAAACAAATTAAAATGATCAACGATTTTGGCATTAACACTTGGGTTAACTACATGCTGGCCGCTCCGGAATCCACGCTGAAAGATGACCTTCTTTCTATTTCTATGAACAAAAAATCCAAGACCACATATGCAAGCTATTCCACAACCGTTCCAATGAAAGGGACTGCTTTATATGATTATTCAGTGCGGAATAATTTGATCGATGCTTCAACACACAAAAGCGATATGGAAGGTTGTTATCAACCTTCTACACTTAGATGTTTTTCTGAGTGGCAAAAGAGGGTCAGGTACAATATTTATTTGTTGGGTGCAATTATTGCCAAATTGATATTTCCGTTTGATAAGCTAGCAATCTTGATGATAAAGATCATTCCACCGAATCGGATTTTCGTAAAGCTGCGGCAGTCTTTTTACAAATACAGCATTGAAAACCGTATTTTCAGACTTCACCTTAAGTGATGTCGGACATACTTCTGTAGTAGCTGGAGAAATAAGGGATCGATACAAGAAAAATTATGTTTAATGAGGGTATGATTTGTGGATTAGGACATTTGATTATCTTGAGCTATGACAACGGATCATCCAATCACCATATTGATGAGATAAACATGATAGTTAAGAAAACAAAACTGGGCGGAGTTCTTTTGATTAAACTCGAGGGGTTTGAAGATCATAGGGGAGAGTATGTATCGCTGTACAATGAGAAATTATACAAATCAAAGGGAATTGACATCGATTTCGTCGAGGATGATATTTCTATTGCCACCAGAGGTGTGATCAAAGGAATCCATGGCGATTCTTTGACCTGGAAGTTGATATCCTGCTTGCACGGAAAATTTTATCTCGTAGTAATAAATTACGATGAAAAATCGAAGGATTTCGGAAAATGGGAATCATTTGTATTGTCTGAGAGAAATAAACATCAGGTTTTAGTCCCCCCCAAGTATGGGAATGGCCACTTGTGCTTGAGCGAAAAATCTATTTTTCATTACAAGCAGTCTGAATACTATGAGCCATCAAGACAATTCACAATAAAATGGAATGATCCCAGATTTAATATTTGGTGGCCCATAAAGAATCCTATCCTTTCAATGCGGGATGAATTGGGGCATTTTGTTGAATAAGAATTCTGTGGAGTGAGACATGTTCAATGGAAAGAACGTTTTAGTTACCGGAGGTGCAGGCTTTGTGGGAGCTAATTTAAATGAGAGACTTATTGAACTTGGCGCTAACGTCCGTGCAACGCTGCATAAGAAGGATGCAGTTATAG
This sequence comes from uncultured Desulfobacteraceae bacterium, assembly GCA_964423495.1. Taxonomy (GTDB): domain Bacteria; phylum Desulfobacterota; class DSM-4660; order Desulfatiglandales; family Desulfatiglandaceae; genus CAYRFN01. Next base: position 17,867 of record CAYRFN010000029.1, read on the forward strand.
AAGATGACCGCATCGAATACATTAAGTGCGATTTACTGAAGGCCGAAGACTGCGCTCGAATCTGCCAAGATATTGAGTATGTATTTCTGTGTGCCGCCGTAACTTCGGGCGCTTCTGTGATGGAAAAGGCCCCTCTTGTTCACCTGACCCCAAATGTGATCATAAATGCGCAGATGCTGGAAGCAGCTTATGCGGCCGGCGTGAAAAAGGTTCTCTTTATTAGCAGCAATACAGTCTATCCTGTAACCGATTTCCCTGTAAAAGAGGATGATGTTACCCACGATTTTTTCGAAAAATATTTCGTTGTTGCCTGGATGAAGCGTTTTAGTGAAATCATCTGTGAAATGTATTCGATAAAGATTAAGAGACCTATGCAGACTGTTGTCGTTCGACCTGCAAATATATATGGGCCATACGACGACTTTGAATGGGAGACCTCCCACGTTCTACCTGCCTTGATTCGCAGAGTTGTGGAACGGAATAACCCAATCGAGGTTTGGGGCGATGGGAAAGACATAAAGGATTTCATCTTCATCGACGATCTGGTGGAAGGCCTGCTTTTGGCCATGGAGAAAATCGAATGCTTCGACACAGTCAACATCGCCAGCGGGAATCAGTATTGCCTGCGTGACCTTCTGGACATCATCATCAAACTCGATGGCTATAAAAACGCAGTTGTGGAGTATGATTCCAGCAAGCCGACCATGATCCCTAAGCGGCTTATTGACCCCAATAAGGCAAAGGAATTACTCGGATTCCAGGCTAAGACCTCCATAGAGGAAGGCCTCAAAAGCACAATCGACTGGTATAGGAGTACCCTATGATTATTACCCGAACACCGTTTCGCATTTCCTTTTTTGGTGGTGGAACTGATTATCCCGCGTATTACAAAGAGCATGGGGGCACAGTCCTGAGTTCTACGATAAATAAATACTGCTACATTAACTGCCGCTATCTTCCGCCTTTTTTCGACTATAAGTTTCGAATCCGCTATTCTAAAAAGGAGCACACGCAAAGCATCAATGAAATCCAGCACTCATCCGTGCGCGAGTGCTTGAAATTCGTCGGAATCAACAAAGGTGTCGAAATGGTCCATAACAGTGACATACCGGCTATGTCGGGTATCGGTTCTAGTTCGGCCTTTACGGTCGGGTTTCTGCATGCTCTGTATGCTCTTCAGGGCAAATTAGTTACCAAAAGAAAACTGGCCTATGATGCCATCCATGTTGAGCAGGACCTAATCGGTGAGCATGTCGGCTCGCAGGACCAGGTGGCGGCTGCCTTTGGTGGGTTCAATAAGATCGAATTTCACTGGAGAGATGAAATTCTCGTTCATCCTATGGTTTTTGAAAAGGAGAAGCTGGAATACCTTCAGGAGCATTTGCTTTTCTACTTCACCGGCTTTTCCCGTTTTGCCTCCCAGATCGCCAAGGAACAGATTAAGGAGACCCCAAAGAAGCTGAAAGTGCTGCGGGAGATGCATCAGATTGTGGACGAGGCAATCAATACCTTGAATGGTAAACACGAGGCACTGAAGGATTTCGGAAAGCTGCTACATGAATCCTGGATGTTGAAGCGAAGCTTGACTTCAAAGGTCTCAAACGAAAATATTGATCAGATTTATGAGACGGCAATATGTGCGGGGGCGTTAGGCGGTAAGATTTGCGGTGCCGGCGGCGGTGGGTTTATCCTTTTTTTTGTTCCTTCAGGAAGGAAGTCGAATGTCATGGAAGCCCTAAAAAAATTGTTGTTGGTCCCGTTTCGTTTCGAGAGTTTGGGGTCCCATATTATTTATTATTCCAATCCAATCGAGCAATAAGACGGAGCGCAAGCGTTCGCCGAAAAGAAGCAGTCATATATCCCTGCGAATATGGGGGAGTGTACGGTTTGATATGGCAAAACTGGCAAAAGTGACCACAGTGATTCTAGCGGGGGGGCTTGGTTGCCGGCTACGTTCTTCGGTGGCCAATCGACCCAAAGTTCTGGCCGGGGTCAAAGGACGGCCGTTTTTGGCGTACTTGCTTGATCAGGCATTGGCTTGGGGAATTGACCGCGTGGTCTTGTGCACCGGTTATCTCGGTGAGCAGGTCAGAGACACCTTCGGCGAGGCCTATAGAGGTCTGAAGCTGGCTTACTCCCAGGAATCAGAACCCAGGGGTACAGCAGGCTGTTTGCGGCTGGCCCTGCCTATGTTCGACTCAAACCCAGTGCTGGTGATGAACGGCGATTCATTTTGCCAAATGGACTTGGCGAAATTTTGGGATTGGCACCATAAACGGGGCGCTGCGGGGACCATCCTTTTAGCAAAAGTCATTGATACTGGGCAGTTTGGCACGGTAAAGGTGGATAGTGATGGGCACGTGCTTTGCTTCGAGGAAAAGGGCGAGGGTCAAGGGCCTGGCTGGGTTAATGCTGGGATATATATCCTCAGCCGCAAACTTTTGTTTACCATTCCAGAACAAGGGTCAGTGTCTCTTGAGCGCGATATATTTCCGGCCTGGGTTGGTCGCAGCCTTTACGGCTATTGTAGTGAAGCCCGTTTTTTAGACATCGGCACCCCGGAATCTTACTCTAAAGCGCAGCGATTCTTAGCTGATTTTGCCTCATTAGGCGTTAAACCAAAATAACATTTATGATCAATGTTGTCCAAAATAGAGAGAATTCTAATTTTGCCTTCCTGAAAAGCAATCATTAATATGTTTTGAAATCTATCTTTTGCATATTGACCCCTTGCCGTTCTCTATATTGAGGGCGGAAGGAGCTATTTTGCGTGGACTGCCCAAACAATCTTTTTGCCTAAACCATTATATGCTCCCTGTCTATAGCCTCGGAAAGCTCAATGGATAAGATTTCAGAGGCTTTTTCGAAGTAAGAACGACAAAGGTACCGATTTTGAATAAACTGAGAAAGAACTAATTGGGAGCAAAGAAATCGCTCAAAGGAAAAATCAAGAATGCCCGCAGCCGAGTTAAGTTACTATCTGGAGCGATTTGAGCAATATACCAAGCGGTTCCAGCAGGATACGCCAAAAAAGCAGAAGATCATTGATTTCAAAAGAGAGCACAGTCTGCTGGTGCTGGAGGAGGCAAAGGCTATTACAACCGGCCTGACTCTCCCGCCAAGAATGACCTTTCTTGTCCACCTATCCGCGTTATACCATGATTTGGGTCGCTTCGAGCAATTTGACCGATATCAGATAATACTCGACGCTAAATCAGTGAACCACGCACGTTTGAGCGTAAAGATTTTACGCAGGGAGGGAATGCTGCGCAAGATAGGGCCAAAGGAAAGGGCACTGGTTCACGCTGCTATTCTACTACACAACCCCTGCAAACTTCCTCCAAATCTCAACTCAAAGCTCAGGAAACTGGCGGGTATCCTGCGCGATGCCGACAAACTGGCCAACATGCCGGCCGTGCTTGACCTTTTCGACCCAGATACCCCGACAGATAATTATTTGACCCTGGATCTTGATCCTGATCCAGAGGCGTACACTCCGGAAATATTCGTCAATGTGGAGTCAGGCCAAATTGTTGACTACCGGGATCTCAGATGGATGAATGACCTCAAGCTTGGAGCCTTGGGATGGGCCAACGATCTTAATTATCCTTATACCTGTGGACAATTTTTACAACGTGGTTATGTGGATAGGCTTCTTCTGTATTGTCCCCAACGGACTGTATTTTCGTCGTTGGGTAAGAAGATAAAAGAAAAGCTGGAATACTCTCAACGTGGAAGTACCTTGGCATACTGATTAGGGCTCTCCATATGAACCAAGAATCAACCAGAGAACCGCAATATCAATCCATGCTGGAATTGCGAAATAAAAAGGGCCTTGCCAAGCTGGGCCTTGTGACAAATCAAACCTGGCATGACGACCCCAGACGCCTTCTTTTTGGTTTAGCCAGATATAAATTTGTTTCTAAAATGCTTAGCGGCAAGCGAAAAGTCCTGGAAGTAGGTTGCGGAGACGCCTTTGGGAGCCGACTCGTCCTTCAGGAAGTAGGTATGCTTTGTGCAGTGGATTTTGACCCCGTGTTTATAGAAGATGTCAAGGACAGGATGGATGACAAGTGGCAGTTCGAATGCAGAGTTCACGACATTCTTACTGGGCCGGTGGAGGGGACCTTCGATGCTGCCTATTCCCTGGATGTGATTGAGCATATTCCGAGGGAACAAGAAGAGACATTCATGTCCAATATCGCCGCATCTTTAGATCCTCACGGCGTGTTGATCATCGGCACGCCCAGTCTTCAATCCCAGCCTTACGCCTCTCCCATCAGCAAGGAAGGCCATGTCAATTGCAAGGATCATAAGGAACTCAGAGAGCTTATGCTCAAGTTCTTCCACAACGTGTTTCTTTTCTCCATGAACGACGAGGTGGTTCACACCGGGTTTTATCCTATGGCCCACTACCTCTTTGCGTTGTGTATGAGCAAAAAGACAAAATAACAGGACGAATTGATTCAAATGAAAACACTTGACTTGAGAAATATAGAGGCCGAGATAGACATTACCGTGCTGGTTACGTGCTACAATGAAGAAAAATACATCGTTGACACCCTGGATAGCGTTATGGGGGCACTGCTCGAGTCAGGGCTTTCTCACGAAGTTATAGTGATTGACGATGTCTCCATAGACAACTCGGTTCAGAGAGTCGAGAAGTACATCCAAAATCACCCGGAACATCCCATCACTTTGTATGTAAACAAAAAAAATCGCGGGCTGGGATACAACTATATTGATGGTGCTTTTCTCGGCAAAGGAAAATATTACCGCCTCTGCTGCGGGGACAATATCGAATCTAAAGAGCTACTTGTTTACCTGCTTAAGTATATTGGCATGGCCGATATGATCATACCTTATCATCCTAAAGAGAATGAACTTCCTGAAAAAAGCTTTTTCAGAAGACTGTTATCCAAAACTTTTGTTTTCTTGGTTAATTTCCTCAGCGGATATAATATTATATATTACAATGGTCTACCCATACATCTGCGATACGACGTCATAAGATGGGCCCCGAGTTCTTATGGTTTCGGTTTTCAGGCCGACCTCATCACCCGTCTGCTTGATCAAGGGGATAGCTATTTGCAGATTCCCGCCTTGTACGGTGTTCGCCACAGAAAAAAGGATAGCAATACGGCCAACGTTTTGACCATGAGAAATCTCTTGTCGGTGGGGCACACTCTTCTGGAAATTTTCGCCAGGAGGGTGAGAAGGTTATTGTATGGCAAAGATATGCCAAGCCCCGTTGAGGTGAAGCCTGAAGAGACACGTTGAACAAGTTTAAGATGCGGTTTGATATTACAGCGATTTGGAGGGATTACCCTTCCTCCGTGCGCAAGTATTACCTTTTCCTGATCATCATGGCGCTTGTGTACATTACCCTCTTCGGTGCCCTACTGGTTGCCACTGATTTCCTGCCATACGTCATGGATAACAATGAATCCTTTTCCTCCTTGTTTCACGCCCGAAACACTTTCCATTTCGGAGTATCCAAGAGTTTTGGATTGACTGATGAGTGTTTCGCCTTCCATTCTGAAGCTCATCCTTATGTTTACACACATGGTGGTAATTTTCCGCGCGTTTTTGCTTTGATTATTTATATCCTGGGCGCCCGTTCAATTGAAAGCCAGATCTTGGTTACGACCTTTACCATTGGTTTTGTGGCGATGTTCTTTATCTTTCATTATTTTAGCAAGGTAGGTGGCCCCCGCTTCGCTGCCCTTGTGTGCATGGTGATGATGACAGACTACATTCTCTATGCTCAATGGCATGTCACGACCTTCCATGTCTGGCAAGCGTTTTTTCTTTTTGCCGCGCTTTGTTGTGCTCACGGGTTGGCCGAGAGCCTAAATAAGAGATGGTTTGTCCTGACGTTCATCACTTTTCTTTGTCTGTTTTATTACGAAATCACTTTTGCCTTTTTCGTAGGTGTTTTGAATGCCCTATATTTGTCGGTCTTAATGTACCGAAAACTCAAAAAACTCGTAATGGCCTGGGCTGCGCAGTTTCTTGGATCGCTCAGCGCGGTGGCGGTTTTTGTCACCCAACTTGTAGCTTATTACGGATGGGACAATTTCAAGAAAGATTTTGCACTGACATTTTTTGCCAGAAGTCTACCAAAACCGGGTACTGAGAGCATGGCCCAATTTCGAGAATTTTTCGATTCGTTAAATATCGTGTTTTGGTATAATTTCTTCGATACGAGCAGCGTTAATAACTTTTTCTCCTTCATGCGTTCATTTTTCCTGTACGTTTTTGATATCTACACGCCTTTGTTCACTTTGATCACATTAATACTGGTCGGTGGCTGGCTGGCCGCCTTGACGTACTCACGGCTTGGTGCTTGGATCAATTCTAAGGGAAGATGGTATTGGCCTTGGTTGGCTGATTTGGAAACAGGAGGTAAGACCCACTATGTGGACGGATGCTTTGTAGCGCTTTTTCTTCCTTCTGTTGTTTTTTTCGCTTCCATGCTTTTCGGAGCCCCCTTCACTGGTGCGGTCTTGAAAGAAGGACCTTTCTATACAAAATTGCTTACGCTTTTTGTACTGACCGGCCTGGCTGCGATGGCCTGCCGGAAGGCTGCAAGTCTGTCTGTTGTGCGTTGGCGCGGATGGGGCTCAATTTCGGTCTGCCGGTTCGTCTGGGCAGGACTGTTTCTGATTATAGCAGCCTGGTTCATAAAAGTTCAGCCGGCACTCTATGATATGGGGCACGCACCCGTTTGGTCTGAGATGCTTTCCCCTTGGCGAATCCCCTGGGTGCCCGTTGGCGTAATCGTTGTTGCGGCGGCTTCAGCCGTGGCCTTGATCCTCTTTGGCGCGGAGAGGGTGTTGGCCCAGGACAGCAAAAGGGACCTTTCTGGTATGCTGAAATACCTGGGCTGCGGCCTGGTGGCATATGCCATTACCTATAAACTTTCCCCAGGATATATTTATACGGGGTATCTTGTACGCTATGTCCCTTTCCCGTTCTTTCTCATAGCGCCCCTTTTGGCAGCAGCCTTTTTCGTATTGCTTAAGACAGGGTGCTTTGCCTTACGCCATTTTTATGTGCGAGTACGTTTCTCCAGTTTGTTCTTTAAAGTTCGGGAACACACATGCTGGAGGAATCAGATCGCCGAGGCATGGAGTTTCATCCGAGGTTCGGGCGGGATAGCTGTGGCTACATTCTTCGTCGCAGGTTTGGTCATCTTTATAGCTTCTTATTGGATCCATATGCAGGCCACCTATATTCGGCTCTTGCCACCAACCCAGTTGACATTCATAAAAAAACTGGCCAGGCCGCCGTATAATGGGGCCTCATTTGTGTCAAGCAATTATTCGGCACCGGTAGCATTAATGACTGGGCAATGGGCTTACCAGGGGGAGGCCTGGGTTATACCCCAGGGAGAGGGGTTCACCATACGGCGTGACACACGTTATCTTTGGATGGCCGATAAGGACACGAATCCGGATTATAAGAGGCCAGAGTATTTTCTTTGCCGTATGTCCCCAGGTTATCGTACAATACTCTGGAATCTTCTGGCCAGGAGTGGCAACTGGCAAGGCTCGGAAAGCAGTTGCCTAAATCACGAACTCGTGCGGCTTGCGGAGTCCTTAGACAGGCCCGGCTTACGACATAAACTGGTCGACAGAGACGATTCGCCGTTAGGTTCGTGGGCAATTGTCAAGCTTGACTGGGATTTCCTGGAGGATCTTGAGCCGTTGCATGACCTACCTTCTGGAAATCACGCTAAATTCATACACGAGAGCACAAAAGCCGACTAAGCTGTCGGTTTGGATTACCAAGAAGCTGGACTCAAATGTCGGCCCAAATCCGGAGTATCGCAGATGGGATAAAAGGAGAATAGAAATGAAAAACGGAGAATATATCGAGGACAACTACAGGGTTATTGTTACATCAAAAGGTAAGGAATTTCATCTTCAGATCCCAGAGCTGGGATTGCAAGTTCACGACTACGATTTGACTCAAGCCTATAGAAAGATCATGGCAGAGAAGAAAGCTCATTTTGAACGTTATACAAACGCGGGTATGGAAAAAGAAATCCCGCTGCCTGTATATTCTTGGTCGGCCAAAGACTCTGTTCGATTGAGTGCAGGTAGCCCAGATATGGTCTCGATGTTCACCTTAATAACACTGATAGTCTTACTGATTGTGTCATGTTTGGGCTTTTTCACAGTGTATAATAATATGAAAGCAGTTAATAGCACCTTTTCCTGTCTCCACCCGCTAGTTGCCAAAATAGATGCCAGCGTTTCCGAACCGAGCCGCGCAATACTGTTTATCCGCAGTCTAATCTACCAGGCAGCGGAGGGTATCGAGAAATTGCCTGCCAAAAAAAAAGAGAATTTGAGGAAAGAGCTACGCATTCTCGTTCGGGATCTAAAGCCTCTGGTTGACGAAATACGTCCGTTGTTTGAGGATAATAAAAACCGTTCCAGTGGCAGTCAGCCCCCAGATAAGCGATAACTTCTTAAAGAATAAGTGAACTAAACAATTTAGATGCAGACTACTACTTGTTTCAAGATCTCCCTACCTGGCCTTGGACTGTGGAAGGGCAGTGCGTCAAATGCAAGAGGAAGGGCGTGTAATTCTGGAGAGGGGAAAAGACTTCGTGATTATCAAATTGCAAGGATCTACGAAATGAACTGAAGGTTCTCGCATGACGCCTATTATATTCGTTGGTTACCTTGGTTTTCATTTTTTGTTTTATGTTGTCTGCCTCCGAAAAAGGGGGCCCTTTCGTCAGGAAAAGGGGGTTTTTTTGTATCATTTTTTGCCGTCGGTGATAATTGCTTTAGCAATGTTCGCTCAGTGTGTTATTGCCCCATCAAATGAGAATTTGGCATTAGCTGTCCTTGTAATAGGCTTGCAGGGGATTTACAGTTTGTCATTTCTTGAAATATGGTCGCTTGCTCAAGGGGGGTATTCTATTAGTATACTGATAACTATTGACGATGCCGTAAAAAATGGCGTTCAGCCCGGCTTGGTTCATATTGAAGGAATTGGCAGCGACAAACGGGCTAACCGTTTGGCTGGCTTACAGCTGATAGGCTTGATCAGATTTAACGGAGGTTTTTACTGCCTGACAACTTTGGGACGTGTGATTGCGAGAGCCCTGTATATAGCTTCCTGGCTCTCCAACCTTAAGAACACGGGATAATATGTGGATAGTTTTTTGGGCTTTTATCTATCTGTTTTTAGCCATCGGCGCTCATGCCCTGCTTTCCCGGCTAAAGTTTGTTGCTAATTCGGTCATTCGGTTTGTTCTTACAGGAGGGATACTGGGACTTGTCCTCAGTGTTCATATGTGTGCGATTTACGGGCTAACCTTGTCTTCACTTGCATCGTTGGTTCTCTATGCCTTCGTATGTGAACTTTATATTTTTTTGTTCACGTTGGTAATGAGCGGCATCTCGGCAAGACTACTCATCATTCTTTTGACCAACCCTTTAACACTCGAAGAACTTGAGGCCGTATACAACACGACCGGTATGGTTGAGTGGAGGTTAAAGCGGCTTCTTCTCGAAGGACTGCTGGAAAGAGGCGAAAACCAATGGCGCTTATCTAAGAAGGGCCTCTGGCTCATGCAATTTTTCGTTTCCCTCAAACGCTTTTTTGGGCATGAGAACCTATAGAGAGACCTTTGCACAACCAGGTGAAAATCATTCCATTAAGAACTAAATTACCTCAGGCTTAAAATGATCTTATACAAAAAAGTCATCATTATTCTAATTGCATGGATAGCTTCATTCTGTATAGGATCAATTGATATTCGGACTCATGATTTTTTGAGCACAGGGCATACTATAGTTATTTACAATGTCTGCCGCTTAATTTGGACCTTCTTATTCATTTTGCTGATTTTTTTGATCGGGAAGAGTGTACTAAGGCGCTTGTTTCCTGAGCACGAGGATCACCTAAATGCTATCGAGCGATTCGTTTTATCAAGTTTTATCGGAGCTTCTATTATAACGCTTATAGTTTTCCTGTTAGGTTATTTACAGCTATATTATAGTTGGATTTTCCTGGTTTTGATATCATTTGTTTTTTTATTTTCAGCCGATCTTAGTATGCTTTGTTCGATTGACTTTTACCGTAAAGGTGTATTCCCAATTCCAATAGCACGTTTCTATCGTGAACCCGGAGGCATGAAATATGTTGCATCCGGCATTTATGTCTCTGTGGCAGTAATGATAGGCATTGTTCTGTTGACTCGGGTTATCTGGCCTATATCGGGCGGCGGAGATGTCTATGAACACTATGTTCCATATCAGATGGAGGTCATTCGAAATCACGGAACCTGGCCAAACGACGTCTGGATTCATTATTATACTACCAAGGGAAGCAGTCTCACTTTTCTTGCAATTCTTCTAACAGACTTTTTAGGGTCTCAGATAGCGTCCTTCAGTTTGCTGATATCTGCTACCTTGGCACTTGCAACAATCTTATATAGAGGTACAAAAGATGTCGTGATATGCGGTTTAGGAATGCTTGTCTTTCTCAACTGCTTTTCTCATCATGATAGTGCTATTGTTTCCTCTTTTAACTCTCATCATGTTCAGCTCGTTGGTTATATAGCTGCAGCGCTTTGGATGTCTATTATGATGGAATACTTGCCCGATCGTGTCCGTTTCAAATGGGTTTCGGTTTGGTCGGTGATATGCTTGGGATCGATCGTCTTCTTCCCACATACCATGGTATTAATTGGTCTTTTTTTGTGTTTTTTGGTCTTGAACTATCTTATTAGGAAACAGTTTTTGACGGCTAAGTTTCTTCTTTTTTTAATTATTATCTGTGCCGTTGGCTATATGGCAGTTCTGTTGTCTAACCAAATAATAAGCGGGATGATGATGGAAAATCCGACACATATAATGTGGAAATTTTCCAATCAAGAAAAATTTGCGTCCTGGTGCAGTCCATACCTTGTAGAGTATTTTTTGGAAGGAAATAGTGCAACACACTCAAACCTTAATCTACCAAATCCGTTGAATTTTGGCTTAGATGAGTGGAGACTAATTCTGCGCATGGATTTGCTGAGGCCAATTTTTCCAAATGCGTTGGTCCTCATTATTTTTATCCTCATCTCCGCTTGGCATATTAATGATTTCACATGGCTGTCACGCCGTTGGACTGTTGTGACTCCTCTTCTATATATGTTGCTTGTTACTATTATGATAGCCCCTGTGCCTGGCACATCTTCTTCAATCCGGCGCAATTATGTATTTGTGACGTTTCCCTTGACTGCAATAGGCTTAATCTGCTGGAAAATAACTTTTGATTTTCTTGGCCATTTGAGATCTCGACTCATTTATTTTTTGAAAGTAGGGTTAGCACGTTGAATTAAGGAGCTTAATCTGCTTAATCAATATACTGGCAAGCGTTGGTTCGTATGGGCTTTTTCAGTCTGGATTGTCTGGACGTGTTTTTCATGGATGGGTTCTAACCAGTTAGTGAGGGTGAAATTGAGACAATATGTTGATTTTGCTTCCGGTAAAGTTTCCCCAAAACAAGCATTGATGTCAGTCCCATTATTGTCCGGTGATTGGGTTGAAGCCAAATACGCTGTGGGGCTTGAAACCCCTTTGTTAGCCCTGACACGTCCGGCTTATAGAAACATCGCAAACTACATATTCCCAGATGCCGCTATCCTGACAGAACCATCCAGGACATCATTTCATGGTAAATGGCATTTAATAGCATTCGAAGGTCCTGAACATGCACGAATGATATTAAAATCATTAGGGATCAACTTTTTCCTCATTGATTTTGCTACTGATATGCCTATTTTTGGGGCTATTCCTTGCAGTAATCTCTTTAGCCCGGATCACATAGGAGAATACTTTGATATTTTCTGGAAAAAGGGAACGATTTACGTACTTACCTGGAAAGGGAATGGAACCGAGGATATAAACAATTCTTTCATAGACAAGTGGCACCGCAAGTTAACAGAGTCACAAGTCTTTCAGGGCCTGTTCCACAATGTGAAAGTTATTTATGAAATGAACAGAGGGCGTGAACTACCAATTAAGCGCCCATTTAATTTGCCAAGGGTTCCGGGATGGTAATAGCCACCATCTCTACATGTGAGGTACCTGCCACTGAATTGAAGCCTTTTCTGGAACGTTTTGATCGTTATGTCGAGCGGTTCCACCAAGACAGCCCTGAAAAGCAAGAGATTATTGATTTTAAAAGAAGACACAGCCTTTCTCTCTCACCAAGGGTAACGTTTCTTGTGCACTTGGCTGCATTGTATCATGACTTAGGGCGATTCGATCAGTTTGCTCGCTGCAAGACATTTCTCGACGTTAGGTCCCTAAACCACGCACGTTTGAGCATCGTTGTTTTGCGCAGGGAAGGAAAATAGTTTTCTGCGGGAATCAGCGAAAATCTGCGTCCTATAATTTATAAATCTGGGAAGTCATCTACTGTTCGAGTGAGATTCATATGAAAAAAATTATTTTAGGCATAATTTTCAGTAGTATATTTATCTATTTTTCTGTCCGCGGGCTTGAGATTGATAAAATTCTTGAAGCCCTGAGGAATGTTAAATATTTCTACGTGATAATAGCGACCTTGCTCATTTTGTCGTCATTGGCCCTTAGATCTCTCAGATGGGGGATTATTTTGTCTCCAATTGAAAAGATAGGGCAGAAAAGTCTTTTCCCCATCTTTTCAATCGGCTTCATGGCCGTGGTGCTGATCCCCTTGAGAATGGGGGAACTGGTCAGGGCTTATCTCCTGCGTACAAATAATCGTATACCTTTCAGCACATCGCTTTCCACGATCTTCGTGGAAAGGGTATTGGATGTACTGACCATACTTTGTATTCTCTTCATGGTAGTTTTTAACGCTTCTGTTCCTGGCTGGCTTCTCAAGTCAGGGTACACAGCAGTTATCTTCGTCAGCCTTATGATCCTATTCATTTGTTTTCTCTATTTCAGGACAGAGTGTACGCTAACGTTGATTCGTCCATTTATTGGAAAGTTCCCGCATAGATTTCGGGGGAAAATTGAGAGATTTATAAACAATTTTGTTGCGGGCCTCAAGATAATCAGGAGCCCAGGCAAACTCTTAGGTATCCTTATTTTATCTGCATTTATCTGGGGGATTTCCGGGCTTGCTATATACAGCCTGTTTTGGTTCCAAGGCCTCAAGCTTTCCCTTATGGTAGCTTTTTTCGTCCTTGTTGTTACCATCATTGGGATCAGCCTTCCTACGGCACCTGGCATGCTGGGTAATTTCCAGTTTTCCTGCATTGTGGCTCTTTCTTTATTCAATATTACAAAAGACGATGCGTTTGTGTTTTCGATGGTCTATTATCTGTTGGGTATAGGGATAGTTGTATCGCTGGGCCTTGTGTCACTGGCATTTACAAATTTCTCGTTTGGAGAGGTTTTCACGAATATAAGAAAAGGTTCTGAAATCTAAGGTCAAGGAGGAATGAGAAATGAATAGTAATACTGAGAAACAGAAGGATTTGGAATACTTCAAGAAATTGCAGTATGACGTTGTAGTAAAGAAAGGAAAGAAGAGATTTATCGTATTCATTCCTGAATTGGCTGTTGTTGAAGAAGATGAAAGTTTGGATAAGGCATACGAAAAATTAGACTCAGAAAAAGCGAAGTATTTTCAAGAGATGATAGAAAATGGCTATCAGGATTATATTAAAGAACCAGAAGGTAGAAAAATTAGAAAGACTTCTATCTCTGATTTGACTAATTATTTATTAAAACTCGCAATAACTATTGTAATAATTATTATTCTTGGTGTTGTTGGAATGAACGCTACTTTAGATAAGGTTAAGAAAGAAACTCAGAATATTATTAACATAGCACCAGAAATTATTCATCAGGAGTTAATAAAAGAGGCAAGTAGACTTAGAGATATAATAAACAACATGACAGATGAAAGAAGACAAGAAATAAGGCTAAATTTACAGGGAACAGTAAAAAAGATAAAACCATTTTTGGATGAATTTAAGCCTCTATTGAAGGATATTCCCACAAAAAATACTGAGAAATAGAGTTCCCTCTAAAGGTTTTTGACATAGGAACCAAAAAACACCACTGTTTCAAAGAGACCTTTGTACAACCGGGTGAAAATCACCCTTATTACAATACCCGCAATAGAAACCTTTCAGAACTTTCAAAAAAATGTAAGCAAGAGATAGGTATCTGTGATTGTGGACAAGAAGTTCTATCATCCAGCCGATGTCCATATGCTTAAAGAAGACTACAAAAAAAGGAAAAAGAAACTGGGATAGGGAATAAAAATTAAATTTAGTGAACTAATCAAGATGATGGTAGAAGCGGATCTGAAAAAAGAGAGATCATTTAGAGGTGAAGAAGAATTTAATTGCTTGCTGGAGAAAGCTATTGAAGATATACATGAAGTTACTGTGTGAGGTTTTTTAATGGACGAAAACAGGGTAGTTTATTCTATTACTATACCAGTCTATAACAGTGAAAAAACTCTTCCTGAGTTGATTGAGCGATTAACCCAGGTGATGGATAAAATTGGCCAAATCTACGAAATTATTCTGGTCAATGATGTCTCAATGGATAATTCCTGGGAAGCGATAGTAAAACTAAAGGAAAAGTATCCACAGATTAGTGCATTCAATTTAATGAATAATGTTGGTCAGAATAGGGCGCTTATGTGTGCTTTTGATAATGTGAACGGAGAATATGTGATCACCATGGATGATGATCTACAAAATCCACCTGAGGAGATCCCCAAGTTAATCAAAGCGATAAAAAATAGTCCTGAGATGGATTGTATTATTGGAGTTCCACGAAAGAAGCACCACAGTTTTTACCGTAACTTAGGTACATTATTTGTCCGATATATTAACAATAAGATTGTTGGTAAACCAAAGGAACTGAAAACTTCCAGTTTTCGCATCTTTAAACGGTACATTAAAAATGCACTGATCTTATATAAGACAAGAAATCCGGTTATTACCGCTTTAATTCTTAAAAGCACTAAACATATTGCCAATATAACTATAGAACATTGTGATCGCAAGCATGGTTCTTCTGGTTATAGTTTGTCCTGCCTGTTTAAGGTTACACTGGATAATGTGCTAAATTTTTCAACTCTGCCTCTCAAGTTTATTAGTTGTTTAGGTTTAGTAGTTTCATTGGGGAGCTTACTCCTACTAATATTCTATATAATTACGTATTTTCAAGGGGCTATTAAAATACCCTGCTGGATTACATTGGTTTTTTTACTAACATTTTTCTGTGGTCTGGTTTTCTTCTCTATTGGTCTGATTGGAGAATACCTGATTAGAATTATTCAAGAAGTTAATCATTCTCCAAGGTATATAATCAGAGATAAGTTATAAATGGAAGATGCCTTGTTAACGAAAAAAGAAGGAAGCTCATCTTACTCTATTTATAGTAACAAGGAGCTTGTAGCCTCATTAAAGATAAAAGAATGGGGTCCTTCACAGTTTTTCGTGGGTGAATCTATATATTGTAGGCAATTTGCCTCCT
>CAYRFN010000030.1:0-33289 GCA_964423495.1 uncultured Desulfobacteraceae bacterium
TATTATGAAATCGAATCAACTCATTATGGCAGGATAATAATATTTAAGAATAAAACCAAGAAATTATCAACTAAAAAAGAAGATTTGAAATCAACTAACGCGAATTGGAAGCAGGTCAATGATTTATATTCTGAAATTAAAATAAGGCAATATTTCTGATTTAAGTGATTTTTGGTGACGTTGTTGATTATATTGAATTATTCTCTACTCCTCTTTTTAGGGCTTTGGAAATAGTAGATGTTGACACACTTCTCGTTAAGGTCAAATTATCAAAGTTATTCATAGGACACAATACTAGTCCAATGCGAAGAAAAGGGCTCCCCTCGCCTCGTCACGCCCGACCATCGTCACCGGGCTGCCTATCGGTATGTCCAGATTCTCGCCCTTGATAATGCCGAACAGTTTGCACCCGTTTTCCAGCTGCACCAGCACGCTGGTGAAAGGCGCCAGATCCTTGTAGTTTTCAGGGGCGAAAGTGACAGTGGTATAGTCAACCAACTTTCCCTTGCCTTCAACCTTAACGGCCGTTATCTTCAACCCGCCGCATTTGGAACATACCGCTTTCTGCGCAACAGTGGTGTGGCCGCAACCATCACAGGTAAAGCAATCAATCGTCATTTTTTGCTTCTGGGTCATGTGCTCATCCCTTCCTTAGAATATGTGAGGTGACAACGCCGCCACCCCCGCCGATATTCACCGTGAGACCTATCTCCGGATTGTTTTCAGGCTTGATGCCGTCCCAATCACCGCGGAGTTCTCTGGAGATTTCGCACAACTGGTAAGCACCCGTGGCTCCAACCGGATGTCCCCTGGACTTCAGCCCTCCGGACAGTCCGACGGGCATTTCTCCGTTATAGTAGGTTTTTCCTTGCTCCGCTGAATATATACCCTCTCCCGGCTTGAACAAACCCGCGGCCTCAATGCACATCACCTCACGGATACTGCTGCAATCATGCACTTCGGCGATGTCCACATCCTTGGCCTCAATCCCGGCCTGTTTGTAAGCTTCATCTGCCGCCTTGCCTATAGAAGGGAGATAGCTTATGTCATCGCTTTCCGCCAAATAAGGATTCCCGGAGGCATGCCCCGAACCCTCTATCCAGATAACATCTTTGTAGTTCTTGGCGATATCCTCGGAGGCTATAATCAGCGCCGCCGCTCCATCTGAGAAGGGGCAGGAGTCCAGAAGTTTTATAGGCGGACACACCATAGTGCTGTTCAAGGCCTCCTCTAAAGTTACTACCTTCTGGAAATGCGCCCTTTTGTTGTGAAAGCCGTGATAATGGCTCTTAACGGATATGGCGGAGAGCAGCTCCTGAAGGCGGTCCAGCGTCAAGCCGTACTTCCGTGCGTATCCCTTGGCCATAAAGCCGAAATAGGCGGAAAAGGTCATGCCGGCGGTGCGTTCCGTATCCACCATACCTGTTGACATCGCTTCCTGGGCCACCGTGCCGGGAACGCCCCGC
Source organism: uncultured Desulfobacteraceae bacterium (assembly GCA_964423495.1). Classification (GTDB taxonomy): domain Bacteria; phylum Desulfobacterota; class DSM-4660; order Desulfatiglandales; family Desulfatiglandaceae; genus CAYRFN01. The sequence continues at coordinate 1,467 of CAYRFN010000030.1, forward strand.
AGCCTTTCGGTGCCGCCGACAAGCATCATGTCATACATGCCGCTGAGGATATTCAAATAACCCTGTCTGAAGGCTATACTGCCGCTGCAACAGGCCGCCTCATACCTGGCGCAGGGTATATTCGTCTCAACACCCAGCACCGATAAAAGTAACGGCGACATATTGGTCTGTCCTTCCGTCATGGCGCCGTAAGCGTTACCGACATGAAGACCCTGAACATCGGTAAGCTTGACGCCGGCTTCTTTCGACGCCTCAAGCGCCGCTTCAGCGAAGAGAAGCCAGGATGGTACCGGACTGGTTCCGGACCTGGTCATACCGGTACCGATAATCCCTACCTTTTTTGCCATTTATTAAATCTCCTCATTAGTGTCTAAAATGGATTTATCTCTGTTTGGAAAGAAGCCCCCAAGTTCCATCATATCGCCACGGCATGTCACAATATTGGGCAGCCGATATCATTCGCGCTTTGCTACTGGACTACGCCACAAAACAGGCTAAAGGTCAGGCCTTGAAATCAGTAACCCGGCCGGTTCGCCTGTCATAGGCCGCTTTTACAAATGAGGGCCTTACCGCCTCCGGCAGGGACGCGAAGGAGCGCATGTCCAACGCCAGCAGCATAAAGTGGTCATACACCCCGCCCGTTTTCCGCCGATTCCAGTGCTCCACCGAAGAGTGACCGGGGCAGGTGCCCATCTTGATTATTTTTTTTGCCGCATTCACCTTGTCCATGTAACCTTTGAACTGGTGGTCAGCGCGGCAGGCGCATTCCCCTACCAGATAGACTTCATCCACATCCTTCAGCGGCTCGGCTACCAGCGCCCTGGTACCGCCGATAACCGCGTATTTCTTGTCCGGGTCCACTACCGGCGGCACGGCGGCCATACCGAGCAAACAGGCGTCACAAGTGCCACCGAAATACTCCTTCACATTCTGGAAGGGCTGCACAAAGCGCCAGTATGACCGGGTAATGGGGTAATAAACATCCTGAAGCCTTGTTCCCAGGATATCGATTTCGTGCAAATCGCCGGTGCCGAGCCCGTCCTTCATCGCCATCTGAACGGCAGGGCTCTCCAGAGGATGATAACCGGTAATTTCATGGCAGACCGCTTCAACAGCCACCACATCCGGCGAGGCCACGAGAATACCGGGGCTGCACACCGGACCCTGATGGGTGCGGCCTTCCTGCGCCTGCACGGCATCAACCAGTGTGAGACGATGCAGATGATGCATCGCCTTAAGGATGTCACAGCAGCCGGCCGCCATGTCAACGGGCGTCCGGTGAATCAGGGCGCGGTTCTCACACGGGATAAGCCCCATCATACTCTTGATGCTCAGCGTCAGCCCGCCGATGACGGCATTATTCTTCAATTTGGGGAGGTCAATATATACGTCCGCTTCCATCAGGTCTTTAGGGAGCTTAACCGTGGCGAAGCTTCTCGCGTCGGGTACCTTCACATCGACATACTCCGCCGTCTCCCAATCCCACAGCTCATCCACCCCGGCGGCAACTGCGGCATCTTTTATGCCTGTCACCGTATATATTTTTTCCGCCTTGTCGTTAAAGCCGGGGCGCTCCATTATCTTGACCTTGGTCCCGACTTCTTTACATATTTTTACCATAGCCGCCACCACCGCAGGGTGGGTGGTATCTGCTATCTCCACCGGGAATGCGCCGCCGCCGTTTATCTTGATGATTACCGTATCTCCCTGTTTACAGAATCTACCAATACCGCCGAGCAAATTAACCGCTTCCCTAACCGCGTCTTCGGCCAGGCCATAGACAGGACACTTTACCACGGCCACCTCACTCCTATCTTCCAGGGGAGGTCGCTGCATAAAAGGCATGTGGAGATTGCCTGAATTGGTTGAGGCCTTTGTTTCGGCGCCACCGACTATCTTCCATTGTCCGATCCGAGTCGGACGCTTATACTTCTTTTGTTCCATACATACTCCTATTTATTTCAATACCAAAAATATGTTTGCTGAAATGCATTCTGCGCTCCGTCCTAAACGGTCGGTTAAGTCCAGCAACGGGTCAACTTGTCAATCGGCCACAGGGAGAGCAGATCATAGCCGTCCTTGGTTACCACCATCTGCTGCTCCAGGCGTACGCCGTCCTTGCCGCCGTACTTTCCGGCCCATGTTTCCAACGCTATGACCATACCCTCTTCCAGTACCTCCGGGTTAGCCCTCGCTTTCGGCAGCAGAATTAAAGGCTTTTCCTGGAGGGCAAGACCAATGCCGTGACCCATGGCATGCCCGCTTACTTCATTCCATTCCTTGTAAGGCCCCCAATAAGCGGGGTCGGTGGGGAATTTTTCACAAATGTCCAAGGTGGTATTGCCAGCCTTTACCGCGCTCATACCGGCGTAGAGCATCGCACGGGCTTCCTCGTAAATTTCTTCCTGCTCCGCTGTTGGCTTGCCACAGCAAAAAGTACGATAGTAACAAGACTTGTAGCCCTGGTAAGAATTGCCGTTGATGTCGATATTCACCAGATCCCCCGGTCTTATCTGCCTGTCCGTGTAATCAACCCGCCATGGATTGGTAAGCTCTCCGGACACGCAGACAAATTCCAGGACTTCGTCGGCGCCCGAGGCATAAAGCCTATTCATGCCGATACCCACCAGCTCGCACTCGGTTATGCCTGGCCTTATGGCGTCCTGCATATCGGCGAAGGCCGCCTCAGCACAGGCGCAGGCTATCCGCATACACTCTATTTCATCCCGATTCTTTATCTTCCTGGCCTCAAAAACAACGTCCTTGGCATCGACAACTTCAAGGCTGGCGTCCATAAAAGCCGCTTGCACCAAGAGCTCCGAGGAACAGCCGTCAATGCCCACGGGCTTACCCGTTATGCCGTGCTCACTCATTATATTAAGCACCATGTCCACCATGGGCTTTACTTCTTCCTTGCTGGTCAGGAATTTCATACGGGGCAGCCTGCCGGGGCCGATCCTGCCCTCCATCCAAGGCATCTCCCGGCGCATATGGTGTGGATAGCTGCCGCCGCCATAAACATAAGGTTCACCGTTTACCGGCATGATGGCCCCTTGCGATTCCAGCCAACGGATCGGCACGGTGATATAGGCACCGGTCAAATACCTGACGGTATAGGCATCAAAGGTGATAAGAACCCCCAACCCGGCCTTTTCCATCTCTTTCCTGGCCCTCTCCAACCTGTACTTCCGCATCCGGTCATAGTTGATCCTTTCTTCGCGGTCGGTACCATACCTGCCGTATGCCATTTCAGTCTCCTTTCAACTTAGGAATCGGAGCATTACCCCTGTTCCCAAGCTGGATAGCTTCAAATATCAATATTCGGGTGATAAAAAATCGCTTTTTCGGGAAGGACTATAGAAAAATGCGCCTTGTGAGTCAAGGAAAAAGGAACCACAACATATGTGGTAACAGGCTGGATTGCAGTTTCGAAGTTCTCCAGGAGTGTTTGAGAATCCTTTTGACTCTTCTGGAACATAAGTCACTCTCTCCTGTGAAAATGAGGCGCTGATAATATACCGGGCCGGATTCTCAACGGCCTCTTCCTCCCCAGGCTGAACCCTTGGTCCGCAAAAGACAGAAATAGGACAAAAGACCTTTCAAACAGAGTGTCCTGTCAAAGCAGGGAGGTTAAGCCATCCCGAAAAAATGGCACTTTCAGATGTGGTTGTGATATCGTTAAATCCTTGGATTTTTTCAATTCCAATAGGTCTGGACCGGAACCCGTTGGGGAACTATGCGCTATCTTGATATGAAGCTGTTAAAACGACCACCAGAAGAGGAGGAAGTCCGTGCTTAATAAGTAGGGCACCGCACTAAATGTGCGAAAAATGCTTGACACTGGCTTTTAGGATAACGTATACGTCCTAAAAATATCTTAGCCTGTATTTCGATTGAATGACGAACTAAATCTCGTTAGGCAAGGCTGTAAAAAATCATGTACTAAATAAGGAGATGTGAATGTCAGAACCGGAATATATAAGCTACCCCGTACGAATAAGAGTTATCTCACAGAAAGGTTCTTGTGCCCATGCCCATAAGGTGGGAGAAGAGTGGATCTGTAAATATGAACCAGGTAAGCCACCCGAGGTCCCGAATATCTGTTATGCCGCTTTAAATCCGATATTGTTCAATCTGAAGGCACTATGGTGGGGTGCTCCGATACCAGCCCCTGTGCCCGATCCAGACACTTTCTTTGTTGCCTGCCCTGACCCCCTTAATCCGGTGGTTTTTGAACTTAAGCGACTGAAAGATCAACCTATTTACCTGCATTATCCGGAACACCTTGATCATTACCTGGAAAGAGACAAAATCGATTCTTTGCTTGAGGAATAACCACAGACCAGTCCGATCCTTCATGAGTACGCTCCGTGCATGCAAAATAGAGACTCTGACATAGAGGCAACGTCTGGATAGTTAGAGTTCATTATGTAGGAACTCTGCATTCATAACCAAAATATTATAGACAAATGAGAGTTTAGAATGGCGTTCAGCTAAGCAGGGATAAATGGACAAATTGATAATCACCGCCGCTATAACTGGTGCTGCTGTTATGCCAATGCAGACGCCACATTTGCCTATCACGCCCAAGCAGATCGCCGACGAAGCGGTGAGGGCGGCTGAGGCTGGTGCTGCTTCAGTACATATACACGCCCGCAACCCGGAAAACGGGGAGCCCACGAGCAATATTGAAATTTTCAGGGAGATACTCACTCGTATAAAGGAGCGCAGTGATACAGTCATCTGTATATCCACAGCCGGTGCACGAGGGCTAAGTGCCGAAGAAAAAATCAAGCCTGTCGCCGTTTTTAAACCGGAACTTGCCTCCTATGATGTGGGGAGCGTAACAAGGACCGGCGAACGTTTGCTGAAAGCATATAAGGATTCGGACTATAAATACCCATGGGAAAAGGAAGCCTTGATACTAAGATCGAAGGACGTATGGGCGAATCCATTCGACGACCTCCATTTGTTCGGCAAAACGATGCAGGAGACCGGGACAAAACCGGAATATGAGATTTTTGACGTAGGATGGCTGTACAATGCGCATTTTCTATGGCGAACAAAGGCAGGCTATTGTAAGCCTCCATTCTGGGTTCAATTTGTCTTGGGTGGATTCGGTACGATTGGGTCTAACCCTGAGCATCTGCTGCACTTGAAGCAGACACTAGGGACCCTTTTCGCCGGTCAAGAGTATAAGTGGTCTGTCATTGGCATTGGCTACCCTAGTCAATTTTATATTGCTGCTCAGGCAATGATGATGGGGGGACATGTCAGAGTAGGTATAGAGGATAACCTCGAGATAAAACGCGGTGTTCTGGCCAAGAGCAATGCCGAACTGGTGGAGAGGGCTGTGCGCCTCGCACGAGAACTGGATAGGGATATCGCCACGCCGGATGAGGCCAGAGCAATCATCGGTCTCAAAGGAAAGGATAAGGTTAATTTCTAGTAATTCCTGAAATTCGAAGCGGTTAAATATTCTCCTGCCGGGTAGTAAAAAGGAGCGGTAAAAGTTGAACAAACCTCGGATCAAAAAAATAGCCGTAATTGGGGCCGGGATGATGGGTAAAGGCATCGGACTTGAGTTTGCCCGATTCGGCTATGAGGTTGCCTTGCATGACCTTTGGGAAGAACAACTTGAGAAGGCCCTGATAGGTGTGCAAGAGGAGCTTGATCTGATGGTAGAGGTGGAATTGATTTCCGCCGACGTGGCTAGGGCAGCACTCAACCTGATACGAACTACCACTGATATGGCGGAGGCGGCAGCGGGAGCTGATCACATTGTTGAAGCGGTGCCTGAAGACCTGGCCTTGAAACAACAATTATTTGTTAAACTTGACGAGCTTTGCCCTGCGCATGTCAGCTTGGCTACCAACACGTCAATTCTAAGGGTGGATGATTGTGCCGCCAAAGCCAAGAAATTTCCCGGTCGCATTCTGGCAACACATTATTGGCATCCGGCCCACCTTATGCCTCTGGTGGAGGTCATCGGAGGGAAGAGGACAGACCCTGCGGTATTACTGAGGGTATCCGAGTTTTTGCGTAGTGTGAGAAAAAGAGTTGTCATTCAAGAACGCGAACTGGCGACAAGCCCGGCAGGGTGGGGAAATGCGCTTCAGTGGGTTATCGGGGAGCAGGCTCGCAAATTAATAAATGATGGGGGATGCACCCCGCATTTGGTGGATGACCTGATAAAATTCGGCTTTGGCCGTCGTACGACCTATACTGCGCGATATATTGGTATGGACTTGATTGGATTGGATCTGGCCTACAATTTATACAAAGCCAAAGGTCAGGAACCTTGGGGACCTATCAAGGAGAGGGTTGAGCGAGGCGAACTGGGTATGAAGAGCGGTAAAGGCTTCTATGATTGGTCCGGTGATAAGTCAAAGCAGTTCCTGCGTGACTTCAACCTGGAGCTTATACGCCTGCTAAAAAGGGATATGGAACGGGGAGATATCTAACAATGCTCATCCATAAACTAGCGTTTTTGGATTCGCGCTATCAGCCATCAGCTTTCAGCAAAAGGCATCAAAAACAAGGTGTTGGCTGATTGCTGACCGCTGAAAGCCCCATCCAGATATTGATTGTTTCTGGATGGACATTAACTAACCTAAATGCCAAGCGGAAAAGGCTGAAGACACGCGTTCATCCGACTGCCGTTAGGCCGCCGTCAACATAGATAATCTGCCCAGTAATGAAATCAGTCTCAGGAGATGCAAGGAAAACACAGGCGGCCGCTACATCCTCGGGTGTTGCAAATCGCTTTAAAAGACTGCTGACACGTAATATGTCCAAACGTTCCGGATTATTGGCATAAGCCTTCTTAATCATTTCCGTTATAACGAGAGACGGGCCAATAGCATTAACATTGATGTTATACTCTGCCCACTCCGCCGCAAGGTTGCGGGTTATCATGTCTACTGCACCTTTTGTCGCCCCATAGACCGTATTCCCTCTACCGACCCCTCGAATTCCGCGCACCGAGGAAAGATTAATAATTTTGCCCCGCTTTTGAGCGACCATTACCTTACCGAAAATCCTGCATGCCAACATTACGCCTCTCACGTTGGTAGCAAAAAGAGAATCCCATGTAACAATATCTGTATCTACTGCCGGCATTTTCACATTCAAGCCCTGGGCATTTACCAATATGTCAACCGTACCGTCTTTTTGAATTAATTTGTCCTTCAATGCAACGATACTGTCTTCGCTGGTGACATCAACCTGTACAGCCGATACATCAGATCCGATTTCCGTCTTGATTTTCTTGGCGACCTTTTCGAGTTTTTCCAGGTTCCGGCTGGCAACAGTGACCGTTGCACCCTGACTGGCTAGTGCAAACGCACATGATTCACCAATGCCACCTGCCCCGCCAATTACCACTGCTATCTTATTATCAAGTCTGAACATAAAGCCCTCCTATAGAATTTCTTAGGTTGAAGATATATTGTCTGTATCTCATTTTATCCATCCTCCAGTCCTTCAATAGAAACGGCAGCTACAGACCGGAACGGATGTCCTTATATAGGTCAATTCGAGACTTGGGTTTTAATCGGTCTTTTAATTTCGCTGACACTGCTATCACATCATATACCCGCAGGCAACTGTTTTTCATCACGGGCTGTACTTTAGACGCCATCTCTTCAGGCGGTGCACATGATTATTAAAATTCATCGGTATTTAAATATAGGGAATCCAGCCTGATACCATATATATTGTAATCCTCGAAACATTAAGATATATTCCTGCGGTTAAATTTTTTGCCTTTCCCTAATCAACGACCGGGATGTTCGACTTGAATTTGGATTCCGTTTTAGCGGGTAACATTTTGAAATGGACTCATGAAAAGAAATTACGACACCTCCTCATCCGTGTCTTTTCCTCAGGGGGTGCGGGGTGAAGGGTTATAGTCGAGGGTTGTTAAACCCAAATTGTGCAACAGGCACCGCCCGGGTTAAATAAAAAAATCAAATAATAAAGGAGTTAATCATGAGAGAAGTAGTTATTGCAGGATATTTACGAACGGCCCAATCTCGGTCCAGGCCAAATGATCCTGAAAGAGACTGGTTTCATAAGTTAAGGGCCGATGATCTATTGTCCATGCTCTTGCCAAAGCTATTGGAAAAAACAGGAGTGGAAGGGAATGAAATTGAAGATTGTATCACGGGAGCTGCTCTTGGTGTGCATGAAAATTTTACCTATGGAGGGCGATTCCCTGTCTTCTTGTCAAACCTTCCGGAAACCGTGGCCGCCAAGTTCGTTGACCAACAATGCGGGGCCTCCATGGCCGCGACACATATCGGCGCCATGGAGATCATGCTGGGTTATGCGGATATTGTCCTGGCAGCCGGAATGGAACATATGACGCGAGTTCCCATGGGCCAATCATCCAGGGAAGATGGATATGTTAAGCTGAATCCGCGCCTTTCAGAGGATGCGGCCCTTGCTCACTGGGATATAAAGAACGCCATCAACATGGGCATGACAGCGGAGAAGCTTTTCTCCCTAACTAATTTCCATAAAGACACGTTAAATCAATGGGCCAAGCGATCCCATGATCTTGCCGTAAAGGCCAGGGCAGAAGGATTCTTTGACGGTGAAATCCTACCCATAGATGCCGAGCAGGGAGACGGAACGATATTAACCGTAACGAAAGACCAGGCTGTTCGCGAAAATGTTTCTCTGGAAGGCCTTGATCAGTTGAAACCTGCCTTTAGGGAAGATGGCGTGATTACCCCGGGAAATGCGTCACCGTTAAACGCGGGGGCATCCTGTCTTCTCTTAATGAGCAAAGAAACGGCGCGGGCAAAAGGCATTAGGCCATTGGCAACCATTCGGTCCATAGGGTTTGCAGGCGTTGACCCCACGATCATGGGTGTCGGTCCTGTCCCTGCCAGCAAAAGGGCATTGAAAAGCGCCGGCCTTGAAGCAAAGGACATCGATTATTGGGAGATCAATGAGGCCTTCACTATCGTCACGCTTAACTGTATCAAAGAATTGGGGATCGATCCGGACCGCGTTAATGTAAAAGGCGGAGGGACTGCTATTGGTCATCCCCTAGGGGCAACTGCTTGCAGGCTGATTGGGACCCTCGCCAGGATACTTCATTCCGAGGATGGGCGCTTTGGCTGCGCCAATGCCTGCTGCGGCGGGGGACAGGGGGTTGCCACCATTATTGAACGAGAAGAATACGACTGGTAGGAATGAAAAGATTGTGACAATTCAAAATTAGACAGGATAAATTTACCTAAAGTCCTTTAACAGGTGCTGATTTCTCTTGACATATTAATCGACTTTATTATAGACAAAATTGTCGACAATATTACTCTACGTTGAGTCTCTTTGTAAAAGGCATCCCCCGCCTAACACTTTATAGTTTAGGAAATTCCTTTTTCGAGAGCGACGGTCCGTCCTCGCAGTGGCCTTGCTGCGGAGGAAGGAAGCCGCGTTCCATAAAATTTTAAAGCAATTTTATAATCGGTCCACTCAATATGAAAGAATCAGTAAGAGAGCGTATCTACAAAGAAATCATGGATCAAATCACGTTTTACAAACTAAACCCAGGGGAACGGCTCGTGGAATCCGCCTTAGCAAAGGAGTTCAATGCAAGCCGCAGTCCAATCAGAGAGGCTTTACGTCAGTTAGAAAGTGAAGGGTTGCTCACATTCAAGAGAAACAAGGGATATACGGTTTCCAAACTCTCAGTAAAGCAGGTAGACGAGATCTATGATATACGCTGGCTATTAGAGAGTTATGCAACACGGCTGACGGCCGAAAAAGCTAATAAAAGAGAAGTCGAGTACTTGAATAGTTTGAACAAGAAACTGCATGATGATGTAAAGAAAAAAGACCTAAAGGGTTGGCTATATCATAATACGCTTTTCCATACCTTCTTTTATGGGCACTGTGGGAATGACAATCTCCGTACAATTCTCGAAACTCTCCATCTAAGAATTCATAGATATAAGTATATTATAATAAGGATACCGGGGCATTTTGAGGGCTATCTGGATCATCATGAGGGGATTCTGCGGGGTTGCAGGAATAGAGACGGAGACGTCGCTGAAAAATATATGAAGCTTCACATACAGACAGTTAAGGAGATCTTAGTGGACAACCTGAACTCCTTTCCCGATCTGATGGCGTAGCTCAAATCAATCGCCCTGATCAGCCGGGTTATTCACAGGAATCACGCTGGATATCAATGATGCGCTTTTTTCCGTTTAAACAATAGTCTTTTCGTCCGATTGGAGGTGCCAATCCCAATGGTGAATAGGGAGCAGAAGGGATATTAGTACCTGAACTGGAAAGTGGTGGTAGTTGCGGACAAGGGGCAAAGCATGAGTGACGATAAACTGAAAAGAGAAATCAGTCAGTGGATAGAAAAACCCTACAGGGGGAATCTGGGGCACCAGGAGGAACGCAAGAAAAAATTCAGGACCATGTCCGGTATTCCGATTCAGCCGCTTTACACCCCGTTAGATCTCAAGGACATCGGATTTAACTATCAGAATGACCTCGGGTTTCCCGGCCAGTATCCATTCACCAGAGGTAAGGATCCGGCCGGATACAGAAGCAATTTCTGGATTTTCCAGCAATATGCCGGATTCGGGAATGCGGAAGAAGCAAACAAGAGGTATCGATTCTTGCTGGAAAGGGGGCAAACGGGGATTTCAATCGCGTTAGACCTGCCAACACAAATGGGGCTTGACTCTGATCACCCTCTTGCCGAGGGTGAGGTGGGAAAGGTGGGCGTGGCCGTCGATTCGCTCGAAGATTTGGAGATCATTTTCGATGGAATTCCTTTGAACAAACCGCGGCAGATAAGCCTGGTCGCAAATGCGGTTGCCCCCATCGGCTTAGCCATGTTCATCGCTTTAGCCGAGAGACAGAGTATACCTACGGACCAAATGGTGCTCCGCATTCAGAACGACATACTCAAAGAGTTTATAGCCCGTGGTACTTACATCTATCCTCCGCGTCCGTCCTTAAGGCTTGCCACCGACCTGGTGACATATTGCGCAGAGCACCATCCCAACTGGCTGCCTCTAACCATCTGCGGCTATCACATAAGAGAGAGTGGCGCGACAGCCACTCAAGAAATCGCCTTCAGTCTTGCGGATGCCCTGGAATACCTGGATCATGTGTGCAAAAAGGGCTTTGACATGGAAAAGATTCTGCCCAAGCTCTCTGCCTTTATGAGCGTTAACATGGATTTCTTTGAGGAAATCGCGAAATTCAGGGCCTTACGGCGATTGTGGGCGAAACTTTTCAAGAAACGATATAATATAAAAGACAGCTCAGTCCTGGGCTTCAATCTGGTGAATTTCACAGCAGGCAGCAGCCTCACAGCTCAGCAACCGATAAACAATATCGTCCGTGTAACAATTGAATCCCTGGCAGGTGTCTTGGGAGGGTGCCAATCCTTATTCCCCTGCTCCATGGATGAGGCCTATTGCACCCCCTCTGAGCAGGCGGTCAAGGTAGCGCTGAGGACCCAACAAATAATCGCTCATGAAACAGGGGTCGCCGATACCATAGACCCTCTGGGAGGCTCATATTATTTGGAGTCACTTACCAGCGCCTTAGAAGTGGACTCTCTCAAATACATTGAAAAGATCGACAACCTGGGGGGCGCTGTTAAGGCCATTGAAGGAAATTACTTCCAAGATGAAATATCCCAATCGTCTTATCGATACCAGAGAGAAATAGAGGATCGCAATAGGGTAATTGTTGGACTGAACGAATATATGGAAGGGGAGGAGACGGCGATTGAGATATTCAGGCCTCCCAAAGACACAGCTGAAAAACAGAAGCGAAAGCTCAAGAGACTCAGAAAAACACGGAACAACAATAAAGTGTCGGCGATACTGAAAGAAATTGAGAGGCAGGCTGAGGGGGAGGAAAACCTGGTCCCAATCCTTGTCGAGGCAGTGAAAAGTTACGCGACACTGGGTGAGATATGTGACACGTTTCGAAAGGTTTTTGGAGAATACCGTGAGACAACATTCTGATAAAGGGGAAGCGATGTTCAACAAGATAGACCATATTGGTATTGCGGTCGAAAACCTGGAGAGGTCTTTGGCGGTCTATGAGAATGTCTATGGCCTTGCGCCAATGAAGATAGAAACCCTGGAAGCGCTAAAAGTCAGAATAGCATTCATACCCATGGGAGAAGTCTTGATTGAATTGCTTGAGCCTATGGAAGAAGGGGCCGGAAGGATCGGTCAATTCCTGAAAGAAAAGGGCGAAGGCTTCCATCATATCGCGATGAGAGTCGAAAACATTGATGGGGTGTTGAGGAAATTGAAGGAGTTGAAAGTTCCCTTGAGAGACGAGACGCCACGAGATGGCGGTGATGAATCGAGAATAGCCTTCATTGTCCCTGCTTTTACTCAGAATGTGCTGACGGAGCTTGTAGAAAGAAAGAGAGAAGTCACGGGGGACTGATATGAACATAGGAGAGTTACTGGAGTCCCAGACCCAAAAACACCAGGATAAGACTTATCTCTATTTTGAGGAAGAAAAGATCAGCTACAACGATTTTAATGAATCTGTTAACCGCGTTGCCAATGGATTTAAAAGCCTGGGTGTGAAAAAGGGTGAGATGGTTGCCATCATGCTCCCTAATTTGCCGGAGTTCTTATACTCCTGGATGGGACTTAACAGGAACGGCGCCATTGAAGTCCCAATCAATATCACTTTCAAGGAACCGGAGATGGAATACATTCTCCGGCATTCCGAGGCTTCAGGGCTTGTCATTCACGAGGACTATTATCCAGTTTTTTCAAACATAAAAAGGAAAAATCTACCCAGTTTAAGACATGTTATCGTCTGTAGCCGGAGCGCCCTGCCCTCGGGAACCATTTCGTTTTCGGAGTTGCTCACCCAGCCGGCTATATTTGACACGCTGCCTATTTCTGAGGAAGAACCGGCTGTCTGCATTTATACATCCGGGACAACCGACAAGCCAAAAGGCGTGCTCAATTCCCATAAGAATTGGATCATGACTGGAGAAGCTTATGCGTATACCGTTGGGATATCAGAAGATGACCGGGTTATGACTCCAAACCCGCTTTTTCATGCAAATGCCCAAGTCTATTCGACAATGGGTTCATTATCTGCCGGTGCAAGTCTGGTGCTGCTAAAGCGATTCAGCGCATCCCTAATAATCGAACAGGCCAGGCAATACGGTGCAACTAAACTGGTTTTAATCCAAGCGGTGATCCCCTGGGTCTGGGGCAGACCCTCTAAAGAAGATGATTCTGACAACCCTGTGGTAACGCTGGTTGCCGGAAACGTGCCGAAGGAAATCCACCATGACTTCGAAAAGAGGTTTGGCCTGAAGATACAAACTATCTATTCACAAACGGAAGCCGTTATGGGAATCATGGGTCCCAGAGAAGGTACTGGTCAAAGAAAGCCCGGGGGAATCGGGATACCTATGGAGCATCCGGATCTGTCAGTCAAGAATGAAGCCAGGATCGTGGACGATTACGGTTCACAAGTATCCCCAGGCAGACAGGGGGAGATTCTTATCCGAAATTCAGCGGTAATGATTGAATACTTCAAGGACAAAGGGAAAACAGAGGAGACCAAAAAAGAAGGATGGATTTATACAGGAGATGTCGGGGTACAGGACGAAGAAGGATATTTCTATTTCGTGGGAAGAAAGAAGGATGTGTTGCGAAGGAGAGGTGAACTTATCTCCCCGACCGAGATAGAGGCCGTAATCAATCGCCATTCCGGAGTAGCCGAATGCGCCGTCATTGGTGTACCGTCCGGCCTGGGATCAGGGGAGGAAGAAATCAAGGCATATATCAGGATCAGCCCTGGTGAAAAGGTAAATCCTGATGAAATTATTTCCTGGTGCAAAAAGCATTTAGCAGAATTCAAGGTGCCTAGATATATAGAGTTCCGGGATGTTTTTCCGAAGAGTGCTATCGGAAGAATTCAGAAGAACCTGCTCAAGGAGGAGAAGGCTGACCTAACTGAAGGATGCTATGACAGGCTTATGGGCGAAAAATTGCGCAGGGCGAACTGCAAGGAGGCCTAAGTGAAGCTAAGAGGTAAAACAGCTGTTATTACCGGTGGGGAGGGTCCTCTGGGTAGAGTAGTCTGCCAGAAGTTTCTTCCGGAGCTTTATAAATGTTGGTTAAAATGATGCTTGACGAGAAGAGGCTGGAAAATACAACCCTGCGGTAAGCCGCGGGTAATGATTAAGATACATGAAACCAGTCCCTATCAAGCGATATTCTTTAAAGCGAGAAACAATTATGAAAAAGATAAGACGCATTCTCAGAGCAATAGATCAGATAAACATTAAACTGACATGGATAGGCTGCTTCCTTCTAGCAGCATTAGGGGTTTTGGTACCGTTCGAGGTGTTGATGCGGTATGTATTCAATAGTCCTACCATGTGGTCGATGGAGCTGACCCAGTATATGTTCCTGGCTATCATTGCCATAGGCGGCGGGTACGTTCAACAATGCGGGTGGCATGTGAATGTCGATATTGTTTATGAACGATTTGGGATAAGGAAAAAGGCCATTGCTAATATATTCACCTTCTTATTCCTGTTTGTCTTTCTTTATGTTACTTTCAAATATACTGTGATGGATGCCCTGAGTTCTCTCTCAATGCGTGAAACTTCCGCAACCGGGTGGAACCCACCCATATACCCCATAAAGTTCATCGTACCTCTCGGAGCTTTATTACTCCTGCTGCAGTGCATTGCCGGGTTCATTCGATATATTATACAGGCCATAACAGGGATAACGGAAGTAAAAGAAGACGCACTTACCCTGGAAGAGAGTTTTGACAAATGAGCATATCACTACTTACAATTCTTTGCTTTGGAGCACTGATACTTATGCTGGCGCTCGGATTGCCAGTGGCCTTCTGTCTTGGTGTAGTCGGCGTCTTTTTCATTTTCTGGCAGCTGGGACCCAATAGTTTGCTTCTGGTAGCCACCTCATCATGGGAAGGATGGACTAATTATGTATTGCTCGCCATTCCTCTTTTCGTACTAATGGCCTACCTGCTTGAGCGCTCGGGGATGGCTGAAGAATTTTTTGAAACAATGTATCGCTGGTTTGGTCCTATCAGAGGCGGATTGGCTATGGGAACGATTCTTATTTGCACCATCTTTGCTGCTATGGCAGGGAATAGCTCGATAGGTACTATGACCATGGGGCTCATAGGCCTTCCCGCCATGTTGAAGAGGGGTTATCACAAGTCTATTGCCGTAGCTGCCATAGCTGCCGGGGGAACGCTTGGCATCCTGATCCCTCCCAGCATACCCATGATCATTTATTCTTTTCTCTCACAGGAATCCATAGGGAAACTGTTTATGGGTGGGGTTTTACCAGGACTGCTGATGTCTTCCTTGTTTATGGCCTACATCGGTATAAAGTGCTTGTTAAACCCTCAACTAGGCCCTCCGGTCCCTAAAGAGGAAAGATTCACCTGGCAACAAAAGACCACATCGCTCAAGGGGGTCATCCTGCCGATTATATTGGTGGTAGTAGTTCTTGGTTTTATCTATATGGGGATAACTACGGCCACTGAAGCTGCCGGAGTGGGTGCCTTCTGCGCCTTTATCATCGTGATTGTTTATCGAAGATTTTCTTGGAAGCTTTTACACGATTCCCTCATTGGAACGCTGCGCATCACTGTTTTAGCCGGTTGGATAATATTCGGGGCATTATTGTTCACACACGTCTTTTCTTCCATGGGAGCCTCCGATTTTGTTCAAACGTTTATTGCCGAGACGGGCATAAATAAGTGGGTGGTACTTCTAATCACACAAATTCTTTTGTTATTTTTAGGCTGTTTTATGGATCCCACGGGCATGATGATTATCACCCTTCCAATCTTTCTTCCTGTGATCAGGTCGTTGGGCTTTGACCCGGTTTGGTTTGGCGTCCTTTTCACGATTAATGTGGAAATGGGCTATTTAACACCTCCCTTTGGGATTAACCTCTTCTATATGAAAATGCTTGTACCCAAGGGCATCACCATGGGAGACATTTACAAATCCATTTCACCTTTTATTGTAATTCAAGCGATTTGTTTGCTTATAGTGATAATATTCCCCGAACTGGTCCTGTGGCTACCAGAAATGATGATGGGGAAATAAATAGGACCAATAAAATAAACAGATGCATCTAATTATTGCAGAGAGGATGCAGAGAAAGGAGGGAAAAAATTGTATAGTGGGATGTTTAGCCGTATTAGAAACAAATCAGCACAAACTGAGAATCTCTAAAAAGGAGGGAGCGTAATGAAAAAGAATATCTTATGCTGTTTCTTAACACTATTGCTCGTTGGAATCATTGGGATAAACCCCGCAACGACTTCAGCGGACACTACTAAATGGAAGCTTCAATCATTTACGGCCAGTGGATCCAACATATGGAAAAATCACCTCGAGCCCTTCGCTAAGCTTATTAAAGAGCGAACCCAGGGCCAGCTTGACATTACACTTTATGCCCCGGGAGCTATCGTACCAGGTTTCAAGGTTACCAGCTCCGTTGGCGCCGGTATTGTCGAAGCAGGCCTGACTTCACCAGGATACGATGGTGGTACAATACCTGAGTCCTATGTCCTCACCGGTCTCCCCTTCGCCTTTTTCGATATCCTTCAGCAGATGGATTTTTGGTACACCTACAAAGGTGGAGCGGCATTTAAGATAGTAACCGACGCATACAACCAAAAAAAGGTTATGCCAATATCTCTTCTCAGCTTCCCCGACGAGATGGTCATCATGACGCAATTTCCGGTACGTACATTCGCCGATTTCAAGGGAAAGAAAATAAGATGTACCGGAGCTCACGCCGGAGCGGTAGAAGCGTTGGGGGCGGTTCCGACCAGTTTGTCGATCATGGATGTTTATACCGCTTTGCAGACAGGCGTTATCGACGGCCATTTCATGGCGCTGTCCGGGCTTGAGGACTTCGGTTGGAAAGACGTTGTGAAGTACATCGTTATGCCAGCCTGGATGCCCAATAGTCCTTCTTTGCTTGAAGTCAATTTAAACGCATGGAATAAACTGCCTGATAACTTAAAGAAGGTTGTGATCGATACGGCAAGAGAGGTAAATATTAAGAACCTGATCCCCGGTTCTGAGGCTAAGCATGCAAGCATTGAAAATACGATAACCAAAGCTGGAATAAAAATCCAAACCCTCACCGGCGATGAGGCGGTAAAATACAAGGCTGCCACGGCGGTTCTATGGTCGCAAGCCGAAGAAAAATCATCCACAAACAGTCAACTTGTAAAAATGCTAAAGGATTATCTCACAGACAAAGGAATTGATTACCCTGGTAAATAAGGGCCATCAAGGATTGAGGGAAAGGGGAAGGGATATCTTCCTTTCCCCTTCTTTGCGAAAACAAAATCCGACACCATAGAACGTCTGCTCAGAAAGTATCAATCCTGGAGTGGTAAATCCTCTGGGAGAGTGGATGGTTAGCGCAATCCATCAAATAAAAGGGAGTGAAACGTTGTAATTGGGGTCAGTCTTGCATTATAACGTTATCACCCAGAGGTGCCCCTGGCTATTTCTGTCTGGAAGTGATATGATAGATAGCACCTGGAAATTTGATTCTGAGCGGTCTGACCATGATCAGCATAATACCCTTAAAAATATCATAATGCAAGACCTGACCCCTGTTCCTTTTAAAACTTCTCGAAAAAGCGCACGCCAGCAATAATCAGCCTATTTACCATGAAGACAACTTTTAATTTCTAAAGTATATCATACTTGAGTCAAACATAGACTTGACCCCTTTACACTCAGTGGCCTGGACATCATCCATTTTTTTATCATAGCAAACATGAGTCAATCGTAGACCCCTTTATGGCTTTTAATGGCATGCATTCCCTTGTAAACTTAGAATTTTAAAGGCGTTCCTCCTCATCTATTATAGATTACATTGAACAACGGGTTAAAAATGTGTTAACTTCACAAAACCTTGAACTCCTGGAACCCTCCAAGGAATTTTCGAATATTTATCAGGAATTGATAGAACAGGAAGATATGAAATAAAGAGGTTAAAACTATGCTTGTGAAAGACAAAGTCATTGTGGTTACCGGTGGTGCCCATGGTATTGGCGCTGCGATGTGCCGGCGTTTTAAACAGGAGGATGCAAAGAGTGTGGTGGTTGTGGATCTGGACATGGAAAGCGCCCGCCAGGTGGCGGCAGAAATTGACAGTTTGGCGCTACAGGCCGATGTTTCCGTTGAACCCGATATCGTCCGCGTGGTAGAAGAAACGGAAAAACAATTCGGGCCCATCGATTTGTTTTGCTCCAATGCCGGCGTGGCGTATCGAGACGAACCGGGCGGAATGGCCACCAGTTGCCCCAACGATAAATGGCAAAAGGCTTGGGAGATTCATGTAATGGCCCACGTATATGCTGCCAGAGCTGTTCTGCCGGGTATGATAGCCCATGGACAAGGTTATTTGCTCAATACGGTATCCGCCGCCGGTTTGCTGAACCAGATTGGTTCGGCACCTTATTCGACCACCAAACACGCGGCCATCGGTTTTGCCGAAGCACTGGCAATAACCCACGGGGATGACGGCATTAAAGTATCAGTGATTTGCCCACAGGCGGTGGCAACCCAGATGCTGGGGGATTTCAATGACGGGGGGCCTCAAGGTGTTGACGGCATATTGACACCGGAGCAGGTGGCGGACAGCGTTATTGCGGGTCTGGAGGCAGAGACCTTCCTGATTCTGACTCACGAACAGGTGCGTATCTATATGGAGCGTAAAACGTCAGACTATGATCGCTGGTTGAAGGGGATGCGCCGGTTTAGACAGAATTTTTTAAATATGTTGTAATTGTCATTTATCTCAAAGATTTTAACCTAACGTCGATACTTCCTGGGGTGAATGCATCTATCCTCTCAGAAAAAAAATATCAGAAAAGGGGTCAAATCTACTCTTGGCTCTTGCCTAATATGTTTTTCAATTTTTCAACACGTTTACTAATATTTTTATTCTTTTTCTTTCCCATCTCGCGTTTTACTCTTCCTATAACGCTGCCAACAGTACTATTTTTATCGATCCCAAATGCTTTGCCTACACCTTGTTAGATAGATAGCAACATTTCTTGGCTCATTAAAATGTCCCCTTTACATTATAGTCTTCCACCAGTTCCTTGAGTAGATCAATAAATGCATTATAGTCATTCTTCCCCGTAAAGATCTCTTCCCCTCTCCTACCACGATTCATCACGTGATACTAAGCATCTGGAAATTGTATTCTTAATGGTCTGGACATAGCGGATTTATACAATAGAATTTAGCAAGAGCCAAGAGTAGATTTGACCCCTTTAATAGAGATTTTTTCCTGCCTAATGCGGCGTTGACCAACAGCTGATTGTTAGCCTTAACATTTTGGACTAAGTCGCAAGAGTTCTTTGTATTCCTCGCCTTCTTTGTCGTACAGCTTGAAGAAAGCGCGGTATGTCACCACAAGCGCAATCAGAAAACACGAACCGATCAAACGTGGAACTAGATTCTTAGTGGTATCCAGCAGTAAGAACCAGCAGAAGAAAGAGGTCAGCAAATACAGTCCGGAAAAACCAAAAATGTGCTTGGCTCTGTCAGCCATGTTAAGCCAACCTTGTCTCTCCTGTCTGCCAAATCTTCCTCTCCATAGACCAAGGTACTCCTCCCAGTACATGCCAGGAATCCGTGGCTCCAGCACAACCCGCAGGTAATTACCCATTCTGATTCTGGCGTGTTCACGTTGAATTGTGTGAAACAGAAACGGCACGGCTAAGGCAATTATGAAAATCAGACTGGGTACTTTGTAGGCAGTTGCCGTCAAAGCCAACAATCCGGCAGCCAAAACCGCGTATGTTGCTTGTCCCCATATACGACCCTTGATGATTTCCAGCATCTCACTACGGAGAGCTTTGTATTCTTCAAGTCGTCCCTCATGACTCCGTGACAGTGTTTCGCCAACTTTTGTTTGCATAGCTTGTTCAAGGGCTTCGTCCAAACTGCCAACGCATTGTACCGCTGGGTGAAAGTAGAAAACTGATTCGTTGTTATCTGGTCCGACGACAAACACTGATGGTTTACCTGTCGCCTCGTGCATGGCAATCGATAGACCAAGCTCGACGTACATTGATCGCCCTTCTGACGGTTTGCTTAGAAGGACAAGAACATCACACTCCCCGATCGCTTCAAAATCTCTCTTAGCTATCGATCGCATGTAATCTCTTTTAAGACCTCTCTCGTCTTCAGGAATATCGTCGGTAAGAGTCCAGTCGGTTGTTACTTCGTGCCCTTTATTCTTGAGAGCACCGAATACGTCTTGAACCTTATCCTTGTTCTTAATGCTTGATGCTACGTAGAACTTCATTGTCATTGACTCCTATTTGCGGGCTAACATGCAGTTCAGCCGTCTTTATCGGCTGAAACTGTTTGTTGGCTTTCTAAAATTGGATGTTAAAACTCCATTAAGCTGCTGTTTATTCTAGCAATATTTTTTCAACTTAATTTTGAAAGAGCGTCCCTATACCATACTGCCATCAGTCCTCGTTAGACCCATTTGAGCCAGACTTTCATTCTCTCCACAATGGGAGGCCTGCACATGCACAAAGGAAGAAAAAACAGAAAAACGGGCTAAGAAAAAATATCAACTCTAAAGAAAACAGAAAGGGGGCCGGGGATGGAAAGTTGGAATAGATGTAAAGATAAGTAATCGCACATCCCACACCAAGGAATATAATTACTGTGATTAGGATTATTATTGATCGTAAAGTTAGTTCCGCTTTCTTCCAAAAAACCCTGCCAGCTACATAGCCGCCCACACCTCCCAAAGGTGCTATTAGATATGCGAACAGAGCCTCTGCACCAAGCGGTTGGGGCAATGTCTTTCCCGCAAACCAGGAAGCTAAAAGGATGATTATATAAATAGGAACTCGTTTCATTTTGAATACCACTTTACCTGTAATTTGGAACAAAGAGAGCACAACGGCCTGTAGCAATAAGACTTCCTTTCTCATCGAGGACGGCCAAGGTCGCTGCAATTTGTTTTACGCTTTGGGTCCTCAGGATAGAAAACTTTACAGCCTTCCTGCCTA
This sequence comes from uncultured Desulfobacteraceae bacterium, assembly GCA_964423495.1. Lineage (GTDB taxonomy): Bacteria > Desulfobacterota > DSM-4660 > Desulfatiglandales > Desulfatiglandaceae > CAYRFN01. The sequence continues at coordinate 22,581 of CAYRFN010000030.1, forward strand.
TAGGTGAAGGGCGGATAAAGAACATCTGTTTTTTCCTCATAGTCGCAGGGAACCAATCAGCTTGTTTTTTTGGTATCACCTCAGAGAAAAGCAATACTTCCAGTTTGTCACCATGAAATGCTATTTGCCTAGAAACGCTTTGAAACTGATCGAGTCTATTAAGGGCTTGTTTATCAATGCCCCCTAGCCCTATTGTGATGTTATTAGGTTCTCGTATTATCTCCTGCGAAATAATGCCATCTTTAAACACCGAGGTAATCTGTATATACAATTTTCGTATCTTTTTATTTACGTCATAAAACGCAGTCAAGAAGCTAGAGCTTAGTGTTCCTTCAACAGCCTTTTTCTTTTCATCATCCTCTACATAGATAGCTGCAGATCGCTTTTTCTTAGATTGGGTGTAGAATATTGGTGCGTCTGTATCGGGAGTATCTCGATACCCTACAATCGGATGTGGATCTTGTTGGATTTCGTCCGGTGGAAGTGGGTTCCATGGAGGGCGCACAAAATCGACCTTTTTCCAAGAAAAAACGAGGGGGGAATCATCTTTATTGTGAACGCAGTGGTTTAGAATGATTTTCCCATCAGGTTTCTTTTCGACATCTGACTTGTATGCAAAATGAGCATCCTTTTCTTTGACTTCGTCGCCAAGTTTGTCGGGTTTAGAGCAGTCTTTTGGGCATTCTGCGGATAGTCCTGTTACCGGACTTGCAGTTAGTAAAATCGACAAAGACAGATATGCTAAAGTTTTCATCTTCTAACCCTCCTAAAATTAAGGGGTCTTAAGGGATCAAGTCGGCCGTTGACTCTTAATGATAACTTCAGTCAAATGTTCTATCCTCTTTTGAAGTCCTCCATCAGCTTTCATCTTGGATTTTACTCTTTCAACAATACTGCTGACTGTGCTGTATTTTTAAGGGTCTGGACATGGGAGAAGCTTATTAGGGAACAAATCAAGAGTCAACGGCCGACTTGACCCCTTTTCATTAAGGAATAAAATAGATCCCAAACCAGTGCCGATCCCGATATCCAGCATAGACTGACTAGGTTGAACATGAGCGTAAGTCAGGCCGAAAGCAACTTCGGGACCGTACCAACCAGTTGCCTCTGCTTCTTCGTCATAGGCTGTTATCATTTCATCTATCTGGTCCATGTTTTTTTCATTGCCCTTTCTGAGCATCGCCCTGCGGATCACCTGCAAGTCTGGGAATAAACCCGAAGGGTTTATGGACAGACGCTGTCAGGTGAATCCGCTTGATGTGAGGCGCTTCGCGCCGAACAGCAAGGGGATGATATCCGCAGGGCGATGTTGCCGGCGCGAAGCGTCCGGCAACATCAAGTAAGTATATAGTTTCTGGATAACTAACAAAAATAAAAAGTCTTGATGGGGGAATTATGGGTAATTTTTTATGTTTTCTAGCCTGATAATATGTAAATAATCATATTATCCATAAAACCCGATAAATACATGATGAAAAAATACCTGCTGAAATACAGACTCGCTATGAGTCTCTTTTAGTCAAAAAGGAATCCCAAAAAGATTCCATTCCGATTATAGGAAATGGCTACAATATTAATTGGATTTCTGCCACAAATGTTGTTTTGAAAAGTCAAATAGGAAAGTCAATCTCATTTTAAAAAGAAATTGAAGGGGAAAAGAACAAACTGATCAGCAACAAAAACAGGCATCTTATGCGATATCGATGTATTATGAAATCGAATCAACCCATTATGGCAGTATAGTAATATTTAAGAATAAAAATAGGAAATTATCAACTAAAAAAGAAGATCTGAAAGCAACTAAAAGGGCCCCACCTAATACGCAAAAAGCCCCTCGTAAAACGAGAATCAAGGGGACTCTGGTTTATCAGTGTCCTCTTGGTTCACGAAATTTCATTGATGTGTTGGGACTCGGGGATCTCTTTGAGCGGGCGAACTCGATTCAGTGAACCTTAAGTCGCGCATCGCCATAGGTCGGCTGGTGGATAACTATCACAATAATGTACCATAAGGAAATCTAAGCAATTCACGGGGGCAACCCGCCCATCTGGGAGCACGTTTCGCTGAATCATCACAGGATGCTTTCGCCCCTGAAAAGAGATTGCTGAGTCCCCGAATTAGTTGAAAAGAACTAAATAGTTACGCGCCATTCTACTCTGGGCTGGCCGTTCTCCTTTGCGATGGTGATCCATTTTTCCTGCAGTAACGGATTTGTAAAAGGAAAATCGGATCTTATATGCAGCCCTCTAGACTCCTTTCTCTCAAGTGCCGTCAGGAAGATGGTCTCCCCACATTCCATCAGGTCAAAAACCTCCATACATCTCATCAGGGTATGTGAGTTATCAGCCATAAGCGTAGTATGTGCTTTCTTTTTTAGGTCTCTCAGATACTTTAGCCCGGCCTTCAACAATGTCTCCGATCGCACCTTAACCCCAGCATAATCGCTCATAATTTGCTGCAGGGCCAGATTCGCCTCCTGCCAGGAGGGGCCGGAGGCTCTCTCCATAATTTCGGAATAGAATTGTACCCGATCTTCTACAAAGGAGATCTTTTGGAACTCCCTTATCTTCTTTGCCCTATCTGCAGCGCTCTCCCCTGCAATCCATCCAAATGTGGCTGCACCGGCACAGTCCGCACGGAAGTTACCCACCGGATCACCTGCTGCATACAGTCCATCCAGGCTGCTTTTGGCATTTATGTCGATCTCTATCCCCCTGCCCACGAGGAATGGTTCATATTGCATGAACTCGATTCCGTGTTTTCGGGGATCAATCCTTTCCTTCGCCATATAGTTGAGCATACCCGTGTTACCTTCCTCAACAAGACCCCACATCATGTATTCGTGATCCTCTTGAGAGGTAGTACTGCAATCAATGTATACCGGCCCTTCTCCAGACCTGAACATATCGGTAAACACGGAACTCCATATGTCTCCTGTGATATCACCTAATTCTCTAGTGGCTTTTTTGACGAAGGGGCCTACAATCCTGCCGTGGGGATCCTTGTAGAGCCCTATCCATGTGGCCTTGCCGCAACGCGCAAAGTATTTGGGTCCTGAGTGCCTTTGGGGAAATTCCATATTAATGAGTTTGGCTCCTGCCCGGTATGCTATGGCCTGGCCGCTACCGGTGCAGACAGGGCAATTTGCAGTATTAAACATCCATCCCGGTGTAGGGGCCGGATAAAGCCTGCTGCCACAGCCAGTAGTAAGGATAATCGACTTTGCTTGAAAAATTTTCATGACAGGCTTTTCTTTTATGGTACTTATACCGATGGCACCTGTCACAGAATTGCCGTTTGTAATGAGGTCTGTGATGGAAAGGTGGTTTAGTATTCGCGCGCCCCGTTTTTTTGCCTCTCTTGTCAGTACACCTTTCTGATTATGACCAGCGTACTTGAGCCAGATACGTGGACGTCCCGGAAAGGCATGACCGGAAAAATCCCACTTACCTTTGGGTTTCATGGATATACCCCAGCTATCCCAATCTTTGACCCGGTCATAGGATTGTTCAAGAAATTTTGTAGCCAGAGAAATATCAGAGAATCCTCCGACCTGGCTGTTTCTGTATTCGGTTATAATAGGCCCCATATCATCACCATGGATCTCAGGGATATAGCACATGAAGTGATCGTTTCCTGTAGCCCCGCAGCCGCTCCGTTTAGTATTGGCCTTTTCAGCTACAATTACACTGATCCTATGGTCTGCCGCATTGATAGCAGCCATGAGTCCGGCTATCCCCCCTCCAATAATCAGTACATCCGTCTGGACAGGTTTTTTGTCTATATCTATCATGGTGATTAATTTTTATTGCCTGAGACCTAGCCTATTTTTAAAAGTTTTTCCGCATTTACGTGGAAGAATTTTTCCCTATCGGCTTCACATATTGGCAATGTGCCCAGTGATTCCAGAGATTCCTTACTTGTTTCAAAGGGATGATCGGCCCCAAATGCTATCATGTCAGCACCCAGGGCCATATAGGCACAGACAAATGCGGGCAGGAAATGCATTCCGCTGGAAGTAAATAGAAAATTGTTGTTGATATAGTAACTTGGTTTGTGTTGTATCTTGGGTCTAAGCTCACCGGCCACCCAGGGTTTCAACCAATAAAAATCTATCCGATACAGCCAGAATGGGAGTCCTTCACCAAGATGACCCAATACGATCTTCAACCCCGGATATTTGTCGAAAAGACCGCTATAGATAAGACGCACCGCATGAAGAGAGGTTTCGGCCCCAAATCCCAGAGGCGGCCCTGCCAATGGGAACCCATACTTGGCGTAAGGTTTAAGCATGGATGGAGAAGGCCAGGTTGGGTGGAGATATATGGGTACATCAAGACTCTCCGCCGTTTCGAATATGGGCCAAAATTTTTCATCATCGAGATATTCTCCCCTGACATGGGAATTCAGTTTGGCGCCTTTCATCCCGAGCTCCTTCACTGCCCGCTCCAGTTCCAAAGCAGCACTCTCAGGGTCCTGAGGTGCAAGGGCGGCCAGACCAACATATCGATCAGGATATCTTTTAATTATTTCCGATAGCTCATCATTGGTCTGCCTTGCCATAGCTTCCCCTTCGGAAGGCTCAAACTGTTCGCAACCAGGAATACAAAGGCTGAGTACCTGAAAGTCAACTCCTGCTTCATCCATCTCCTCTATTCTTCTTTCTCCCATGTCCAGGAGCTTTTCTTCCAGTTTAATACTGCGAGGTGCCCATACACCAGGAGCCATTAACAATCGGATGTCTTTCTCTCGCAATTCCTCTTTTGGCATCTCTTTTCTGGAACGCAGGTACTTGATATAGTCTTCGGTATAAAAATGTGCTTCTAGATCTATGACTCTCATGATTGTGATAACCTCCTTCTTATTCTTAATTACTTTTTATCGCGCCATTCAAGGACGTTTTTACCATTTTCCAAACGTATGGTCAGGAACTTTTCTGTCAGTAACGGATTGGTGAACGGAAAGTCGGAACGAATGTGCATGGCGCGAGTTTCCTTTCTCTCCAATGCGGTGTGGAATATCATCTCCCCGCAGTCCAGCAAGTCAAAGACCTCCAGACACCTCATCAGATCGTGAGAATTGTCGGCCTGAAGGTTATCAAGGGTCTTCTTCTTGAGATCTCCCAAGTACTTTAAACCGGCATTCAGCAGGGTCTCGGACCTTACCTTTACACCCGCATAGTCGTTCATGATCTGTTGGATGGCCAAATTGGCCTCTTTCCAGTCAGGACCGTCTTTTCTCTTCATGATTTCGGAATAGAAATCGACCCGTTCCTGTACTATTGGACTACTTTCAGCTTTCTCGAAACTTTTAATCCTCTTGGCCCTCTTGGCAGCCGCGGCACCCGCGATCCAGCCGAATGTAGCAGCGCCTGAAATATCGCACCGAAAGTTCCCCACCAGATCACCGGCAGCAAACAATCCGGGAATATTCGACTCTCCATCAAGATCGATTTCGATACCCCGGCCAATCAGATGGGGTTCATACTGCATAAACTCAACCATGTGTTTCCGGACGTCGATCCCTTCCTCTTCCATATAATTGAGCAGGGCTGTAAGGCCCTCATTTTCCATGCCCCAGAGCATGTATTTAATGTCATCTTCTGCCGTTTCAGAACAATCCATGTAAGCGGGACCCCTTCCTGATTTGAAAACGTCCGTAAATACGGAACTCCATACATCGGATGTGATGTCACCCAACTCCTTAGTCGGCTTTTTGATAAACGGTCCGATGGGTATTCCATGGGGATCTTTGAAAACCCCTATCCAGCTTGCCTTTCCACATCGGGCCAGGAATTTCGGCCCGGCATGCCGGTTGGGAAATTCCATATTGATCAATTTCGCTCCAGCCCGATGGGCCGTAGCCAGACCCGCTCCTGCGTTGGCAGGACAGAAAGCGGTATTGAAAAGCATTCCCGGACTTGTGGCAGGCGGATAGAGCCTGTTTGTACAGCCTGCTGCCAGTATCACAGATTTAGCCCGGATAATTCTCAATACCGTCTCCTCCTTTTTGATGCTGATACCCATGGCACCAATAATTTCGCCATCTTTAACGATTAGTTCCGTTAATGGCAGGTGATTTTCTATACGCACTTTCCGCTTTTTGGTCTGCTTGGTAAGAACCTCTTTTTGATTGTATCCGGCATATTTGAGCCAGACACGGGGTCTGCCGGGGAATGCGTGGCCCACGAACTCCCATTGACCATGGGGCCTCATACCGATACCCCATTGATCCCAGTCCTTTGCCCTGTCGGAGGATTGTTCTAAGAATTTTATGGTGTGGGTGGTGTCATGATATCCGCCTACCAGACTATTCAGGATCTCCTTGATGATGGGATCCATGTCATCGCCATGATATTCCGGAATATAGCATGCAAAGTGATCATTACCGGTGGCACCGGATCCGCTTCGCTTTGTGTTGGCCTTTTCTGCCACGACAACGCTGGCCCCATGTTCCGCAGCGTTTATGGCGGCCATCAATCCACCAATGCCGCCACCCATGATCAACACATCGACCTCGATAGGTTTATTATCTATTTTAATCATGATAGCTATTCCTCCATATGAGAATGTTTCTGCACAAATCAGTAATAAACAACACCTATAATCTCTTTAGATTCTCGAATTCCTATTTGCCTGTCTGACCGGGTGCATCAACATAAAGCATCATGGCAGGTAATGGGATGCGTAATTTGATCGCCTCTTCCTTGCAGTCAAGTACGCATGAATTGCAGTGCCAGCATTCTTCGGGATATCTGATCTCGGGTATCTCTTTTTTCTTGGTGACTCTAAAGACGTCTGTCGGACAGATATCCGCGCAGACACCGCAGGCATTACATTTTTTTTCAATGATGATCGGTGGCATATTACTATCCTCCTTTTTTTAAAGTCCCAGGTGCCTGGCTATTTCTGTATGGAAGTGATATGATAGATAGCACCTGGAAATTTGATTTTGAGCGGTCTGACCATGATCAGTATAATACCCTTAAAAATATCATAATACAAGACCTGCCCCCTTTTCTGAGTTTAGGAATTCGGAAACTCGCCTGAGCCCGCCTGCCACTGCGAGGCACGAGAGGGCTGGTGGCGGGCAGGCACAATCATTCGCGGCAAAGAATAACCCAAAATCAGCATATCTTGTAGCCTTTTTTCCCTTGACAAAAAAGGGGGGTTCTCCGCATACTACCTCGCAACAAGGGAATTCTTATCACTTGGAGTATCTCAATGATTTAGCAAGCGTCCTGAAGTAAAGAATCCGGGTCCTCTGAGGCTGGATTCTTAACACGTATCATTAGGAAGGAGGGATTTTGGGGGAGTTTACACGGAAGGGAGTTTCTGAATCTTTACCTCTCTTGCGTGCGGAACAGTTAAGGAAAGTCTATATAAAGGCGGAGATAGAGGTTCCTGCCTGTGAGAACATCAGCTTCTCGGTGAACCGTGGAGAATTTGTCTGTATCGTTGGCCCCTCTGGTTGTGGCAAGACAACCCTTCTCAAATGCATCTGTCACCTCTTGAAACCGACCGCGGGCAAAGTTTTTGTAAATGACCAGGAAGTTCAGAGTCCCCCTGTGGAGATGATCCTGATCTTTCAAGATTACAGTCGTTCCTTGTTTCCTTGGCGTACCGTATTGAAAAATGTCCTCTTTGTCCTGGAGAAGAAAAATCTCCCAAAGAAAGATAAAGTTGAGATCGCAAAGTCTTCATTGGCGAACGTCAATCTGACCGGCTTTGATAATCACTATCCCTGGGAATTGTCGGGAGGCATGCAACAGAGGGTTGCCATCGCCAGGGGGATTGCGTTTAGCCCTGACATCTTATTAATGGACGAACCTTTTGCCTCGGTCGATGCCCAAACGCGGAATGACCTGGAGGATACGGTCCTCGAAATCTGGCACAAATACTCCCAGACAATCCTTCTGGTCACACACGACATCGAGGAGGCCATTTACCTGGCGGATCGGGTTTTGGTCCTAAGCAGCCGGCCTTCACAGATTCGTGAGGAGATTTTGATCGACTTGGAGCGACCGAGAAATCAGCTTACTACCAAAGAGGATAAGCGCTTTATTGAATACCGGCATCATATCTATACTTTGATTAAGGAGGAGAGTAAAAAAACCCTGTGATAATGATTTTCTATGATGGAACCGAGCATTAAGAAAATTATCTATGGTACACGTATTTCAGGATGGCTCCTCATTTTTCTCTTGATCCTTCTCTGGGAGCTTCTTCCTCGTTTGGGGATCCTGTATGACCGCTATTTCCCTCCTTTCACAACGGTGATGGGGGCTTTTTCTGAAGGGATTCGATCGATGGAGATTCCGTGGCATGCATCTGTCAGCATCTTCCGGGCTTTCAGGGGCTACCTTCTGGCAGTCCTGATAGGCATCACTTTGGGGACCCTGTCCGGCACCATAAAGTGGCTCTCCGAACTGCTCGAAATTACTGTGGAACTTTTGCGGCCAATGCCTTCAGTGGCCTTGGTCCCCATCGCGATCCTGCTTTTCGGGACTTCTGACAGCTACAACATTTCCATTATCACGTTTGCCTGCACGTGGCCCATTTATATCAACACCTTTGAGGGGACCCGGAGCGTCGACCCAGAGTGGATTGATACGGCAAGAGTCTATGGCAACACACGTTTCGAAATCATAAGAAAAGTGGTTGTCCCGGCGGCCTCCCCATACATTGTGAGTGGTCTTCGAATCAGCCTGGGGATCTCCGTCATCGTTGTCACAGTGACAGAAATGGTCGCCAGTTACAAGGGACTGGGGTTCTTCATCATGGATACCTATGCAGCCTATCAGATTCCCCAGATGTATGCTGGGGTCATCACCGTCGGTATTTTTGGCTATGGCCTCAACCGACTTTTCTTGGTGGGAGAAAACCGACTGATGACGTGGCACAAGGGTTGGACGGCGAAGTTTATATGAAAGAATTCTTTTCGGCAAAGTTTAAAGGAATATTCTTCCTTGTTCTCCTGGCTCTCCTCTGGGAGGTCGTATCGAGGAACCATCTCATCTCTCCCCTCTATTTTCCCCCCATGAGCAAGAACCTCATTGTTTTTTATCATCTCACGTCTGATGGAACTCTGCCTCTGGAGCTTAGCCGAAGTTTTGGTCGGATTTTCGGGGGATTCTTTTTGGCGGTTGCTGTGATGGTGCCCCTTGGCGTGGCGATGGGACTCTTCAAAATGGTTTACAACCTCTTTGAGCCCCTCACGGAGTTGATTCGTCCACTGCCACCCCCTGCCATCATTCCTATTGTGATGTTGTTTGTAGGAATAGGTGAGGCGATGAAGATTTTAGTGATCTTTTTCGCCTGTTCTTTCCCCATCCTTATCAACACAATGGATGGGGTGAGGAGTGTGGAGCCCACCCTAGTCGATACGGCAAAGACATTCGGGAGAAACCGGTTCGAGATTATTTTTCAGGTGATTCTCCCTGCCTCTCTCCATCAGATCTTTACGGGCTGGAGGGTTGCCCTGCCCATCGCCCTGATCGTAGCCATCGTCTCGGAGATGGTGGGCGCGGTCAATGGCATTGGCCGTTTTATCTTGGTGATGCAGCGGAGCTTTAACATCCCTGAAATGTACGCAGGGATCTTTATAGTCGCCATCATCGGTTATGTGTTGAATGCCTTGCTCAGCTACCTGGACAAGACTTTGATTGGATGGCATAAGGCCAAGTTTGATGCCGTAACCTAATGAAAATAGGGAAGAAAGGGCCTATGGGAGTGCCCTTGATCAACCATTAACCACATCATTTAAAGGAGGGTGTAAAATGAAACATTCAAGAAATTTCTTCATGGTATTTGCGTTTTTCATCAGCTTCATGGTGGTTTTATCCTTCAGCAGCCCGTGCTACTCCAAGGAGCTGCAAACGCTAAAGGTCGGCTATCTCCCCATTATAGATCTGCTCCAACTGTATGTGGGTTGGGAAAAAGGGTTTTTTAAGGAAGAAGGCCTCAAGGTGGAAGGACAGAAGGCTAAAGGCGGATCGGTGCTTCAGACACTGGTGGAGAGCGGGACAGTGGATCTGGGGTGGACTGCCGTGGTCCCTCTTTCCCAGGCCCACGTGAAGGGGTTCGCTTTTATCTTCATTGCTCCAGGGGCCTTTATCGATCGTTCAAACCGGAGGATGTGCTCCGTGGTCGTGAGTAAGAGCACGCCTTATAAGACGATCAGGGATCTGGCAGGCAAAAAGATTGGGATTAACTCCATTCACTCTCTCAATCATCTCTCCATCCTCACCATTGCAGACTACTACGGGGTGGACACCAAGGGGATGAAATTTCTGGAGGTCAATTTTCCCATGCAACCTGCGGCCGTAAAGGAGGGAGCAGTAGATGCCGCCTCCATGCTTGAGCCCTTTGTGACGATCTCAGAGGCGCAAGGGTTCGGACGGGAGATCTTCAATGGATTCTATCCTCCAGAGGTCGTTGAACGTTACATGGTTGCCGGTTGGTTTACCAAGAAATCGGCCGTGGAGAAAAACAAAGAGAAGATTGGGAGGTTTATCAAAGCGATCAATAAGGCGACGGATTTTATCAATAAAAATCCGGATCAGTTGCCTGATATTGTTGGGAATAACACCAGGGTGAAGGCAGATCTGGCCCGGAAAGTCACCATTCCCAAATTCTTCACAGAGTTATACAAGAAGGTTCTTCTCCGAATTAGTTGAAGAAAGCCTGGTAAATTTTCAGCGTAAAGTA
>CAYRFN010000031.1:0-32932 GCA_964423495.1 uncultured Desulfobacteraceae bacterium
ATCGAGATAATAAATTGGCCTGGTACAAACTGGATGTAAATACTTTTGAACATTACCAATATTATATCAAATAGCTTTTTTTCTATTTGTTTTGACCGAGGAAAAAATTTTTGCTATACTATAAATTATAGGCATGAATTCAGTTAACATACAAAAAGGAGGTAAAAGTAACCATGAGTACAGATAGCCCTCTGAAAGACAAAATTATTCTGGTGGTAGATGACGAACCTGATGTGCTCGAAACAGTAGAGGAAGAGCTTGACATGTCCCTAATCCATAAAGCAAGTGACTATGATACCGCTGTTCAATACCTCGTAAGTTATACCTATGATATTGTCATCCTTGATATCATGGGAGTAAACGGTTTTGAACTTTTGAAAACCTCCGTATCCAGAGGATTTCCAACAGTCATGCTTACTGCCAATGCCCTTTCACCGGAATCGCTGAAAAAATCCATAAAGCTTGGTGCTGTCTCTTATCTTCCCAAAGAAAAGATTTCGGAACTCAGATCGTTCCTTGAAGATGTGGTTTTGGATGGCGGCAAACCGGTCTGGAAAAAACTTTTTGATAAATTAGGCGGCTATTTTAACAAACGTTTTGGCCCCGACTGGAAGGAAAAAGATAAATTTTTCAAGGAATTCGAAAAAGAACTAAAAGAAAGTTCGACTTGAAATAGGGCCGGCTGTGGGATACCTGGATAATATTATTAAAATAAGTCCCTCTTTTCCCTGATGAAAGGAAAAAACCTTTCTTTTAGGCTTATTGAGGGAGAGATAGTAAAGGGCATTGTAGACGGTTTCAGCCGATATGAAATAACAGTCAACATGAAAGGTAGAGTTCCGATTATCTTCCCAAGACACAGTATATATGATCTACACAATAAAAAGGGAGATATTTTTTAATATCCTTGTACGAAACACACAGACATTGGAAAAAGCCCGTTTTTATCTCATCACCTTCCCCGGGAAACCCTCCATCACATGAGCGATCATTGCGGTAATGGAAATATTGCAGCCGAGGTTGTGCCCTTGACTATCCAGTTATAATAATGGTGGAACAAATTCGCTGACAATGGTCATGGCAAAAAAAATGAACACCAAGAAAGCGGATCTTATTGTAATCGGCGCTGGATTGGCCGGTTTGGCAGCAAGCTGTTTTGCAGTAAGTCGCGGTCTCAGAACAATCCAGGTGGGGGCTACCCCAGGAGAGATGGGCTTTGCCAGTGGTACCCTTGATCTTCTCGCCATTCACCCTGTAGGCCAGAAAAAAACATGGGAGGATCCTTGGGCCGGCATCAAGGCTCTTGTCAATGATTGTACTGAACATCCCTATGCCCGGCTGGGGATAGAGAATATCCAAAAAGCCTTAAATGAGTTTCTCGCTTTCCTTAAGACGGCTGGGCTTACTTACCAAGGTTGGCCTGAGAGTAATTCAATAATGGCCACCTGTGCAGGCACCTTGAAGATAACATATCGTGTGCCTCAAACTATGTGGCAAGGGGTCTTAGGCCTGAAAAAAAACCACCCCACATTAATAGTGGATTTCGAGGGGATGAAAGACTTCAGTGCAAGACAAATGGTAGAGACACTTGGTAGTCGGTGGAGCAAGTTGAAGGCTGAGCGGCTATTTTTTCCTTATTCTTTCTTGGGTATGGATCGCCATAACCCTTTAATGGCGCAAGCCCTGGAATCATCTAAAGTTCGGACTGAATTGTCAAAGGCCATTAGGCCAGTGCTGGCAAATGCTGAACTTGTTGGGATTCCGGCCATTTTAGGGCTCTGTCAGTCAGAGGAAATAGCCTCTGATCTGGAAAGGCAAATAGGAGTGCCGGTCTTTGAAATTCCCACCCTGCCACCCTCAATTCCTGGTCTACGTCTCAAAGAAACCATAGAGTCAGAGCTCAGAAAGAAAGGGGCAAATCTTTTGTCCTTAAGACGAGTTCTGGCAGTCAATAGCAAAGGAAAACATTGTATTAGTATAATTACTGGAAAAGACGGTTTTCAGGAAACCCTGGAAGCAAAGGGTTTTATCTTGGCAAGCGGCCGTTTCATTGGAGGAGGTCTTATTGCCAAACATAATAGTATTATCGAACCGCTCTTAGGTCTCTATGTTCATCAGCCTAAAGAGCGGAAGCATTGGCATAGAGAGCATTTTTTAGACAGCCTATCCCACCCCGTGAATAAAGCCGGATTGCTGATTGACAATCAATTTCGTCCACTTGGGGAAAATGGCGACCTTGCCTTCAAAAATTTTTTTGCGGCTGGTTCTGTATTGGCCCACCAGGATTGGGTACGCATGAAATGTGGTGCTGGTCTGGCTATAGCCACTGCCTGGGGCGCAGTGGATTCTTTTATCTGTTGCTGCAACTGAGGAATAATTCAGGGGAGTGTAAGTATATAATCACAACTCCAGATTGAGAAGTCCGCAGTGAATTGCCTCCTGCAACTGTTCTTGAACAAGTTGAACACCCCAAAGGACAGGCTGCAAACCTTGCCAACGCCGATCAAGGAAAGATCTCATCTGACCTAAACCCTCATCTGATCTAACTTCACCTGTCTCATATAGATAGGCGATGGCCCTAAGCCCGCAAAATGCGCCCTGACAGGGACCTTTGCCCAACCTGCTCCGCAATCTGATGCCATTAAGATCAATAGGTTTACCATGGGCCCTTAGATATTCAATAATCTGCCTGACAGCACTTACGGGTACCATTTCACACTCACAAAGCAGGGCATCGTTTGTGTTGTTGTTCTGTAGCCATTGATGGGCTGATAAACCAGCCACCACCCATTTGTTTACATCGTTTATGGACAAGGGAAGCTCACTGGTGCGGCATGGTGATGTCACGCCCAATCTATCGCATATGAGATCAGCAGTTTTTTCGGCCATTAGTCGATAAGTGGTCAACTTGCCGCCTGTTGCAGTCACAAAATTAGATAGGCCATCCGCTTCATGGTCCAGTACGACAAAACCACGGCTGAGGGACCGATCGTCAGAAGATGTTTCCATGCTTACAAGAGGTCTCACTCCTGCGTAGGCACGAATATATCTGGTTTCTTTTAATACCGGTAACATCTTGGAACCTTCTCGCACTAATAAATCTACCTCTGAAAATGAGGGTCGAATTTGACATAAATCATTCAATCGTACTGATGTAGTGCCTAAAAGAGAGACGGTTCCTGCCGGTACAACAATGTCGGCATTTGCCGGGGGCCTCAACCGATTCACAACCATTTGAGTAACTCGATTTTGGGTGACCAGTATAGTACCTTTGGATAAGACAATAGGCAACCGAATACCTGCCAGAGCTGCCACTTGTCCGGCCCAGGCACCGGTCGCGTTGACAACTTGATCCGCTATTATCGTGAACTCCCGGCCGTTCGGACCTTGACGCAGGCGTACCGAATTGATACGACCATCCCTACATTCTATTCCAATCACCTGGGTATGAATCAATACAGAGGTCCCGTGGGATTCCGCCTGAGAAAGATTTTCAAATGAAAGCCTGAAAGGATAAACAGATGCGTCCTCTACCAGATAGGCCGCAATAATGGTTTCAGGTAAAGCAGGTTCAAGATCCCTGGCCTCCTTGCAATCAATCGCCGAAACAGCAATTTCGCTTTTATCACATAGTTGTTCAAACTCTACTATATAAGCCTCATCGTCCCCTTCAACAGCCACAAACATCCCGCCGGTATCTTCAATACATTCAGGAGCTAAACGCCTGAGCAATAGTGCCTCATCACGACATTCTTGTGCAGAGACAGGATCATTGGAGACGTAACGAGCGCCACTGTGTAGCAGACCGTGGTTTCCACCTGATGTTCCGGCATTGATATCTCCCTTTTCCACCACCACGCAATCTATTCCCCTGAGTGCCAAATCACGGGCCAAACCAGAACCAGTCACACCCGCGCCAATGATTAACACTTGAGTTTCCAAGCAAGCTCTCTTTATGGTTTTATTCATTCCACTGACTTATGCATTATCCATCCTGACTAATAAATACCTGATCTTGTCGAGAGATATAATTCTCACTTGAAAAACAACCTGTCAAGTTACTTAATATTTATAGGCCCAATCTTTCCCTAAATTTGGATTTGGCCTCAGGTCGACGGTTGACCAAAACCATGCCCAGACTGACTAAAATCAGAGCTATAATAAGGCTGATGCTGATTATCTCTCCAAGAATCAAGGCACCGCTAAGGAATACACCAAAGACTGGAGTGAAAAAGGAAAAAGCATGTAGTAGACTGACCGGGTAACGGTGGATTAGCTCGAACCATATGAGATAGCTGAGGAATGCCACAATGATACACTGGAAAAACACAGAGAAGCCAGTAATAAAAGAAAAACCGAAAAAACTGAGGTTTTCCAGGGCAATACTCATAATGAACAACGGAGGTATTGAAAAGAAGACCTGGTAGAAAAGAGTCTGCAAGGGCACGGTCTGGTGGGATAAGTATTTCTTTACGTAAACAGTCGTAGCCCCCCATAGCACGCCTCCGATAAGGCCCATTAGATCGCCAGGCAAAGCAATGAGGGAAAAAGAACCCAGATCCCTCATGAAGAGGATTACAACGCCGGCAAAAGCCAGTAGGAGACCCATGCCTTTCCAGGGATTGAGCCGGTCATCTTTAAGCAAGAAATGGGCCCCTAAAGCTACAAAGAAGGGTGCTGTATATACAAGGATGTACATCCTGGAGGCAAGGGTGTATTCAAGACCAACATAGATGAAGCCGAACTCTGCGCCGAATAACAGCCCAATTACTACTCCGTGAAGAAGAATGCCTTTGGAAGGAAAAACAGTAATACCTTTTGTCTTCATCCAAACATAAAGACATATACTTGCCACCAAGGAGCGAATGCCTGCCATAAACAATGAGGGAAGTTCGCGGGCACCGATCTTGATTAAAGCCATATTAGCACCCCAGATTAGGGCGAGGACCAGGAGGATGGCTATCGGTTTCCAGTGTAGTTGGGCTTTATACATGGTTTTTATGTCGTTCTATATAAGATAAAAGTGCTTTTTAGTCCAGAACTTTCCAGAAAGTTCTGGCGATTTCATTTGAGTTGTATTCGAGGCCATATATCACTCTAAACCGTATGGCCCTATATTGTTGTGCTTTATGAATGTTGATTTTAGTCATAATTTATTGTTAACCTAAAAACTAGGCCAGCTTATATTATGCATTACCTTGCTTCCTGAGCATTACTTTGGCAGCAGTGAGTGTAACGAATTTACGAAAAGTGCCAAAATACCCTTACCTTTGTAGTTGGAGAGCTTCATTTTTCTGAACGTTAGAACAAAATAATATCTATTTTCTAATGAAAATAAGGCGATTGCATCCATGGAGTGTTTCTTACCATATATACCAGGGATTTTGAGTTTCCGGGAAATTCCCCCTATTTTGAAGGCCCTGAAGAAACTTAAAAGTGAACCAGATTTGATTTTTTGTGACGGACAGGGTATTGCGCATCCTCGCGGTTTAGGGCTGGCTTCACACCTCGGGCTTTTGACTGGAAAACCTACCATCGGCTGTGCAAAAAAACGCCTTGTAGGCCAATTTTCCGAACCTGGTCAACACCGTGGTGACTACAGCTTGCTTTTATATAAGGGAAAAAAGGTCGGGGCGGTCCTTAGGACAAAAGAAAAGATAAGACCGTTATTCGTTTCCCCAGGATATGCGATTGAGATCGAGGGCTCTGTTAGAATAGTGCTTGATTGTGGTGGCCAATACAGGATACCAGAGCCGATCCGAGAGGCCCACCTCTTAGTAAACAAACTCAGGCAGAAGGAAGAGGTTTTGTGAAGCTACATCCTTTTTTTCTACAGGCCAAAACAGGTGCTATACCCTTTCGGCGTTTCACACTTAACACCCGGGTTCCGCATTCAGGACAGACATCATCAAATGGTTCATCCCACATGGCAAAACTGCATTTAGGATACTGATTGCATGCATAGAACCTCCTGCCTTTCTTGGATGTTTTTTCCACTACCATCCCATTACAATCATCATTAGGACATAGCACCTTGGTACTCACAGATTCTGTATGAGTACATTTGGGATAATTCTCACAGGCTAAAAACCTTTGTCCAGTACGACTCCTCCTAAATACCATCCTGCCACCGCATGCCTTGCATTTGACGCCATGTTGTGTGATTTTATGGTTTTTTTGTTCCACCGTCTCCTTCGTTTTAATATTCCGAGTATTTTTGCATTCAGGATAGCCGGAACATCCCAGAAAATGGCCAAACTTTCCGCCTCTGATAATCATGGGCTTGCCGCATAACTCACATTTACCTTCCTCGCTTCCCACTTCATGTGTTGTTTCCATTATAATCTTTCCTTTTTCGTCCCTGATAAAATTGGTCGTATTCTTACACTCCGGATATCCTGTACAAGCCAAAAACAGTCCATTTCTGCCGGACTTTATCGCCATTGGGTTCTTGCATTTAGGACAGGTAATATCAGTCAAAACCTCTCCCCTAATTTCCTGTTTAGCCTTTTCGAGGTCTTTCTGGAATGAATCATAGAACTTTGCCATTAAGTTATTCCATTTGACCTCCCCTCGCGCAATTCTATCCAGGTTTGTCTCCATCTCGGCGGTAAAGGCGGTATTCATAATTCTGGGAAAGCTCTTGACCAAAAGATGTGTGACTAAAAAGCCTAATTCCGTGGGTCTATAACGCCTTTTCTCTATGGTTACATAGTCTCTGCCGCTAATGTTGGCAAGGATTGCTGCATAGGTTGAGGGACGACCAATCCCATTTTCCTCCAGGGCCTTGATTAGGGTTGCCTCAGTGAAACTTGGTGGCGGCTGTGTGAAATGCTGAGCCGGCTCCAGTTTAATCGGATTAAGTATTTGATCTTCTGTTAAGGAAGGGAGTTGTCCATCCTGATATTCATCAGGCTCAGAACCGTTCATACGTTCTTCGTATAAGGCTGTAAATCCCTTAAAAACCACCACAGAACCGGATGCCTTGAAAGTAGCCTTCCCGGCCTCGATTTCTACTTGTGTCTGATCCAGTATGGCCGGAACCATTTGGCTGGCAACGAACCTTTTCCAAATGAGTGTATAGAGTGACAGCTGATCTTTAGTAAGAAATTGTAAGACGGTTTTCGGTTCGAGATCGACCGATGTCGGCCGAATGGCCTCATGGGCATCTTGAGAACCTTTGCGACTCTTGAAATGGTTAGGCTTAGCAGGCACGTAATCATTCCCAAAGGATTGTAGAATAAAACTCCTTGCCTGAGAAATGGCATCATCTGAAATACGGAAAGAATCTGTTCTCATATAGGTAATTAGTCCTATTTGCCCCCGGTCTCCGAGTTCAATTCCTTCATAAAGATTTTGGGCAATGGACATTGTTTTTTTTGCTGGAAATCTGAGTTTACTGTAAGCCTCTTGTTGTAAAAGGCTGGTTATGAAAGGGGGTGGAGAGTTTTTCTTTTTCTTCCTCTTTGAGATATTCGCAACTTTAAAAGGCCGGTCTTTGACCTCGGAAATAATCTTATTTGTCTGATTCTCATTTTTAAGTTCTATTTTCTTGCCATTATATCTCAAGAGCCGAGCCTTGAATACAGGTGGTTCTTTTGCCTCGAGATGTGCTGTCAAAGACCAGTATTCCTGAGGCTCAAACGCAAAGATCTCCTTCTCCCGATCGCAGATCATTTTAACCGCTACTGACTGAACGCGGCCTGCGCTCAGTCCTCGTTTCACTTTGGACCAAAGAAGGGGGGAAATCTGGTATCCGACAAGGCGATCAAGAATCCTTCTGGCCTGCTGGGATTCAAATATGTTTATATTAAGTGGCCGTGGTGAAGCAATCGCCTCATGGATAGCCTTCTCTGTAAGCTCGTTGAAAAGGACCCTAAATATCTTACCTTTCCCTTTCTTTAGTTCCTGGGCAATATGCCATGCAATTGCCTCCCCTTCCCTATCAGGATCAGGCGCCAAATAGACAGCTTCCGTCTCCATCCCGGCCTCTTTAAGCGCTCTCAGAATCTTACCTTTTCCTTTGATAGTCACATATTCGGGTTTGAACTCGTTATTAACATCTACTCCCAGTCTTTTAACTGGAAGATCTTTAATATGGCCAACCGTGGCCATAATTCGAAAATCTGGCCCTAAATATTTTATGATGGTTTTGGCTTTTGCCGGCGATTCAATAATTAGTAGGCTTTTTGACATCTTTGTTTTACTTTATTTAGTTTAGGAGTTAGGTTTATCATATTTATAACATCAAAATATTTTTAACGAACAAACATCTTACCTGGAAGTTGTTTTACGATCCCTTTTAATTCCATCTTCATCAAGGTACTCAATACTCCACCAGGATCCATGCCCCCCAATCTGCCGATCTGATCAATATGCATTGGGTAATCACTTATGACTTCATAAATTTTTCTCTCAGATTCGTCCATATCCAGGGGTTCTCCAGGACTGTTTCTCAAAACATTACCTGCCTTAACACCTATGTCACCCAAACTGAATTCGTCAAGAATATCATCAGCGTTTTCAATCAATTTAGCACCATGCTTGATTAAAAAATGTGTTCCGATGCTTTTAAATGAATTAACACTCCCAGGTACAGCGAATACCTCACGGCCCTGATCTAATGCCAATGAGGCCGTTATCAAAGATCCACTTTTTTTCGTAGCTTCCACTACCACGACCCCCCGGCTAAGGCCACTTATTATTCGATTACGTATGGGAAAATTTTTTGGCTCAGGAGGAGTGCCAATAGGGAATTCAGAGATGACAGCGCCGTTTTCCATGATTTGTTTTATTAGTTTCTTGTTTGGGGCCGGGTAGGTTATTACATCTACACCCGTTCCCATGACCCCTATAGTAAAGCCTCCACCCCTCAAGCAGCCTTTATGAGCCGCCGAATCAATTCCCATTGCCAGGCCGCTGACAACCCCGACTCCCCGCATTGCAAGTCCTGCCCCAATATTTTCAGCCGCCTTAAGACCGTAATGTGTGGGGTTTCTTGATCCAACAACTGCAATGAATATTTGATTAATAGGAATGTCTTTCCCATTTACGTAAAGAAGCATTGGAGGACTATGAATTTCTTTTAGAATCCACGGATAAAAGGGGTCCGTATAGGTAATAATCCGAGCATTACACTTTTCCACCTTCCTAAATTCCTCTTCAGGATCTAAGGCAAATTCCCTATTCACAATCTTGTGGGCAATATCTTTTCGAACCCCTTTTACTTTCACTAACTCTGAGAGGTCTGCTGCTAAGATTGCTTCCGGGTTTCCAAATTTCTCCAAAAGGCTCTTAAAGGCGTTGTTACCTAAGCCAGGAATCACATAGAGTGCTATCCAAGCGAAGATTTCATCTGGGAACTTCTTCATGGTATGTTAGTCAAGTGTTTTCTTTGGAAAAATGCCGAGACAATCACTCAACACGACATTCAGGTATGGATGAAAAAACCAATTGAGCTTTATTCCAATTAATGCTTCTGATAAGAGCGCCACTTGAAAATTCTTTCTTTGCATCAATAACCACACAGGTAGATGTATCAGGTCTGGCTTCTAAGACCAGCACATGACCCAAAACTACGTCAGGAAGAGCTGGGGTTTTCTTTACGATCTCAAAAAGATTTCCTTTACGGATTCCGTGGTTGTAACCACGTTCCAAATATATGACTGAAAATCGGGCGATCAACTCATTCTGATCTTTAACAGCTACAATGTTTGTTGTAATTTCACGATCTAAAGGAAGAGGTTGAATACAGGGAGAAATGGGTTCATATGTAAAAATCTGATCACCCAGTCTCACTTCTCTGTAACTATCAACGACTTCTGCAATAAATAGGCGCCCATTTACCAGATCTTTCAACTGGTTCTTGATCACAATTCTTCCTAAGACCGAGATAATGTATCCCATCTTTTTCTTGGTCAGAGGATGCTTGAGCAATGTTGACTCACGGTAAACAATAAATTGATCACCATGTTTGATGGGACGTTCTTTTTCAACGCGGATATATACAGTATCTCCTTCACATAATATGACTTTTTCGGATTCACTCGAAAAAATATGCCCCCAGGACCTTACCTTTTGTTTAGATAAAAATCCAATAGAATCAACATTGGTTAGGCCTGAAACATCAACTCCAGTCATTTCTCCCACAGAAGTACTGATAGTACCGCTTTCTTCCGCAGTTCGGGAACTCTGCTGGGCCTGGACCGATATCTCAATACCTAAAATAACAAATGTTGGACAAACCATTATCAACAGCATTCCAAACCAATATTTTCTTTTAAATGACATAACCTTGATAAAGAATATCCTTAATAAATAAAAAATTTTTGTATAAGTTATTTCCCTTAACTTGTAATTGTCAAGCGTCTTTTGGTATGATAAACAGAAATAATTTTAAACACAGAGCTGATAGTGCAAAATAATCTAGTGCCATTGAAACGGTCAAATAAATGAATATTATTGTTTTTTACTTTGGATATAACGAATAATATAAACCACTTATCCTTCATATGAAAATATGTCAGTCCAGGGTGGATAAATAAAGGTTTTAATAATGCCCATTTATGAATATGAGTCTTCAGACCCTAAGAAGGGCTGCAAAAGATGCCTCAATAGATTCGAAATTATTCAGGAAATATACGATAAACCGCTTTCCGACTGCCCTTATTGTAGGCAAAAGGTAAAAAAAATCATATCCAGGTGCCACTCGGCAATCATTGAAACTTCTGATGAACACATACAAGTTGAAAATAAAATCACTGAATATGAAAAACAGGGCATGTGGAGCCATGCAGCCGAACTGGCAGATAAACGTTCGGAAAAAGTAAAAGATAATGATATGAAAATGAGAGCCCTTGAAGATTATAAGAAGGCGGGCTATGATTTAAATACCTTAGAAAAACATTCGAAGACATAACCGTTCACCGGTTATAGATATTTATGAAAAGTGCCAGAATTCCCAGACCTTTAGTCGGGGAGCTTCACTCAAAACTCATCAAGGAGGTTTTTACTATTAAGATTGGGGAAAACATGCACTGTCTATTTTACCGAACAGCATCTTAGTGAGAAGGCTTGATCGAGATGAACTTTGTAAACCTTCCATCCAGATCGTCCACTGATACCCACTGATACTCATCAACAAATTCATGCCAGATAAGGGATAAAGTATCTTTAAGTATGTTTTTTGCTTCTTTATCAAAATCGGAAGCTTGCCCCATAAAAGTTTTGACAAAAATTGACCCAAATCCTGGCATCTTATAAGGAGGTCCTTCCTTTTTGCCTCTCAGACGGCTAAATAATTCTTTTATCTGTTCATGGGAAATGCTCGAAAAAGAGGGCTCTAATTTAAACATCTGCCTACCCCAGAGGTTGAAAAGGAGTGTATGAAAGGTCAGCGAGCGCTCCTGAAATATCTTATTCTCCTTCTCAAGGTCATTTACTTCTACTAGACACTTTAGCAGACTATCCAATACCATCAAACGATGAATAACTCTGTGACAGGCATACAATTCGGAGAGACATTCAAAATCTTTATATTCTTCTCCATCCTTAAGGCCGACATAAAGATGGGGTCTTTTTCCTATCATACCAGCTAAGGTCTCACCCCATTCATCACCCCAGAAGCTGAAGTTTAATCCGTGACGATAAAACCAACTCTTTTTCAGCCATCCCTCTGCCTCCCATTTCATTTCAAGCACCAAGCCATAACCTACCCGGAAAATGGCAACAAGAGAATTGTGTCGAATAATCTTTTCAGCCAAAGAAATATCGGTGCCACTTAGCTTTTCAAGGGATAGGTTCAGATACCCTGCAGCCTTTCGGCATGTCTTGATCAAGGTCTGAAGCTCATTGAAAACAAGACCATCGGCCGACAGTATCTGATTACAAAGACCACCGAACTCAAGACGTATCCTGTCTAAAAAAAGGTGGTCAGTAATCCTTGAGATGGCCTCTGTCAGAAGGTTATGGCCCATTGCATGATAGAGGGGCGATATAGGAACCAAATCATGGGTCTCTTCACCAATAGAGATGCTAATTTTTTCAGAGGGTTCCTTAACGCTCAAAGTATTAGGATCTAAATGGGTATAGACCAATACGGACCCTTCATAAGGAAGAAATCCATGTTCAGCAAGACGAACATTTCTAAGCCGATACATCTCTTCTTCCATTTCGGCAGGGATAATACCTGTAAGGCCCAAAAGTAGACCATAATAAAAGTTAAAGTCCTCACCGGCCATTACCCTTAATATATTCTCTATTGTCTCTCTGTACTTTTTATTCAGAACCCTGATATAAAAAGTGCCGTCAAGAGTAAAAAAACCGTCCTTAAGATCGTATGCCTCATTCTCCTTCCTCATTTCCGCATTTACGCTCTTGAAAAGATAGAAATATGCAAGCTCTTTTCCTTGGTTAAACAACAATTTGACAAGTTTCTTGAGATCGGACTGTTTTAGTCTCTCCAACCAGAGGGATGTTTCCTCTAAATTCAGGCGATCTTTCTTCCAGATTTCCAGATCAAGAAGATACTGCCATTGATCTTCGCTTGCCAATTCAAGTAAAGGGAGGCAGTCATCCTCCCCCACTTTTTTTACCAGCCAAAAAAAGTCTGCGCTGGGCAGCTTACTGATCAGATATCGAGGATTATCATGCGCCAGGATTCGATCCAGGGTCTCTTTGCCGGAAAGCGGGTAAAGATCCTGCAATATAGCTCCCCTATTACTTGAAACAGGCATTCGTTCTGTGTTATTTAAATTCTTATTATTTTTTCTTTCAGTACCCATAATTCTTTATTTGATTTACCATTTTCGATTGACGCTAATGCTTTGATAACATGAAAAAGGAAAAACTATCTGAAATTGTTTACAAAAATTGCTTGCTTGTCAAGAATAAGATTACTGAGAAATTCTGTCTAAAAGCCAAGGCCTCCTTATTTTCAGTATTTTTTAGCTTCCTAATGCATAAAAATATATGCTATTAAAAAACCATAAGTTCAAGTTTTTTCAGGTTAATCATGATTGATCTATTTGTAAAGGGTGGCATTTTCATGTATCCTATCATATTTTGTTCTATAGTTGCCTTAGCCATCTTTTTAGAGCGCCTTTGGGTCTTGAGACGAAAGTACATTATTCCTGAGCCATTTATCCGTCATATCGAAGAATTGGTGAGAAAGCAGAAGATATCAGAAGCTATTTTTTTATGTCAGAGTGATATTTCATCTATCGCCAAGATTTTTTTAGCCGGTTTGAGAAACGTAAAAAGAGGCACGTGGCTTCTTAAAGAAGCTATCGAGGAAAGAGGTAGCCGTGAGGCAAAAACTCTCGATAAAAATATAGATATTCTTTCTACAGTTGCCAATTTGACCCCCCTTTTAGGGCTACTTGGTACGGTTTCAGGAATGATCAAAACTTTCAACGCTATATCGGTACAAGGTATTGCTAATGCAGCCCCTCTGGCTGGAGGTATTGCAGAGGCTTTAATTACCACGGCTACCGGACTTTCTGTTGCTATACCTACTTTGGTATGTCATCGATTCTTGAAGGATAAGGTAAATAATTTCATTTTCGAAATGGAGGAGAATTCCATCAAACTGATAGAAATTATGGAGAACTACAGAGAGATGGAATAGTGTCATCTGTCTTATGCAATTTAGAAAATTCAAAGAGGAAGAGCCCAAGCTTGGGATCACACCTCTCATTGATATCGTCTTTTTGCTCTTAATCTTCTTCATGTTGACGTCTCATTTCCATATTGCCTCAGGTGTTCATATTCAACTGCCAAAAGTGACCCAGGAGGCTCCTAATAAGGAAGAATATAAAATCATTGTTGTAGTTGATCGAGAGGGTCACATATTTCTCAAGGGTGAGAGAATTAAATTTGAAGAATTAGGCCTGAAACTGCAAAATCTTGTTAAAGAAAATGGCCTGGTTCAACTATTTTTGGAGGCTGATAAAGACATCAGACACGGCAAAGTGGTTCGAATCATGGACATCGCCAAAAGTTCCGGTGTATCTTCTATTATTATTGCGGCTCGATGGGAGCCCGAAAAGGTATTTTAAGTTGAAATTAATAAAAAATAAATATTGGAAAATTTCATTGATCATCTTCTGCTTCTTAGTATCCATTATGACCTGGCTTGGATTCGGTGAAAGGGGTCTTATTCACCTTTACCGCATAGAAATGGAACGCCAGTCCTATATTGATCGAATCCGCCAGCTTGCTGATGAAAACCAAGCCCTACTTGAAGAAGTACATCGCCTTCGTACAGATATGCAATATGTAGAATCAATTGTCAAAGAGCAACTTAACCTAATCAAACCAAACGAAATAATGTACAGGTTTAATAAATCAAAAATCCGTAGTAATGATCTTACGACTATAAAGCAAAAGGCTAAAAACATTGACCAAAAAGCTATTTCCGAAAAGGAGGTAGAAAAAGATGGAAGAATCAAATAACCTTCTTGACCAGATCCTAAGCCATGGGCCCTCGCAGAGCACCCTCTATTTGGTCCTTAAAAAAATGAAAGAAAAAAGACTACCTAACGAAGTAATCCAGGAATGTCTAAAAGTTTTAAATATCTATCCAGACGACATTCGCCTAATGAGCCTGTTAGCAGAGTCATACTTAGAAGTTGGCTTCATAGGTCAGGCTGAGGCTGAAATGGATAAGGTAATTTCAAGGGTTAATGATTTGATTTCAGCCTTCAATTTACAGGCCAGGATATACATAAAACAACATAGGTTTAAAGATGCTTCTGAAGCCCTGAAAAAGTACTTAACGCACAAACCAGAAGATCAAGATGCCCTGGGTCTATTAGATAGGATAAAGCAAATAGAAGAAGGAGCAGAAGTAATAGAAGATGTTTCCGCTGAGATAGTAACACCAACTCTTGCGGAACTATATTATAGCCAGGGACAAATCCAAGAGGCCATCAGCACCTACAAAAAAATTCTCTCAAAAAACCCCGAAGACAAAGCTTCTATGCATCGTCTTATTGAGTTACAGGCATTAACCGGTAAAGAGGCAAAACAACAGATTAGCGATAATGATAAGGTCAAGGCAAAAAAGAAAAAAATGATAACAATTCTTCAAACATGGCTGAATAAAATCCAGGAATTAAACAATGTCTCATAAAACAGTCAATTTCCATTTCATGGCCACTGGTATAGGAAGTGTTCCATACCAGGAAATCGATTCCACATGCCGAGACATACTGGAACATCTCCCTTTAATCCCCTTCTGGCCACAGTTCGTAAAACGCAGCTACCTGGAAGATATGAACATCCAATACAGTGAAGGGCTTCCTCTCCTTGAAATCAATGAAGAAAAAAAAGCACTTTTCATACCCTCAATGGACAATGCGGAATTAAAACTTGTGGCCTTTTATGAACGCTTTCTGGCCCAGGATATTGATTACTTTTCCATAAGCAGAAGATATGCCCCTGGCCTTTACACGTTAATAGATCTAATCAATAAAGGAATAAAACATGATGGTCCTTATATAAAAGGACAGACAGTTGGTCCAATCACTTTTGCAGGAGGCATCTCAGATGTGAACGGCAAGGCAATCCTTCATAATGCTGAACTTATGGAGGCAATGGTCAAAGGCCTGGCCATTAAGGCACTCTGGCAGGTCCGGGAATTAGGCAAGTCAGGGAGAAGGCCAATTATTTTTCTTGATGAACCCTCCCTTTCCGGTTTTGGATCAGCCTTCTCACCCCTTCAACGCAATGAGGTTATTGATATTCATAGAACTGTCATAGATTACTTAAAAGAAAATTCTGATACCTTGGTCGGTATTCATTGCTGCGGTAATACGGACTGGTCCATGATAATAGAGTCCTGCCCTGACATTATCAGCTTTGATGCATTTGATTATATGGATTATTTTTTGCTGTATCCAGCTGACATTATTAAGTTTATTGAGAATGGCGGAAATGTGGCTTGGGGAATTATCCCTACATTAAACCTCAAAAGAAATGAGTCAGCAGAAAACCTTTTTTCAAAACTTAAAGAGGGGCTTAAAAGAGTTCATCAATGGGGCATAGATCCTGAGATACTTGCTCAAAGATCCATTCTCACCCCGGCCTGCGGAATGGGGACGATAAGACCTGAAGCGGCAAAAAAGTGCCTTGACCTTCTTTCTGCATTACACCATAAGAGTAGTGGCGTTTTATAAAAGCTCAATCTCATCCAAATTCACTGTCTTTTCATCCGAAAACCCTAATCCTTCCACCCATCTCTTTATATGGTGAGGAGAACTCCCTTTTAGGTTGGACCGCCCCACCCTTAATCACTTCATAGACCAAATGGATTTTGTTGCCTTTCCTTGAAAACTTATTAAGCTTGATGCTGTCTTTATCTTTATTATATTTCCCTTCCAGTTCACTGGTTACCCTATTCATTAATTCTGAAAAAAGGTACTCGCCCTCGACTTTCAAGTCAACTTTCATGGTGCTCTCCATTCTTTATAATGATGACCCCACTTCATTAAAAAGGCCTCAGACTGCCGCAATCGGGACACTGCCAGCTAATCCCACTACAGGTAAAACCCCATAAATTTTCATCCATGCATGTATTGCAGATCTGAAAACCGCAGGGACAGATCCAGCAAAAGGGTTGTTTCCTGTCGCAGCAACTGCACACATATTCTCTTTTTCTACGTTGTTTTTTGTTACTCTGCTCCTTATCCATCTATATAATAACATTGAAAGCGATTTATGTCCATAGATCGTTTCTGAATACTATTAACAGGCATTAAAAAAAGGCCACGATTAATATCTCAAAGCGTCGTAATACTTAGGCTCTTTGAAGTGAAGTTCCCCGACCAAAGGCTGGGGTCTAAGTGGGTCATTTTAAATATATCTTTTTATATTTTTCAAAATCTAAAATAAGGAATCAATTCATACCCGTGCTTCTGCACAGGGTATTCTTGGTTGTTCTTCATAAAATGTTACAAAATGTCAATATTATCGGGCAAGTAAGATGTTCAACTCACAGTTCAATTATCGGACTCGGTTTATCCTGCTTGCTAATCAAAATGTTGACTCCGCCAAAGCTGCCCTTTATAAGGGAATTTTCCGCCTCCTGATAGGCCTTCTTAGGGTGGTTATTGATTTCACTTAGATGGGCAAGAACCACAAACTTTAAATCTCGGTGGGAAACAGCTCCAAGAAGATCTCCTGCCTGTTGATTAGAAAGATGTCCATCCGGCCCTTTTATCCTTCTTTTCAGATCTATAGGATACGGCCCTTCATCTAACATCTCCTGATCATGATTAAATTCCATTATAAGAGCTTGGCATCCTTTCAAACGGTCTTCAACCAACCTTGTAGTACGTCCAAAATCGGTAGCAAGTCCAATTCTTGCACCGGTAAGGTTCTTGTATCCGTCGCGGCAGGAAAGAATAATCCCAATAGGATCGGCAGCATCATGGCACTTGGTGAAAGTCTCAATACTAAGATCCTTAATGGTAAGAGTTTGCCCAGTTTGAATAATTACCGGCCTTGATAGACTTCCAAAAGTTTTCATTCCTCTCTCGAGAGTCTTGTAGTTAATGTAAATGGGTAAGTCAAAGCGTCGTGAAAAAGGCCCTACCCCCCTAATATGGTCCATATGTTCGTGGGTAATGATAATAGCATCCAGGCTTGCCGGCGAAACTCTCACCTGATCAAGACGTCGTTCTATCTCACGACTGCTCAGACCAGCATCTATTAAAATTTTTGCGTTTTCCGTTTCAACATAACATGCATTTCCACTGCTACCAGAGGCCAAAACAGAAAATCTGATCATGCATCTCATTTAAATCCAGTATGACCGAAGCCCCCTTGTCCTCTGGACGTCGTGTCTAGATCCCGCACCTCTACAAAATCTGCCCGATATACTTTTGAGATAATCATCTGTGCAATACGGTCTCCTTTTTTAATTGTAAATGGTTCTAATCCCCAGTTGACTAAAATAATTCCTATTTCACCCCTGTAATCAGAATCAATTGTCCCAGGCGAATTCACCATACCAATACCATAATGAAGGCCTAACCCGCTTCGTGGACGAATCTGAGCTTCGTATCCAGGGGGAATTGATACTGCCAAGCCAGTTGGAATAAGCCTTATATCACCAGGTTTCATCAGAACAGGTTGTTCGACAAAGGCAGTAATATCCATACCGGAAGAGCCTTCTGACTTATAGATTGGCAAAGGAAGACATTTATTATCTCGAACGCGTTTGATCTTAACAACTATCTTATCCATGACCTAACGAACTGTTGCAATAAGGAATCCTAACTTAATAGAAGGGTCCCTCTATCCAGATCCTCTTCTTTAAACGGGCCAAGCGTAACGAGAGAAAATCGATCTTCTCGGAATATGCCCCTAGCAACTTCAATTACTTCATCAACTGTTACCGACTCCAATCTTGATACCAATTCCTCATAAGTCACGTATCTCCCGAAAATAATTTCGTCTTTTGCAATGCGCATCATTCGGTTATCACCGCTTTCGGACGCCAAATATATACCACCCTTCAGATACTCTTTGGCCGCTGATAAATCCGACTCGTTTAATTCACATTTTCTGATCTTAATTATTTCAGTCTGAATGGTTTCAAGTACAGAATTCACCTTATTATGATCTGTTGCTACATAAATCCCAAAAAGGCCGGCATCAAAATACAGAGAAAGAAAAGAATAGATTGAATAGGCCAGTCCCCTGTTTTCCCTGACTTCCTGAAACAGACGAGAACTCATGGTGCCTCCGAGAATCGTATTAAGAATTGCACATGCAAATCTGCTTTCACTTGTATTTGAAGGACACTCTCCTCCTAAGCAAATATGGACCTGTTCCAGATCTTTGAAATGAATTGAAACACACGCTTTGGAATGGGGGGCATTCCTTTCAGAATTCAAGTCACCTCCAACTGAAATGGGCTCAAAAAATGGTTTAAATAAGGAAACCATCGATTGATGATTTACATCTCCTGACGCTACTACAATTATCCTTTCCGGCACATAAAATTTATTAATGTGTCTCTGGATAGTTTCTCTCCCTATAGAAGACACAGTTTTCCCTGTTCCTAAAATGGGCATACCGAGAGGATGATCAACCCAGAAAAGGCGATTGAAAAGCACATGGATATTATCATCAGGCATATCTTCCACCATGCTAATCTCCTTCAGGATCACCTGTCTTTCAAGTTCTAAATCATAAGGTTCAAAGATTGAATTTAAGGAAATATCAGAAAGAATATTTGCAAAAAATTTAAAGTGTTTGCCAAGAACTCTACCATGAAAGCAGGTATTTTCCTTTCCCGTGAATGCATTTGATTGGCCTCCTATGGCGTCCAGCTCTTTCGCAATCTGAAAGCTGTTACGACTTTTCGTTCCCTTAAAACTCATGTGTTCGATAAAATGGGAAATTCCGTTTTCTGAGCTATCCTCATCACGAGAACCAGCATTTACCCAGATTCCAAGGGAAACGGATCGCATATAATCCAAGTGTTCCGAAATTATTCTAACACCGTTTTTCAAAACTGTCTTACGATACATTGTCTAGATTTTCGTCAAGTGCGGCCTTGCGTGAAAGACGAATCTTACCATTCTCATCTACACCCAAAACCTTCACAAGAACTTCGTCGCCTTCTTTGAGTACATCCGAAACCTTGTCGACCCTTTTCCGCTCTAACTGGGATATGTGAACCAGACCGTCTGTACCAGGGAAAATTTCTACAAATGCACCGAAATCCATGATTTTCACGACTTTCCCCATGTAGAGCTTGTCAACCTCCGCCTCCTGAACGATTTCTTTAATCATTTTTACGGCAGTTTCGACACTTTCCCTGTCAAGAGAAAAAATGGTGACTTTTCCTTCATCATCCACATCAATTTTAGCCCCGGAGCCATTCGTGATTTCCTTGATCGTCTTTCCTCCAGGGCCAATAAGAAGTCTGACCTTTTCTGGTTTAATCTGGATCGTGGTAATAGCAGGCGCATACTTAGAGACCTGCTTCCTCGGCTTAGAAATAGCCTCATTCATCTTCTCCAGGATAAAGAGCCGAGCTTCTTTTGCCTGTTCAAGGGCCTTTTGCATCACTTCCCTAGTAAGCCCATCGATTTTTATGTCCATCTGCATCGCTGTAATCCCACTACGTGTGCCAGTTACTTTAAAATCCATATCTCCGTAATGATCTTCATCTCCAATAATATCGGTAAGCACAGCCATTTGATTTCCATCTGATACAAGCCCCATGGCTATACCTGCAACTGGCTCTTTGATAGGCACACCGGCATCCATAAGGGAAAGGCATCCACCACAAACACTTGCCATAGAGGAAGAGCCATTGGATTCAAGGATCTCCGAAACAACACGGATGCAGTACTCAAAATCCTCTTTCTTGGGCATCACAGGTAATAAAGCTCGCCTGGCAAGTTCTCCATGGCCTATCTCCCTTCGTCCAGGTCCGCCAAGTCTTTTAGCCTCGCCCACACTGTATGGGGGGAAATTATAATGAAGTATAAAAGACCTGAAATGCTCTCCATAAATGGATTCTATCCTCTGTTCATCTCTCTCATTTCCCAAGGTGGTCAAAACCATTGCCTGGGTCTCGCCGCGGGTAAATAGGGCTGATCCATGCACACGCGGTAAAATACCAACTAAACATTCTATGGGTCTGACCTCTGTAAAGGAACGTCCATCAATCCTTTTCCCCTCTTCTAAAATCATCTGACGGACCATCTTCCTTTCCAGAGCATATACCGCTTCTTTGACCTCTGCCTCCCTTCCTTCATACGTCTCAGGCAGGGAGCCCTGGATTGAATCCAGCGCTTCTTTTACCTTCTGCTGTCTCAACATTTTTTCGGATGTGATAATAACCTCACTAATCAAGGGTGTCCCTATCTCAGCAATCTTCCTATGAAAATCTTCGTCAATCGGTGCAGCCGAAATCGTTCTTTTTGGTTTACTAATTCCGATTTTAAGCTCTTCCTGCATATCAAGCATAGGCTGAAGGGCTTCCTGGCCGTAAAAGATAGCTTCGACCATCTCTGACTCAGAAACAAAAAGGCCTCCACCCTCAACCATAACAACCCCGTAACGATTGCCTGCAACTATCAAGTTGATATCACTTTCCTCCTGCTGGCTTAACGTGGGATTGGTTATAAAGTTCCCTGCAACTCTTCCCACACGAACTCCGGCTATAGGCCCTAAAAATGGAATATCCGATAATTCAAGCGCAGCTGAAGCGCCAATAATTGCTAACGTATCCGCTTCATTTTCTTTATCGGTTGAGAGCACGGTTGCAATCACCTGAGTCTCATAGTGGTAATTTTCAGGGAAAAATGGTCTCAATGGTCTATCTATCAATCGGGAAGCCAGGGTCTCTTTCTCACCTGGTCTCCCCATATTCCTACGAAAAAAATTTCCAGGAATTTGACCGCCAGCATATGACATCTCCTGATACTCAACGGTCAAAGGAAGGAAGTCGATTCCTTCTCGAACCTCATCTGTGGACACGGCAGTCACCAGCACAACAGTCTCCCCAAAAGTTACAACAACTGACCCATTTGCCTGGGTTGCTATGCGACCTGTCTCCATATGCAAAGGCTGACCATTAATCTCAATTGTAAATTTCTTAACCATTATCTTACCTTCCTTTCATATTTTCCAATTTCCGATTTAAATCTTCCTTCTAAGTAACAATCGGCAATCCTAAATTTATTCACTGTCCTACTTCCGAATGCCGAGTTGTTTTATGATGGCTCGATATTTCTCTGTATCCTTCTTCTTCAAGTAATTGAGTAGCCTCCTCCTTTGTCCAACAAGTTTCAATAAACCTCGACGGGAATGATTATCCTTCTTGTGTATTTCAAAATGACCAGTAAGGTATTTAATCCTACTACTAAGTAGAGCAATCTGAACCTCAGGTGAACCTGTATCTTTTTCATGAAGCTTGAAACGATCAATAATTTCTTTTTTTAATTCCGCTGTCAAAACCACTTTTTCTTACCTCCTAATAAATTCTAATATTTTCGTTTAAACTAAACTATAGTTTTTAAGAAAATGAAAATACTCTCTCAATTTTTGCCTTGTAACGACCAGTCCCATCAATTTTATCACCTTTCATGATAGCAACGAGTTTACCATCTCTTATAAGTTTAATATATCCGTCCTTACAATTCTCCACGCCACAAACAATTCTTGGCTGATGGTCAACCAAAGTTAAACTCTTGGACAATTCTTCCCAGGTTGGTTGATAGCCGTGTCTAACCTTCGTAGCAAGGCAATCTCCAATCTCTATTTCCGTCATCTCAGGTAGAGCAGCGCTTAAAGGGATCACTTTATCCATTAACACACTGGGAGTGTGTTTGTTTGAAATCTCTCTGGATCTCAGGGTATTTTGTACCTCGAAAGAACCGCTTACTAATCTTCTCAAAGATTTGAGATGACTAACAGACCTAAGTTCTCTGCCGAAGTCGGCCGCCAGCTTCCTTATATAGGTTCCGCTGGAACACTTGACCTCCATGGTGACATCCGGCAAGTCCACTGAATGAATCCGAATTGAATGAATGGTAACCTTCTTCTTTTTAAGATCCACCTCCACGCCTTTTCGTGCTAACCTATAAGACCGCCTGCCCTTATATTTGACTGCAGAATAAATCGGTGGCATCTGCTCGATAACTCCTAAAAAACTTTTTGCCTTGTCTTGGATGCATTCCTGTTTTAAGTCAGGCACGTTACTGGTCCGAACGACTCTACCTGTC
This sequence comes from uncultured Desulfobacteraceae bacterium, assembly GCA_964423495.1. Lineage (GTDB taxonomy): Bacteria > Desulfobacterota > DSM-4660 > Desulfatiglandales > Desulfatiglandaceae > CAYRFN01. The sequence continues at coordinate 22,752 of CAYRFN010000031.1, forward strand.
AGATCCAATGTATCTGTTTCAACTCCCAGTCTCATAGTTGCTAAATAGACTTTATCTCCTGACATTATATGTCGTGAAAGCTTGGTCCCCTGTCCCAATAGAATAATTAGCAACCCGGTGGCAAATGGATCTAATGTACCTGCATGACCGACTTTTTGAACCTTCCCTCCGCCTAAGAAGGCCTTCACTTTCTTGACCACGTCATAGGATGTTTCACCTTCGTCTTTATCAACTAAAAGTATTCCATCAATTGGATATTCCATCGATAAGTTTAGAAGCTTCTTTCAAAAAATTTTTTTTCAAAGTCTCGAGCGATCCATGAGACTCAAACCCGGCTGCTCTGGCGTGCCCTCCGCCTCCAAACTTAGATGCCAATTCAGCCACATTCACATTGCTATTAGACCGCAAACTGAATTTGTAATTATTTTCATCAGTTTGACGAATCAAAACAGCTATTACTACACCATAAACAAATCTTGGATAATTCACAAATCTTTCACTATCCACCTTATTTGCCTGAGCTTTTTTTAACATCTCCAACGAAAGCACCATCATCCCAATCTTCCCTTCATGGTGGAATTCAATATTACCGAGGGCCATCTCCAACAATCTTAACCGTGAGAGACTGTAACCACCCATAACCTTCCGGGATACCTCCCAAGGTTTGACACCATATTCCATCATCTTTGCGGCAATTTTAAAGGATGCTGATGTTGTATTTTCATAGCTGAAGGAACCTGTATCAGCATGAATTGCAGCAAATATGTTCTCAGCTACCTCAGAGTCAATAGGAAGGTCTGCTTTTATTATAACTCTAAACACCAATTCACCAGTTGAGGAACTGTTTGAATCAACTAAATTCAAATTCCCAAAAAAATCATTGGTCTCGTGGTGGTCAATATTTATTAAAAATTTACGTCCTTCAAAAAAATCATGGCAAACATTTAGCCTTTTTAGATCACCACAATCCAATAACACAACAGTATCAAAATCCATTTTTTCATCAAAACCTTGGACAATCATGTTGCTCCCTTTCAAAAGATTAAATGGAGCAGGCACTGGATCTTCACTTAAAACAACAACATCTTTTCCCGCATTCAATAATACCTTTCCAAGGGCAAGCATAGAGCCAATGCCGTCAAAATCAGGATCATTATGGGTCATAAGCAGAAATTGCTTTCCTTCCTTTAATACAGTGGCTACTTGGTTCAATATTGCTTCAGATCCTGTCTCTTCCTTCCCAATTTCTTCAAAAAGCCTCTCCATATGACTTCCGTTTTCAAGAGATGGATCATGCAGAAAAATGATTTCGGGCACATATCTCAATTGCAATCCTAATCCGATTTCCCTTTTTATAAAGCCTTTGGCACTGTTCAGGCCTTCTTGAGCCTTTTCAATCTGTTCCTTCTCACCTATTACACTATAGTAAACCTTGGCCTGTTTGAGATTATTGCTTAAATGGATACCAGTTATCGTAACACCTTGTATCCTTGGATCTTTCACCTTTTCTAAAAGAAGAAGAGCAATCTCCTTTAAGATCTGATCACCAACCCTTACTGCTCGCTTCCCAGCTAACATTTCCGCCTTTCTACTATAAATGAATCCTCATCATAAATTGAAAATCTCCATCTCAGTATTCACAATCTGAGCAAGGCAAAGTGTGTCAAGGAATCTAAGTACATGATTCAAAGACGAATCAATATGTCGTCTATCATTTCCAATTGTACTAATCCCTAATTCAATCTTCTGCCATCTATCATTGGATCCGACTTCTGCAACAGACATGTTGAACCTATTCCTAACCTTGTCTATCATGCTCCTGATAATTTTTCTCTTTCCCTTTAGAGATCGGTTATCGGATAAACGAAATTCTATTTTCAGAGTTCCCACAACCATTTTCTATAGCTCCGCTTCTACTTCCTCCACCTTGTAAAACTCAAGCACGTCGCCAGGCTTAAAATCTTGGAATTTCTCCAGGCCAATACCACATTCATACCCAGATTGCACCTCTTTAACCTGTTCTTTAAAACGCTTGAGTGAAGCAATCTTGTCGTCAATAACAACCACATCGTCACGCAGGATCCTTACATTCGCATTCCTCTCAACATAACCATCTGTGACATAACAACCGGCAACGGAACCTACCTTAGAAATGTGAAATACCTCTTTAATATCAGCTCGCCCAGTGACATGTTCTTTATAAATAGGTTCTAAGAGACCGGTCATCGCCAATCGAATATCCTTGATAACTTTATAAATCACATCGTAGTATCGAACATCCACTTTTTCTTTTTCTGCTATCTTAGAAACACGCGGGTTTGCTCTCACATTAAAACCGATAATAATTGCCTCTGAGGCCGAAGCAAGCATGACATCTGACTCTGTAATAGTTCCCGTGGCCGAATGGATTATTTTAAGTTTAACCTCCTCTGTGCTTTGCTTTATCAGTGAGTCTGTAAGTGCTTCAAGTGAACCTTGTACATCGGTCTTAAGAATAATGTTGAGCTCTTTTACCTCGCCCTCCTTCATCCTTTCAAATAGGTCATCAAGACTAACTAAACCTCTCTTTAATGTTTCAGGCTTCTTACTCTTGATCCTACGGTTTTCAATAACTTGTCTTGCCGTTTTTTCGTCTTTAACAACTATGAATTCATCTCCTGCCATCGGAACACCCGATATACCGTATATTTCCACAGGAACAGAAGGACCTGCAAATTTCATTTTCTTTCCCTGATGATTTAGCATGGCCCTAACTCGACCATAATGATCCCCGCAAATAAAGTGATCGCCTTGCTTAAGCGTACCGTTCTTAACGAGGACCGTAGCCACAGGACCTTTATTTTTGTCCAAATTTGCCTCAATGACTGTCCCTCTCGCCTCTTTTTTGGGATTCCCTTTCAACTCAAGTATTTCAGACTGAAGCAAGATAAGTCCCAACAACTCATCAACACCCTGCCCTGTCTTGGCCGAAATGTGTCCATAAATGGTCTCACCACTCCACTCTTCAGGAGCAAGGTCCAACTCGGCCAATTCTCTTTTAACTTTTTCGGGATCAGCTTCGGCTTTATCAATCTTATTAATAGCCACAACGATAGGAATGTTGGCCGCACGTGCATGATTAATGGCTTCTCTCGTCTGAGACATTGTCCCATCGTCGGCAGCCACGACCAACACGATGAGATCCGTGACCTTTGCACCCCTTGCCCGCATTGCTGTAAATGCCTCATGACCTGGGGTATCAAGGAAGACTATGTCTCCTCCTTTAATCTTGACGTAATAAGCGCCAATATGCTGCGTAATGCCTCCCGCCTCACCTCCAATAATGTTAGATTTCCTTATATAATCAAGCAATGAAGTCTTTCCATGATCCACTTGTCCCATAATAGTCACAACAGGTGGCCTTGGTTCCAGATCTTCAGGGCGATCCTCAGTCTCTGAGATAAGATACCCTTCCTCAAAGGTATCTAATTCCAGTTCATAACCAAGGTCATCAGCCACAACCGATGCGGTCTCGAAATCTATGGCCATATTAATGTTGGCCACGACGCCAAGGCCCATTAATTTCTGAACCAGATCCGTTGCTTTTGCTCCCATGGCCTTGGCCAACTCGGCGACTGTTACGAATTCTTGAGCCTTTATTCTTCTTTTGATAGCCTTGGGAATGGTAATTTCAGTCTGTTTACCTTTCTTGATAGCAGCTTCGGGTTTTTTTCCAAACTTTTTTCTCTTTGGCGTAAGAACATGGCCTTCGTATAGATCACTCCTCTCATATATTGCCTTTTTTCGATAACGAAGAGCGCGTCTGGGTATATCATCTTCTATTTCTGCTTTTCTTTTACTCCTCTTCGTTTTTTCAGGTTTTGACTTTTCTGACTTTTCGCCTTTTTCTATCACCGTCTCAATCCACTCTGAGGGTTCCGGTTTTCTTGGACGAAACTCAATCACCTTCCCATCAACTTTTTCTCCAAAAGCATTCTTTAAAGGGGCTTCCTCTGGAAGTTTAATTATCCTCGCAGGCTGGCCAACCTTACTCTTTTTCGCCTTTTTGAACTTGGTTTTGGTCTTCTTGGCCACTGTTTTAACATGAATTTTCGTCTCTTCCTCTTTTTCAATCCGCTCCACATGCGAAACTTCTTCCGAGGCTCTTTCTTTCTTTTCAACCTTTGGTGGAATATCAGACGGTGTGAGCTCTTTTTGTGTCTCCTTTAGTGCCTCCATATCTTCAACTGCCCCTTCCTGAACCTTTTTTTCTCCCAAGAGCAATTCTTGCTCCAGAGTCTCTGCCTTTTCTTCCTCGGCTTTTTCTTCCACTTTAGCCGTTGCGATTTCCTGATCAACTTTTATTTTCTTCCGCCTACGAATAACAGTGGGCTTTATCCGCTTCTCTTCAATAATTTCCGATACCTTACCAGAGACAATTTTCTTGGCTTTAGCAACCGTTTCTTCGTCCAATGCACTCATATAGTTTTTGACACTCATACCGCCTGCTACGAGCTTCTCCACTAACTCCTTGCTCTCAATATTGAGCTCTCTAGCAAGTTCATATACTCTGACCTTAGCCATACATCCCCCTAAAAACTAATAAAGTCTTCTAATAGTTTCATCAACGTCCCCATCTGAGGGTTCCTCAATTTTTAAATCTTCAGACACATCTAAAGTGTTTGTTTCTCTGCTGGTGTATCTTTTTGTATCCTCAATAAGCCTCGATGCCCTTTTCTCAGTCATTCCTTCAACGGAAAGCAAATCTTCAACCGTTGCCGAAGCCACATCTTTAGCGGACCTGAAACCCTTCTCATAGAGATCAGAAGCTCGTTTTGGTCCCACTCCTTGCAAATCAAGCAAAGACTTATACCCATCTCTTAAGGATTGGTTATAATTGGTTTCACTAATCACATCTAAGCTCCATCCGCTTAGTCTGGAGGCTAAACGCACATTCTGCCCCCTCTTGCCAATAGCAAGGGACAACTGGTCGTCAGGGACCACTACTTCCATGGAGCTATTGTCTTCGTCAACTATTACCCTTGTGATTTCAGCGGGTGAGAGGGCATTACATATAAATTTGGCAACATCAGGATCCCAGGTAACAATATCTATTTTCTCACCACGCAATTCTTGAACTACTGCTTGGACCCTTCTACCTTTCATACCCACACATGCACCTACCGGATCTACATCACCATCCTTAGACGCAACTGCAATCTTGGTCCTCTTGCCCGGCTCTCTTGCGACCTGCATAATCTGAACAATACCCTCAGAAATCTCAGGGACTTCATTCTCAAAAAGGGCTGACACAAAATTCGGGTGAGTTCGAGAAAGCAGTATCTGTGGTCCCCGACTAAACTGTTTTATGTCCAAGATGAAAGCCCTTATACGATCTCCCTGCTTGTAAGTTTCATTTTGAACCTGTTCTTTAGCCGGCAGCAAACCTTCCGTTCTGCCAAGATCTACAATAATTGAGCCCCTATCGAACCGTTGCACAATCCCATTAATGATTTCTCCCCGCCTATCTTTGAAATCATCGTAGACAATATCTCTTTCGGCCTCTTTGAAACGCTGCATGACAACCTGTTTGGCTGATTGTGCAGCGATTCTTCCGAATGTCTCTGTTTCAACCCTTATCCCAAGGCTATCCCCCAACTCAGATTCAGGATCCAACTCATAAGCATCCTCGCGAGATATCTGAAGACGCTCGTTAGAAACATTTTCAACCACTTCTTTAAATTCGAAGACCTCAATCTCCCCTAGTTCTTTATTATAACTGACTTCCAGATCATAATCCGGGCCATACTTTTTCCTGGCTGCAGCCTTCACCGCTTCCTCAAGGGCCTTAATTAAAACCTCTCGCTCTACTCCTTTTTCACGGCTCACTTGGTCAATCATTTTTATCAAATCTGAACCCATATCACTTTACTCCATCAAATGCTTATTTTATTGATAAACTTTATAAATCTTGGCATCTTGTTTGGATCAAACAAGTTACTACAACTCGATTACCTTATCTGGTGTTTTTAAATATAGATATGTCCTTTCAAAGCCAAAGTGCAAAACTTTTTAACATTACTAATTTTCAATGCTCAAACTCGTAAACTAAATTTGCCTTTTCTACATTTTTAAGGGACAAGCAAACAAGATCATTGCCCATATCAACATACAATGCCCCATCCCGAAAATCCCGTAAGTAGCCAGTAAAATTTCGTCGCCTATTAACTGGAACAAGCATCTTGACCTTTACCTTACTTCCAACAGCCTGCAAAAAATCATTTTCTCTTTTAAGTCTCCTATTAATTCCAGGTGACGAAACCTCTAAGACATATTCATGCAGAAAGATATCTTTTACATCTATCAAGTCACCGATTTCCTTACTCACCCGAGCACAATCATCAAGCGTAATGCCACCCTCCTTATCTATATATATCCTTAGGGCCCGCCTAAAAAGATATTCAATATCTATGAGATCAAAGCCCATGTCATCAAGAATGGGCTCTATGAGCTTAGTTACCTCTCTAATAACTAAATCGGTTTTATCTAACATATACGAAATTCATATTAAATTCTGAAAAATAAAAAAGCGGGCTTTTTGGCCCACTTCATGATTGCAGACAAAATGTTAAGCGTTTCTTAAGTAAAATCCTTAAAGAGAATACAAAAACCAACGCCAAGTCCGCAATTCAAAGTATGTTGACCAACACCAAAATCTGGTCAACAACCTCAAAAAGGGTGTCAGGCCACACCTAAATCCATGGAATGGAGCGGGCAACGGGGATCGAACCCGCGACACCAAGCTTGGGAAGCTTGTACTCTACCAGCTGAGCTATGCCCGCTAAGGATTCCAAATTATTTAGGCCTTCATACAAATATTATACTACATTCTTCTGCCGCAGTCAAGAGATATTTAGGATTCTGGAGAATTGATACTGTAAACATCTTGACATTGAATCTACATAAAAATAAAATTTCTTTATCCTGATTAGCCGGAAACATGGAAAAAATTTTACTCCTAAGATACTAATAGCTTTCGACTGCAGCTTTCAAAAGGTGATTTTTACCTCTATCTTAGGATTAAAGCAAACAGAACAGGAGAAAAACCAAATTTTTGGAAAATGATTCGGAAAAGGGCCTTTTTGCCCTAATCAAATCCTTGATCAAGAAAAAGACCCGCTTAGGAAGCAGTAACGACCTAGCGGAAGAGATTCATGACCTAATGGATGAAGGCCAAGCTAAAGGTCTTATCAGCAATGAAGAATCTCATATGGTTAACGGCGTGCTTGACTTAAAACAGACCAGGGCCTATTCGATCATGATTCCTCGAACAGAAATTTCTTCAGCTCAGGTTAATTCTACACTAGGTGAAATTATCAAGCTTGTCACCGATTGTGGTCACACAAGAATCCCTATACATGACGATAACATGGATAATATCATTGGCATCCTTCATGCTAAGGATCTTCTGAAGTTATGGGGTGGGGATCCTGCTTCTAAGATCCCTTTAGACATCCTAAGAAAACCTTATTTTGTGCCTGAAACCCAAAAGATCAGTGAGTTATTAAAGGATTTGAAAGAAAAAAATACTCATCTGAGCATAGTTACAGACGAGTATGGGGGTACGGCTGGTATAATAACTATAGAGGATATACTTGAAGAAATTGTTGGAGAAATTCATGACGAGCATGATAATGAAAAACCTCTGCTGACGATCATTGATGATAAATCCGTCCTCGTGGACGCACGCTTAGGGGTCGAAAAACTGGAAGAACACTTCAATATTCAACTGCCAAAAGGAGGCTTTGAATCTTTTGGCGGATTTATTATAGATCTTCTGGGAAGGATCCCTGAGGTAAATGAAAAAATTTCATTTGAGGATCTGGAAATTATCATCAAAAAGGCAGACCAACGCAGGATCGACAATGTCCTAGTCAAAATTAAAGCCCCTCCCAGTACCTCAAAAGAAGAGAAAGACGTTCAACCTTGACTTCATCATAAACCGAAATTACTGACTACTATCCTGTACCATAAGAATGTTGATTTAATAAAACAGAGCATTGTATAGGTCTTACCGGTCATTTTGGAGTCTTTCAGAAGAGCCTCAAAGTCTGGCCATAGCCCTTTGGAATAGCGGCCCAGCCCTTAAATGGTTCATGGGCAAGCCCCATAAGACAAAGATTGCTTTATCTGTCTTAACCGTGCCGTCTGAATCCCACCAAAGGCTGGACCATTGGGGTGTTCAACAAATCCCGCTTCAGCGGGATTGCGCATCTTCTGAAAGATCCTAAAACGGTTCCAAAAAATTGATTTTATTATAGAAATTTATGATACGAGACACTACATACCATGCCAGATTAAAGGTCCAAATCTATGAGTACTGCGAAAAACAATCATTATACTTTAGTAGAGAAACAGGCAGTCCTTTCCATCCGTAAATGGTTGCTTGCCATACTTTCGGGCCTGATGTTGACAGCATCTTTCCCGCCTGGAAGATTGAGCTGGATAGCATGGTTTGCTTTAGTGCCGCTTTTAAAAAGCCTTGATAATGAATCGCCTTTTCGAGCCTTCAAATTGGGGTTTATAGCAGGCATAGCCCATTATATTACTCTCATTTATTGGATTGTGGTGGTCCTTGAGCATTATGGTAATCTCAACCCTTTTGTAAGCCTTGGGCCCTTTCTTCTCTTATGTCTTTATTTAGCCCTTTATCTTGCCTTTTACTCCAGTATAACGACCTTTCTTAATGGCTCCCGATTTGTCCTGATATTCTCTGCTAGCCTCTGGGTTGGCCTCGAATATTTAAGAGCCAACCTTTTAACAGGCTTCCCCTGGTGCCTTTTGGGATACACACAATATAAACATCTGCATCTCATCCAAATCGCAGATATTTGTGGAGTATATGGCCTCTCTTTTCTTATTATTCTTTTTAATGTGCTCTTCTTCCACATCTTCTTCAAGCATAACAATAAAACCAATGTCTTTCTCAAATGGGAAATTATTACTGTCGCACTCCTAACAGGAGGGATATTGGCATACGGTCACTATCGTCTATCAGAGGACCAGCAAAAAAAGGAATCCCGTCAATATATCAAGGCAGCGGTTATCCAGGCAAACATTGATCAATCAATTAAATGGGACCCAGCTTTTCAAAGTAAGACAATTTCAACTTACCAAAGGCTCACCCGCAAAGCCTATGACTTCAAACCTGAACTGATTGTATGGCCCGAAACTGCGTTACCCTTTTTTTTCCAAAATAATGCGGAATTATCACCAAAGGTATCTTCCCTTGCTAAGGAATTAGGGGCAATCCTTATCTTTGGTAGCCCTGCTTATGAACGGATTGGAGGGATGACAAAATATTATAACCGTACTTATCTAATTACACCCAAGAACCAACCACTACAGTATTACGATAAAGTCCACCTTGTGCCATTTGGTGAATACGTTCCACTCAAAAGATTACTTTTTTTTGTCGATCGTCTTGTACCCGCAGCTGGCGATTTTGAGAAAGGCGATAAGATAATGCCATTGAACAATGATAAATTTTCTTTTGGAACTCTTATTTGCTTCGAATCTATTTTCCCAGAACTGGCGCGAACTCATGTAAGAAGAGGAGCTAATATTTTAGTTAATCTCACAAACGATGCGTGGTTCGGGATGACAAGTGCACCTTACCAGCATTTTAGTATGGCTGTCTTTCGTGCCGTGGAAAATAGGAGGCCGATGATACGTGCCGCAAACACCGGTTTTAGCTCATACATTGCACCGCAAGGTGAAATCGTAGCGTTGAGCACTCTCTTTACTCAAGATTGTCTCCAAGTTTCTATTGACTTACCCGAGTCCCCCTTGACTTTTTATGCCCGTTTTGGAGACATACCTGCCCAGTCTCTCCTTCTCATCTCTTTCATCAAAATTCTATCTTGTTTTTGGGCGAAACGGATTATGCCGAGACAAGGTACCTTTACAAAAAAACAAGATAAAAAATTTTGTCACACTTGAAATAATTATCTCAAGCATTAGAATAATAAGGCCTGTTGATAGAAAAACAACTTTTTACAAATATTTTGGTAACGTTCAAAAGGCTTAGCATTTAGAAGGACATGGGACTCTCTTTTAAGAAATTTGCAGTTTAGCCATGGCAGAACATGGGGCTCTCTTTTCAAAAACGAGACGTCAACTGCAGGGCCGAAGGGACATCA